>NZ_KV828383.1:0-90414 GCF_001836405.1 Pseudomonas sp. HMSC057H01 | reverse complement strand
CTGGTGGCGGGGATCAAGATCCAGACGGTGTTCTAGGCTGTTGCTTCGGACAACCGCGATTCGGTCATGGCCAGCGGCCATTTCTTCAGCGCCGCCCAACGCGGCGCGGCGGGCTGAACAGCCCGGCGTGCAGAACGTAATAGGAGAGTAAGCAATGCCTGTCATCAACCCCGAAGGGAGTACCGGACGATGAGCGAAGGTAACCACAGTCGATCGCGCCTGCTGCCGAGCCTGCTCGGCCTGTTGATCCTGCTGTCCGGCCTGGCGCTGCTGGCCGGCGGCATCAAGCTGGCGAGCCTGGGCGGCTCGCTGTACTACCTGCTGGCCGGCATCGGCCTGGCCCTGAGCGGGCTGTTGCTGCTGCTGGGCAAGCGTGCGGCGCTAGGCCTGTACGCCCTGGTGCTGTTCGCCAGCACCGTCTGGGCGCTGTGGGAAGTCGGCCTGGACTGGTGGCAACTGGTGCCGCGCCTGGCCCTGTGGTTCGTCTTCGGCCTGCTGCTCTGGCTGCCCTGGTTCCGTCGTCCGCTGCTGGCCGAGGGGCCGGCGCCGCTGGGCACCGCGGCGCTGGGCGTGGCGGTGGTCCTGGCCGGCGCCGCCGCGGTGGGCAGCCAGTTCACCAATCCGGGGCAGATCGTCGGTCGCATCGACCGCGACAGCGGCATGACCAGCACCGCCCCGGCGATGCCGGACGGCGACTGGCAGGCCTACGGCCGCACCGAGTTCGGCGACCGCTACTCGCCGTTGAAGCAGATCACCCCGGCCAACGTCGGCCAGCTCGAGGAAGCCTGGCGCATCCGTACCGGCGACCTGCCGACCGCCGACGATCCGCTCGAACTGACCAACGAGAACACCCCGCTGAAGGTCAACGGCATGCTCTACGCCTGCACCGCGCACAGCAAGGTGCTGGCCCTCGACCCGGACACCGGCGCGGAAATCTGGCGCTTCGACCCGCAGATCCAGAGCCCGGTAGGCTTCAAGGGCTTCGCCCACATGACTTGCCGTGGCGTCTCCTACTACGACGAAGAGCAGTACGCCAGGAGCGACGTCGGCGCGCCGCCGGCCGCGCTCTCCGAGGCCGGCAAGGCGGTCGCCGCCAGTTGTCCGCGGCGCCTGTTCCTGCCCACCGCCGACGCCCGCCTGATCGCGATCAACGCCGACAACGGCAAGGTCTGCGAGGACTTCGGGGTCAAGGGCGCGGTCGACCTGACGGCCGGCATCGGTCCGTTCACCCCGGGCGGCTACTACTCCACCTCGCCGGCGGCGGTCACCCGCAATCTGGTGATCATCGGCGGCCACGTCACCGACAACGAGTCGACCAACGAGCCGTCCGGGGTGATCCGCGCCTTCGACGTGCACGACGGCAAGCTGGTGTGGAACTGGGACAGCGGCAACCCGGACGAGACCGAGCCCCTGGCTCCCGGCAAGTTCTATACCCGCAACTCGCCGAACATGTGGTCGCTGGCCAGCGTCGACGAGAAGCTCGGCCAGGTCTACCTGCCGCTGGGCAACCAGATGCCCGACCAGTGGGGCGGCAACCGCACCCCCGGTGCCGAGAAGTTCAGCGCCGGCCTGGTGGCTCTCGACCTGAACACCGGCAAGCTGCGCTGGAACTACCAGTTCACCCACCACGACCTGTGGGACATGGACGTCGGCAGCCAGCCGACCCTGCTCGACCTGAAGACCGCCGATGGCGTCAAGCCGGCGCTGATCGCGCCGACCAAGCAGGGCAGCCTGTACGTGCTGGACCGCCGCGACGGCACGCCGATCGTGCCGATCCGCGAAGTGCCGGCGCCGCAGGGCGCGGTGGAGGGCGACCATACCGCGCCGACCCAGGCGCGTTCCGACCTCAACCTGCTGCGCCCGCCGCTGACCGAGCGCGACATGTGGGGCAGCAGCCCGTTCGACCAGATGCTCTGCCGCATCCAGTTCCGCTCGCTGCGCTACGAGGGCCAGTACACCCCGCCGTCGGAGCAGGGCAGCCTGATCTATCCGGGCAACGTCGGGGTGTTCAACTGGGGCGGGGTGTCGGTCGACCCGGTGCGCCAGATCCTCTTCACCAGCCCCAACTACATGGCCTTCGTCTCGCAGATGGTGCCGCGCGACAAGGTGCCCAGCGGAAGCAAGCGCGAGGGCGAGACCAGCGGCGTGCAGCCGAACACCGGCGCGCCCTACGCGGTGATCATGCATCCGTTCATGTCGCCCATCGGCCTGCCGTGCCAGGCGCCGTCCTGGGGTGACGTGGCGGGTATCGACCTGACCACCGCCAAGGTCGTCTGGCAGCACAAGAACGGCACCAGCCGCGACAACACCCCGGTGCCGATCGGCCTCACCGTCGGCGTACCGAGCATGGGCGGCTCGATCACCACCGCCGGCGGCGTGGCCTTCCTCAGCGGCACGCTCGACCAGTACCTGCGCGCCTACGACGTGAAGGACGGCAAGCAGCTCTGGCAGGCGCGCCTGCCGGCCGGCGGCCAGGCCACGCCGATGAGCTACACCGGCAAGGACGGTCGCCAGTACGTGCTGATCGTCGCTGGCGGACACGGCTCCTTCGGCACCCGCATGGGCGACTACATCATCGCCTACGCCCTGCCCAGGCAATGACCCGTCCACCGGGAGCCCACAGCCGGCTCCCGGCCTTCCGGGCTTCGGCCCGGAAGGGGCTTTGCCAAGGGGAGGCGCGTTCCCGCCCTTGGCAAAGCCCCTTCGATACCTTGCGATCCGCGGAACCCTGCATGCCGTCCCGACCCCGTCCCAGCTTCGTCTCCCACCTGTTGCCCGGCTCCCTCGCGCTCTGCGGCCTGGCCATCGCCTGCGCCGTCCAGGGCGAGGAGCGACGCAGCCTCGAACCCATGGTGGTGACCGGCAGCTACAACCCCAGCGACACCTTCGACCTGCCGTTCTCGGTGGATAGCATCGAGCGCCGGCAGATCGCCGACGGCCAGCTCGGCATCAACCTCTCCGAAGTCCTGCCGCGGGTACCCGGCCTGGTGGTGCAGAACCGCCAGAACTACGCCCAGGACCTGCAAATCTCCTCGCGCGGCTACGGCGCCCGCTCGGCCTTCGGTATCCGCGGGCTGAAGCTGCTCGCCGACGGCATCCCGGCCAGCACGCCGGATGGCCAGGGCCAGGCCGCGACCCTCAACCTCGACGTCGCCGAGCGCATCGAGGTACTGCGCGGGCCGGCCTCGACGATCTACGGCAGCAACGCCGGCGGGGTGATCCAGATGTTCTCCCGCGACGGCCAGGGCGCCCCGCGGGTCGGCGCGGAAACCACCGTCGGCAGCGATGGCCTGAGCCGCAACCACCTGTACACGGAAGGCGAGGGCGACGGGGTCGGTTTCCTGGTGGATGCTTCGCGGATGGACACCGACGGCTACCGCGACCACAGCGCCGCGCGCCGCGACCAGACCTTCGCCAAGCTCAACTTCAGGCCCGACGCCGACAGCCGCCTGGCGCTGATCTACAGCAGCCTGGAACAGAACGACACTGAAGATCCGCTGGGGCAGACCTGGGACGCCTACAAGCACGACCCGCGCTCCGTCACCGCCAACGCCGAGCTGTACGACACGCGCAAGAGCATCGACCACCAGCAGGCCGGGATGAACTACGAGCGCTACTTCGGCGAGGCGACCTTGCAGGTCAACGCCTACGTGGGCAAGCGCAGTGTCGTGCAGTACCTGTCGATCCCCAAGGGGGTGGTCTCCAACAGTCAGCGTGGCGGCGGCGTGGTGGACTTCGACCGCGACTTCCACGGCGGCACCGTGCGCTGGCTGCAACCGGTACGCCAGGCGCCGGGCGAGCTGAACCTGACCGTCGGCCTCGACTACGACCAGAGCCGCGACGACCGTCGCGGCTACCAGAACTTCAACGGCGACCAGCTCGGCGTGAAGGGCGAGTTGCGCCGCGACGAGGTGGACACCGCCACCAGCCTCGATCCCTACCTGCAGGCGAGCTGGGCCATCGACGCCTGGACCCTGCAGGCCGGGGTGCGCCACAGCACCATGAAGATGGAGGTCGACGACCGCTACTTGAGCAACGGCGATGCCAGCGGCTCGCGGCGCTACCGGAAGAACACCCCGTCGTTCTCGGTGATGTACGCCTTCACCCCCGACCTGCACGGCTACCTCAGCGCCGGCAAGGGCTTCGAGACCCCGACCCAGGCGGAGATGGCCTATGCGCCGGTGGCGGCGAACGCGCCGGACGTCTTCAACTTCGGCCTCAAGCCGGCCACCAGCAGCCAGTACGAAGCCGGTCTGAAGGCGCGCCTGTGGGGCAATACGCGGGTCAACGCGGCGATCTTCCAGATCCGCACCGAGGACGAGATCGTCGTCGCCAGCTCCCTCGGCGGTCGCACCAGCTACCAGAACGCCGGCAAGACCCTGCGCCGCGGCTTCGAACTGGGCGTGGAGAGCGAACTGAGCGAGCACTGGAACGCCAACCTGGCCTATACCCGGCTATCCGCCACCTACGATTCGGATTTCGAGGCCGGCGGCAAGACCATCGGCAAGGGCAAGCACCTGCCGGGCGTGCCGGCAAGCAGCCTGTTCGGCGAACTGGTATGGAAGCCCGTGGAGGGCATCAGCATGGGCTGGGAAGGCATGTACCGCAGCCAGGTCTACGTCGAGGACAGCAACAGCGAAAAGGCCGCGCCGAGCTATGCGGTATTCAACTGGCGCACCCGCTTCGAACAGCGCCTGGGGGCCTGGACCTTCCACCAGCTGGTGCGCCTGGACAACCTGTTCGACCGCCAGTACGTCGGCTCGGTCATCGTCGGCGACGGCAACCGGCGTTACTACGAAGCGGCCCCCGGGCTGTCCTGGTACGCGGGAGCCGGGGTCGAATACCAGTTCTGAAGTGCCGGATGCGCTTGTTCGAGCTACCCGGCCAGCCCTTGTCAGCGTCGTCAATTCCGATTACTGTATGAATGTACAGTAATCGGAAATCGCCTGCCTGCGCGACAAGGAGCACCGATCATGAGCCACAACCTTGCCGAACTGCCGCTGTCCCGACGCCGCGCCCTGGAGCGCGAGAAACAGGCCTGCCTGCGCCTCCACCTGTCCCGCAATCGTGCCAGCGAACGCCTGGAGCGCGCCGTGCGCGACGAAGTCGAGCGCCTGCTGGGTGCCCGCGAACGCCAGGGGGCCGGCTGGCCGGAGTGGGTCAGCGCGGAACTCTGCGTGGCGGACGACCCGCTCTTCGTGCGCAAGGTGGTGGCGCGCCTGAAAGCCGCGGTGGACTGGCAACGCCAGCGCGCAGCCTGAGTGTTGCTCGCTTCAGGCCCCGCTGCCGTCGCTCCCGGGCGCGCGATGATGTTGCAGGGCGCGCTGGCGATGGCCGGCGAGGATGTACCGGTAGATCAGTCGGGCGAGCGGCTCCAGTTCCATTTTCTGGCCGTTCAGCGCGGCGCCGCAGAGTGCCAGCTTGACCCGCTTGCCTCCGGCCACCGCACGGGCTTCGGGGCGGGCGAAAGCCCGCGGGTCGAAACGGGCATGGCTGTCGAAGCGCGGTGCCGTGCAATCGAAGGTGGTCGCGAAGGTGAGTTCCAACCAGCGCCCGCGCTCGATCTCCAGCGACTGGAAGGTGTACATCGGCACCTGCGGCGCGTTGGCGAAGGTGATGCTCTCCGGGGTCAGGGTGAGCGCGACCTGGCCGTGGCGCCGGTAGAGGAACACGCCCGCCAGGCAGGCGTACAGGCCGCCGCCCAGCAGCAGCGCGGCTGGCAGCCAGAACAGCCATTGGCCACTGGCCAGGCGCCAGGCGTGGGGCAGCGAAGCGAGCCAGAGACCGGTGGCGCCAGCCACCAGGCCAGCGAGCAGGGCAACGCAGGCGGTGCCCCGCGAGACCTCGCGGATCTCGCAGCGGGCTTCCAGCGGCGGCAGTTCGTCGAGGGTTTCGTCAGTTTCTTGCATGGGGATTCTCACAGGTCTTGCCGAGCAGGTCGGCGCTGAGCGCTCGGCTCAACGCCAGGGGGGCGCCGAACCAGACGCTCAGCGCCTGGCTCGGCGGTCGTGTCGGAACGGCCCGGCCGGCGGTCCCGGCCCAGGTGCGTTCGAAGCTCTCTCCCAGCGCCGTGCAGCGCAGGCCCAGCGGAGGGTGGGTATCCTGCGGATGGACCTGGAGTCCCTCCGCCCCGGGGTCCGGTGCTTCCAGGCCGGACTGGCCCAGGTAGACGTGGATGGCGTCCACCAGGTTGTCCGGCGCGCGCGCCGGAGCGAGCAGGCAGTGTTCGAGGAACGCCCGTATCGGCGCGCCGGCCGCCGCGCTGCGCAGCAGGGCCGAGGCCATCGCCGGCGCACCGGCCAGTTGTGCGGCGCGGCGGTCGGCGGCGAATTCGCGCAGGCGGCTCCAGTGGTTCACGGCGAGGCCGAAACGTTCGAGGAAGTACCCGGCCAACAGTCGCGCCGGTTCCAGTGCCGCACGTTCGAAGACGTTGGCTTCCTGCTCCTCGATGGCGGCCAGTTGGCTCGCGGCGCCCTGGTAGATCGGCAGGAAGCGCAGGCTGTAATGGGCGTCGCGGCCGGCGAAGTGGGCCAGTTCGTGAGCGATCACTGCACTCAGTTCGGCGCGGTCCAGCAGGCCCAGCAACGGTAGCGAGAGGTATAGGCTGCGTCCTTCCAGATGCTCGCCGGAAGGTTGCAGGCAGACGCGGTTGGCGGTCACGTAGAAGCCGTCGCAGAGACCTACCAACAGGTGCTGCGGGGCTGGCGTGTCGAGGCGCGCCGCCAGCTCGCGCAGTAGCGTCCAGAGTTCCGGTGCATCCTCTTCGCCCAGCCGGCGGCCGATGACATCCAGGGCCGGCGCCGGGCGCAGGCGCAAGCGGCTGATCTTCGCCAGCATTTGCCACGCCGACGCCAGCAGGCCGAGAAGGATCAGCGCCACGCTCAGTTGAGTGCGTCCTTCGCTGACCGGAACCTGGCCGACCCGCCATAGCCCGAGGATCTCGAACGTTCCGGCACAGGCCAGGGCCAGGGCGAGCAGGCCGATCTGGGCGAGGAGCAGGCAGGGCAGCAGGCGTCGGCCCAGCTCGAACCACAGGAGCAGGCAGCGACGCGAGCGCAGTGCGCTGCGTGCGGCGCCGGCGATGCCGGCCAGGGAGACGGCTCCCAGCACGGCGACCAGCGCCGCCAGGCAGGCTCCGCTATCGGCGAGGACGGCGGCGAAGCGATTCAGGCGCTGTGCGCTTCGTGTGTCGGCGAGTTGCTCGTCGAGCCGCGCCAGGGCCAGGTCGCGCACATAGGCCCGGCCGTCGACCCGGACGCTGGCCCTCGGCGGCAGCGCCCGCGCTTCGGCGAGCGCGCGCTCGACCCGCTGCTGCGCGGCGCCCAGTCGCTCGGCCTGCTGCTCGGCGCGCCAGGACTGCCAGGCGCCGAGCCCCGCCAGCAGCGCTGGAACCAGCACCAGGCAAAGCAGCAGCCTTCGCGGATGGACCGTGCCCTTCACTCAGCCCTGGCTGCGCAGTTGTTGCAGGTAGCGCTGGGCGTGGGCGGCCTGGATGTAGGCGTCGAGGATCGCCGCCATGTCGTCGCAGTCCAGCTTCTTGCCGTCGCTCTGCAGGCCGGCCGACATGATGGTGATGCGCGGGTCCTTGCCTTTGAAAGCCATGGCCTGGGAGGCGAACACCTGGCGTACGGCGCGATGGGTCGGCAGCGGCGTTTCGGGCCGCAGGTGGAGGGTCTGGGTGGTTTGCAGCATGTCGGCCTTGACGCTGAAATCGATGACGTCGGCCAGCTCGACCGGAGCCGACAGGCTGTCGGCCCAGAGCTGGGTACGGGTCAGGCGCATGAAGGGGGTCTTGCCGGAGTTGCGATGCTGGTAGCCGAGGAACAGCCCGAACAGGCCGAGCAGCAAGCCGACGACGCCGACCCCCGGCTTGCCCTGGGAGAACCACATGCCGGTCATGATGAAGGGCACGATGCTCAGCAGCGGACCCAGCACCACGTACTTGCGGGTATTGGTGAACTCGGTGGCCGGGGGTACGTTGGCAATCACCCGCTCCAGGTGGGCGATGACCTCGGCGGTCTTCGCCTGGTTCAGCTCTTCGTGTTCGGCACCGAGGGTTTCGGCGAGGTTGGAGACGAGGTCCCGGGGTTCCTGGTTGCTCATGAAAATATCCTTGGAGTTGGGAGTGAAGAGGAAGCACTGGGCGGGATCTCGCCCAGTTGGCGGAGCCGGGCCTGGGCGTGGGCGATGTCCAGGTAGAGGTCGATGACCTCCGCGGCTTCCAGTAGTGACAGGTTGCGACCGTTGAGGCGCCAGCCGGGGGACAGCAGGCGAACCTGTGGGCCGTCCCGGCATTCGCTGACGGCACGCGCGGCGAACGGGTCGAGCGGGCGCGTGGATGGCGCCGGTAGTGCCTTGCCGTGCAGTTCGAGGACTATCGCGGAGAACCAGACCCCGTCCTCCAGGCGCAGGTCGGCGACCTCCAGCAGGTCCAGCGGCGCCGACAGGCTGCGGGCGCGCAGGCGCCCCTGGCCGAGGACGAGGAACGGCGCGTTCCTGGCGTTGCGCTGCAGGCAGGCCAGGCACATGAGGAGGGCGGCCGCCGCCAGCAGGCACAGCGCCGCCGCCTCATGCCCGGGACCGGGGTGGTCGCGCAAGGTCCAGGCGCCGCCAAGCAGCAGCAGGCCGAGCAGGGCGGACAGCGGCGCCGCGCCACGGGCGGCGCCGATGCTTATCCGGTTGGGAACGCTGGCGACGAAGCGCCGCAACCGCGTGGCTTCGTCGTCCCTTGCCCCGGCGGGGCAGGGTGCTTGCGCGCCCGGCGGGATCATCGGCTTTCCCCGTGGCCTGCATCGAGCAGGCGGTTGAGCCACTGCGTGTCGTCGGCGCTGACGATGCGCCTTGCCTGTCGCAGCAGGTCGTCGTCGAGCGCCAGGGAAAGGTCCGCGATCCGCTGGTAGGTCGGCGGGTGGCTGTCGAAGGGGTGTTCCAGGCGGCGCGCGCTGTCCTGTTCGTCCAGTTCCAGGGAGTTCCCGCGCAGATGGTCGGTCAGCGCATGCACCAGGTTGCGCGTCTGCGGGCTGGCCAGCAGGCGTTCGATCAGTCCTGCCAGGGCGCAGGTGCGTAGCAGCGCGATGGCGAAGACCCGCGCGCCGGCTACCCGCGCCCCGACCTTGTCGGCGGCCAGTTCCTGGTGGCGATTCCAGTGCAGGTAGGCGCGCTCGAAGCGTTCGAGGAAGTACAGCGCGGCCCACAGGCCCGGCTTGCCGAGCAGGCCGACACGCCCATCCTCGGGTGCGGCGATGCGTTCGATGCGCAGGCGCACCTGCCGCTGCAGGAGCGACAGGGAGGCGCCGTGGGCGGTGTCGCCGGCGGCGAAGTGGCCCAGTTCGTGGCCGATGATCGCGGCGCTTTCGGCCTCGCTCATGACCGTGGCGTAGGTCAGCGGGATGTACAGGGTACGCCCCTCCAGCGGAATGCCGCGGGGCGCCAGCAGGACCTTGGCCTGGGTGACGAAGTAGCAGTGCTCGATGCCGGTGACGACATGGTCCGGTAGCGGCGCTCCGGCGCGGTCGGCGATCTGTCCCAGCCATTGCCAGAGGCCGGGCGCGGCGACGCGGTCGAGTTCGCGGCCGAGCAGGTGGAGCACCGGTTCCTCCAGCGGCAGCAGTTCGCGGCGCAGGCGCCGCAGCATGAGCAGGCCGCCGAGGAACAGCAGCCACAGCGGCAGTGAGAAGAGCAGGGCGACGAAACCGTGACTGTGCCAGTGGCTGTAGCTCCACAGCGCTTCGTAGAGCAACTGGCTGGCCAGGGCGGCGACCAGCAGGCCGGCGTGCAACGGGACCAGTCGACCGAGGCGCCGCCAGGCCGGCGCGAGGTGGCCGAGCAGGTAGGCTTGCGAGCGCATCGAGCGGCGCCCGTCGTATTCCAGTCTCGCCAGCAAGGCGGCCGCGACCAGCGCCGACGCCAGCGCGCAGAGCTTGCCGATAGCGGCCAGCCAGCCGCGCAGAGCCAGCCAAGGATGGTCGCGGCGGATGGCCTCGGCGTCTTCGGCGAACTGGTGAAGATGACCTTCGACGCCATAGGCCGGACGGAACAGGTGACGGGGAATGGCGTCGGCGGCGTCCGGGTCGTTGCGCGCCGAGGCGCTCCAGTCGCGCATGAACTGTTCGTCGCGCAGGGTCGAGTCGACCCGGAAGGCCTGCACGGCGGACCAGGCGTAGAGCGCCAGGGGAATCAGGAAGAGGAACGCGAGCAGCCTTACCCGCAGCGTATCGTGGCTCATCCGCGTTTATTTCTGCTCGAGGTAGTCGGTCAGGAATGCCTGGGGCTCGCCTGCGGATGACAGCGACTCGCTATAGGCGACCTGCCGCGTCTGCTGTTCGCCGGGCAGGTAGAGCTCGCCCCAGCCGTCGCGCACGATCAGGATCACATACTTGCTGCCGTTCAGTTCGGTGGAGTAGCGACTGTCCCTGGCGCTCTTTTCCACCTTTACCTTGTGGATCAGGCGGTCCCAGTCGTGGTCCAGACCTTCGACCTGCAACAGCGCTTCGCCGGCCGCCGCTTCGCCGATACGCAGGGTCCAGACCTTGAGCCCCTGCTGGCCCTGATAGGCCACCACCTTGTCGGCGACTGGCGGCCGCGCCTGTTCGGCCTGCGCCGTGCAGGATCCCCACGCCAGCGCGCCCATCAGCAGCGCCGCAGTCCACTTTGCTATCATTCTCGCCCCCTTTGGCAACGCGATGTAAAAGGGGCGCATCTATTAATACAGGCTCGGACCATGAACAACCGAGGCGGCCGCCGCTCACAGGAAAAGTGTCGTCGCCCACAGGTTCGGTTCGATCAGCGCACGGAACCATCCTGGAAAGCCGCTGCCTGAACCGGTTCAGATGGTTGCGTCCCACCGATACCTACGCCATGGAAAGCTGGAATCCCTACCACGACACGGAGCTTTATTTCGACGCTCCTTCGCCCCTGTGCCAGTCGCAGATCCTCGACGCGCGCGAAATGCTCGGCAGCGCCACCGGTCACTACCAGGCGCGGACGGTGCGCCCGTCGATGCAGTATTTCGATTGCGACCTGAGCTTCACCGAGCCGCTGCGAACCCACAAGGTGCTGCCGGAAGGCCTGTGCATCGTGCAGATGTTCGACGGCCAGTGGCGGCACAGCGTCGACGGCGGCGAGCCTTATCTGTACAACCTGGGCGGTCCTTCGGTGCTCGGCACCGGCGAGCCGATGGAAGCCTTCGACATCCTGCCGGCGGGCAGCCGCGTGCGCCTGGGTGGGCTGCGGATCGCCGCCAGCTACCTGGAGGAGGAACTGGAAACCGGCGATGGCGCCCTGCGGCCGCTGGCGCGGCTGAAGGGCGACGGCGCGAGCTTCACCCAGTTGTCCCGTTGCGGCGCCATCACCGCCCTGTTCGAGCGCCTCTACCAGAATCCATACCGCGGCGCCCTCGGACGCCTGCACGAAGAGAGCCTGACCTTGGGCCTGCTGGTGGAGCTGGCCGCCTACCTGGGTGGCGCGGACCTTCGTCGCGCGCGCACCCCACGCGCCCAGCGCGACCTGGCCCACGAAGCGCGCCGCCTGCTGGAGGCGAACCTCGGTGAGCCGCCGGCCAGCCTCGAACTGGCGCGCCAACTGGGGGTCGGCGAAACCACCCTGCGGCGGATCTTCAGGAACGAGTTCGGTCGCTCGATGTTGCAGTACGTCCGCGACCGGCGTCTCGAGATCGGCCGGCAGATGGTCCGCGAGGGTCGCTGGCAGATCGCGCAGATAGCCTATCGCCTGGGTTACTCCAGTCCGGAAAACTTCACCCATGCCTACCGCGCGCGCTTCGGCCATCCGCCGGGGCGCGAGTGAGGCGGACGCGGTTCAGAGCGAACGCTGGTCGACCCGCGCGGAAAGCTGCTCGGCGCTTTCCTTGCGCTCCGAATAGCGGTCCACCAGGAAGTCCGTGCGCTCGCGCAGGAGCAGGGTGAACTTGAACAACTCCTCCATCACGTCGACCACCCGGTCGTAGTAGGGCGATGGCTTCATCCGGCCCGCTTCGTCGAACTCCAGGTAGGCCTTGGGAACCGAGGACTGGTTGGGGATGGTGAACATGCGCATCCAGCGACCCAGCACGCGCAACTGGTTGACCACGTTGAACGACTGCGAGCCGCCGCAGACCTGCATCAGCGCCAGGGTCTTGCCCTGGGTCGGGCGCACCGCCCCGAGTGCCAGGGGAATCCAGTCGATCTGCGCCTTGAATACCGCGGACAGCGCACCGTGGCGTTCGGGCGAGCACCAGACCTGGCCTTCCGACCACAGCACCAGGTCGCGCAACTCGCGGACCTTGGGATGCTCCAGCGGTGCATCGTCGGGCAATGGCAGCCCGGAAGGGTCGAAAATCCGCGTTTCGGCGCCGAAGCGTTCGAGCAGGCGTGCGGCCTCCAGCACCAGCAGGCGGCTGAAGGAGCGCTCGCGGGTCGAGCCGTAGAGCAGGAGGATGCGCGGCCTGTGCCCGGAGACGGGGGGCGGGTCGCCGAGCAGCGCGGGATCGAGGTTGGGTAGTTGTTCGGACATGCTTCCTCCGGTCAGAGCGAGCCGATGCGCTCCAGCTCACGCTTGAGCTGGTCGCGATCCAGGGTAGCGAAGGGCAGGCCGAGGAAGGCTCTGCAACGCTGTTCGATGCGTGCCAGGGTGGCGTGGAACGCCGCATCCCGCAGGGCTTCGTCGCCATCCAGGGCGGAGGGATCGGCCAGGCCCCAATGGGCCTTCAGCGCTGCGCCGAGATACAGCGGGCAGGCTTCCCCCGCGGCGGCGTCGCAAACGGTGATGACGATGTCCGGCGGTGCGCCTTCGAAGGCTTCGCTGCCCTTGCTGTACAGGCCGTGGGTGGCGATGCCGGCCTGTTCGAGGGTCGCCAGGCTGCGCGGATGCACCCGCCCGCTGGGCTGGCTGCCGGCGCTGCATGCCTCGAAACCCGGCGGGGCCAGGTGGTTGAACATGGCTTCGGAAAGAATGCTGCGGCAACTGTTGGCCGTGCACATGAACAGGACTCGCATGGGATGCTCCTGCCGCCGTCGCCGGCGGCCGTCAGATGGCCAGGCGCAGGGCCAGGGCCGAAAGGGTCGCCAGCAGGACCGGCAGGGTCAGCAGGGCGCCGACCCTGAAGTAGTAGCCCCAGGTGATGCGCATGCCTTTGCGCGCCAGCACGTGCAGCCAGAGCAGCGTCGCCAGGCTGCCGATAGGGGTGATCTTCGGCCCCAGGTCGCAGCCGATGACGTTGGCGTAGATCATCGCTTCGCGCACCGCGCCGGCGGTGTCGCTGGCCTGGATCGACAGGGCGCCGAGCAGCACGCTGGGCATGTTGTTCATTACCGACGAGAGGGCGGCGGAAAGCAGTCCGGTACCCAGCGCGGCCGCCCATACGCCGTGCTCGGCCAGGCGGTTCAGGAGCTGCGCCAGGAGGTCGGTGAGACCGGCGTTCTTCAGGCCGTAGACCACCAGGTACATGCCCAGCGAGAAGACCACGATCTGCCAGGGCGCTTCGCGCAGCACCCGCCGGGTCGAGATCACCCGCCCGCGCCCGGCCACCGCCAGCAGCAGCGCCGCACAGGTCGCGGCCACCGCGCTGACGGGGACGCCCAGCGGCTCCAGGGCGAACAGCCCGGCGAGCAGGACCAGCAGCATCCAGCCACCGACGACGAAGGTCGCGCGGTCGCGGATCGCCGCCCGCGGCGGCTTCAATTGCTCCAGCGCATAGACCGGCGGCAGGTCGCGGCGGAAATAGAGGAACAGCACCAGCAGGGAGGTCGCGACGCTCACCAGGTTTACCGGCAACATCACCGCGGCGTACTCGCCGAAGCCGAGCCCGAAGTAGTCGGCCGAGACGATGTTCACCAGGTTCGAGACCACCAGCGGCAGGCTGGCGCTGTCGGCGATGAAGCCCGCCGCCATGACGAAGGCCAGGGTCGCCGCCGGGCTGAAGCGCAGGGCCAGCAGCATCGACATCACGATGGGCGTGAGGATCAGCGCCGCGCCGTCGTTGGCGAACAGCGCCGAGACCGCCGCGCCGAGCAGCACGCAGAAGGCGAACAGGCGCCGGCCGTCGCCGCCGGCCCAGCGCGCGACGTGCAGCGCGGCCCATTCGAAGAAGCCGGCCTCGTCCAGCAGCAGGCTGATGACGATCACCGCGATGAAGGTGGCGGTCGCATTCCAGACGATGTTCCAGACGGTCGGGATGTCGCCCGGCGCGACGCTGCCCAGCGCCAGGGCGAGCAGGGCGCCGATGCTGGCGCTCCAGCCGATGCCGAGGCCCCTGGGCTGCCAGATGACCAGGACCAGGGTGAACAGGAAGATGGCGAAGGCGATCAGCATGGGGCGGCTCGCGCTATTGGCAGCAGGCGGAGGCGCGCTGCGGGCGGCCGTCCATGTCGCGCAGGCGCGCGGCGTCGGCTTGCAGCCAGTCGCCGTTGGCCCGCAGGGTCACTTGCAGGACTTCGTGGATCCAGGCCGGCAGCGCAGGGTTCAGGCGGTAATACACCCACTGGCCCTGGCGACGGTCGAGGAGCAGCCCGGCACTGCGCAACTGGGCCAGGTGGCGGCTGATCTTCGGCTGGCTGTCGGCGAGGGCGCACATCAGTTCGCAGACGCACAGTTCGCCCTGGTCGACGATCAGCAGGGTGGCGCGAACGCGCGTCTCGTCGGCCAGGCACTTGAACACTTCGGCGGGGCTGGGCATCGCTGGGCCTTCCTGAATATATGGAAAGCCGAATATACGGACATCCGTATGTATTGCAAGCGCCCCCGATCCTGCCGGCTAGCGGCGGGCGGCCTGGACTTCCTCGCTCGGCGTGCGCCCGAAGTAGCGCTTGAACTCGCGGCTGAACTGCGAGGGGCTCTCGTAGCCGACCTGGTTGGCGGCGGTACTGGCGTTCAGCCCGTCCTGCACCATCAGGCTCCAGGCCTTGTACAGGCGCACGCTCTTCAGGTACTGGAGGGGCGAGGTGAAGGTCATCGCCTTGAAGTTGTGGTGGAAGGTCGACACGCTCATGTTCGCCTCGCGAGCCAGGGTGTCGATGTCCAGCGCACTGGCGTAGTCGGTGTGGATGCGCCGCAGGGCCCTGGCCATGCGCCCGTAGCCGCTGTGCCGGCCGGCCACCGCACGCAGGGCGTTGCCCTGCTCGCTGCGCAGGGCGCGGAAGATGATCTCGCGGACCAGTTGCGGGCCGAGGATATGGCTGTCCAGCGGGCTCTGCAGGCAGCGCAGCAGGCGCATCACCGCATCGGCCATCCCCGCGTCCAGCGGTACCGAAGCCATCGGCGCGCTGGGCGCCAGTTCGTTGTCGTCGTCGCTGCCGGGAGCCTCTTCCATCTGTAGCAGCAGTTCCTTCAAGGTGCCGATTTCCACGTCGACGCTCACTCCCAGCAAGGGCTCGGCGGCGGAGGCGTGGGTTTCGCATTCGAACGGCAGGGGCACCGACATCACCAGGTAGCGTTCGGCGTCATAGCGGTAGGTTTCGCCACCGAGGAAACCGATCTTCTGGCCCTGGGCGAGGATGCAGATGCGCGGCTCGTAGAACACCGGGCTGCGCGGATAGGCCTGTTCGGCGCGCATCAGGCGGACGCCGGGGATGCGGGTGGCGTCGAAACCCGGTTCGCCTTGCAGGGTGGTGATCAGCGACGCCATGTCGGTGGAAGTAGTGCTCATGCCTTGGCTGTTTCTCCAGGAGGGGAGGCAAACGTAGCAACCCCGCGCGCGCCTGGGCAGTGGCGGGACGCAACATCGGCACGAATGGGCAAGGCTTCGACAGGAATGGACATTCTGCGGCGGCGCCCATCCGGCGAACAATTGCCCCCCGAACGGACCGCCGCCAAAAGGTCGTCGCGGCCCGCCATCCTGCGAAGAGGACACACCGATGACCCTACAGATCCGCGGCTACGCCGCCCAGTCCGCCAGCGCCCCGCTGGCCGCCCATCGCTTCGAACGCCGCGCGCCGCGCGCCGACGACCTGGTGATCGACATCCTCTACTGCGGCGTCTGCCACTCGGACCTCCATCAGGCGCGCAACGAATGGCACAACAGCCTGTACCCGCTGGTGCCGGGCCACGAGATCATCGGCCGGGTCGCCAGCGTCGGCGAGGCGGTGAGCGGTTTCGCGGTCGGCGAACTGGTCGGCGTCGGCTGCATGGTCGACTCCTGCCGGCACTGCGCCGCCTGCTCCGAGGGCCTGGAGCAGTATTGCGCGGAATACCCGACCCTGACCTACAACGGCCGCGACCGCCACGACGGCCTGCCGACCTTCGGCGGCTACTCGGAGCGCATCGTGGTCTCGGCCAGGTTCGTCCTGCGCATTCCCCAGGGACTCGATCCGAAGGCGGCGGCGCCGCTGCTGTGCGCCGGGATCACGTCCTACTCGCCACTGCGTCACTGGAAGATCGGCCCCGGTAGCCGGGTGGCGGTGGTCGGCCTGGGCGGCCTCGGTCACATGGGCCTGAAGTTCGCCAGGGCGCTCGGTGCCGAGGTGGCCCTGTTCACCCGCTCGCCGGGCAAGGAAGAGGAAGCGCGGCGGCTCGGCGCCGACCAGGTGATCCTTTCCACCGACCCACAGCGGATGGCCGCCGTCGCCGGACGCTTCGACCTGATCCTGGACACCGTGCCGCACCAGCACGACCTCAATCCCTACCTGGCGACCCTCAAGCGCGACGGCACCCTCGTGCTGGTCGGCCTGCTCGAGCCGCTGGAGCCGGCGGTGCACGGTGCGCAACTGGTGATGGGGCGCCGCTCGATCGCCGGCTCGGCCATCGGCGGCATCGCCGAGACCCAGGAAATGCTGGATTTCTGCGCGACCCACGGGATCGCCTGCGACATCGAGATGATCGAGATCCAGCAGATCAACCAGGCCTACGAGCGGATGCTGGCCAGCGACGTGAAGTATCGCTTCGTGATCGACATGGCCTCCCTGCCGAAGTCCTTCTGAGACGGGCCGTCGGCGCCGGCGGGCTCAGCAGCCCTCGGCGTCGACCAGGAAGGTCTCGAAACGCACGCTTTTCGCCCCCAGCCGCCAGACGCCCGCGCTCAGCGGGCCTTGCGCGTCCTCCCGGGCTTGCCAGGCGCGTTCGCAGTCCTCGCGTGAACGCCAGCAGGTGTAGTTCAGCACGTGCTGGCCGTCCTCGCTGGGGTGCAGGCTGGCGGACAGGTAGCCCGGGCAGTTCCTGAAGCAGCGTTCCAGGCGTTGCAGGTGCGCGTTCTGTTCCAGCGCCAGCGACAACTGGCTGGCGGGTTCCACCTCGATATCGATGAGTTGCGCGTAGCACGGCGACCGCTCGCTAGCGGCCGGGCACTGGTCGTCGGTGCAGCAGTAGGAGGAGGGGATGAGCATGGCGGGTTACTCCGGGTGACTTGTGTCGAGGGCCGGCCCAGGGTAAAACCTCAAGCAAACTTGAGGTCAAGCCAATCATGAAGAATTCCTGCGCATCCCGCGAACTGAGCGTCGGCGAACTGGCCAGGCGTGCCGGCGTGGCGGTCTCCGCCCTGCATTTCTACGAAACCAAGGGGCTGATCAGCAGCCAGCGCAACGCCGGCAACCAGCGGCGCTTCAGTCGCGAGACGCTACGCCGGGTGGTGGTGATCAAGGTCGCCCAGCGGGTCGGCATTCCCCTCGCGGAGATCGCTCGCGCCCTGCAGACCCTGCCGGCCGGGCGCAGCCCTAGCGCGGCGGACTGGGCGCGCCTGTCGGCGCAGTGGAAGGAGGATCTCACCGAGCGCATCGACAAGCTGCTGCTGTTGCGCGACCAACTGGACGGCTGCATCGGTTGCGGCTGCCTGTCGCTCCAGGCCTGCCCGTTGCGCAACCCCGGCGACCAGCTGTCCGCCGAGGGGCCGGGAGCGCACTGGCTGGACGCCGAGGGCCGCGAGCACGACGGCTAGGCAGCGGTCAGCCGTGGTGCTGGCGGTCGGCGACGGCCGGGCTGTCCTGCAGGTTGTCCGGCGGGATCGCCAGGGCGCGTAGCGATCCGGCCATGATGTCGCTGAAGGTGGGCGCCGAGACCAGGCCGCCGAAGTAGCCAATCCTGGTCGGCGAATCGATCATCACCGCCAGCACCAGTTGCGGGTCGGACGCCGGCGCCATGCCGACGAACAGCGAACGGTAGGACTTGTCCGCGTAGCCCCGGCCCGAGGCCTTGCGCGCGGTGCCGCTCTTGCCCGCCACGTGGTAGCCCGGCACGCGGGCGCGGACCACGCCCTTCGGGTCTTCTACCACGGTTTGCAGCATCGCCCGGATGCGCCGTGCGATCTGCGGGTCCATCGCCTGGCGCACCTGGTTCTGCGGGTTGTCGCGGAGCAGGCTGAGCGGCACCAGCTTGCCGTCGTTGGCGAACACCGAGTAGGCCTGGGCCAGCTCGGCGGTGTTCACCGCCAGGCTGTAGCCGAACGACATGCTGGCGGTGGCGATGTTCGACCATTTCTCGTGGAACGGCAGGTAGCCCGGGTTCTCGCCGGGGAAGCCCAGCGACAGCGGCGCGCCGAAACCGACCCGGCCGAGCTGTTCGAGGATCGGCTTGGGTCCGATCTGCAGGGCGACCTTGCTCATGCCGATGTTCGAGGAGTTGATCAGCACCCCGGTCATGGTCAGTACGTCGCGCCGGGCGACGTCGTGGATGGTGTGCCCGTCGATGGTCATCCAGCCCGGTGCCACGCTGACTTGGCTGTTCTCGTCGAACTTGCCGGAGGCCAGCGCCGCCGACATGCTGAACGGCTTGATCACCGAGCCCGGCTCGAAGGTATCGGTGAGGGTGCGGTTGCGCATGAAGGCCGGGGCGAAGCTGGCGCGGTTGTTCGGGTTGTAGGAGGGGAAGTTGGCCATCGCCAGGATCTGCCCGCTCTTCGGGTTCACCAGGACCGCCGAGCCGGAGTGTGCGCCGAACTTGAGCACGGCCTTTTCCAGCGCCTTGTAGGCGATGAACTGTAGTCGCAGGTCGATGCTCAGGGCCACGTCCTGGCTGGCCTTGGGCGTCTTCAGCACCTTGATGCTGTTGACCAGCGAGCCGCGCGGGTTGATCGCCACCTCGCGTACTCCGTCCTTGCCGCTCAGCCAGTCGTTGAAGCCCAGTTCGGTGCCTTCCTGGCCGCGGCCGTCGATGTTGACCAGGCCGATCAACTGCGCGGTCAGCTCGGAACTGGGGTAGAAACGCTTGTATTCCTTGATCTGGTGTACCCCCGTTATGCCCAGGGCCATCACCTCGCTGGCCTCGATCGGCGACAGGCCGCGCTCGAGGTAGAGGAAGCGCTTGTTCGGGTTGGCCTGGAGCTGGGCCAGCAGCGGCGCCGCGGGGCGGTGCAGGGCGCCGGCCAGGCGTGGCACCTCGTCGAGGTGGGCGGCCATTTCCCTGGGGTTGCACCAGATCGACGCGACTTCGGTGGATACCGCCAGCGGCTCGCCGTTGCGGTCGGTGATCATGCCGCGGGTGACCGGGATCGGTAGGTCGCGGATCGAGCGGAGGTCGCCCTGGTCGGCGAGGAATTCGTGGTCGTGGACCTGGAGATAGACCAACCGTCCGGAGACGGCCAGGGAGGCGAGGACGAACAGGGTGACGACAAGGATGAAGCGGTAGTTTCGGCGTTGACTGCTCATGCAAGGGCACACTGGGGAAGAGGGAGAGCGGAAGCCCGTCCGGGGCAGTGCTGAAACATCCTGTTGCAGTTGGCAACTGTACCGTCACCCGCCACCCGCTGGTCAAGCCCCTTGCCGCCGTCTAGAGCAGCAGGCGCATCGCGCAGCGGCTGTCGGCGGCGAAGCCGATCTCCTGCTCGTGGCCGAGGATCGCGCGCAGGCGCTCGCCGGCTTCCTGCCAGGTCAGCCGCTGGAAGCCCAGGCGTGCGTAGAACGGCGCGTTCCAGGGCACGTCGCAGAAGGTCGTCAGGGTCAGCGCCCGGCAGTGGCTGGCGTGGGCGTAGGTCACCGCCCGCTCCAGCAGGCGGCGGCCCAGGCCCTGTTGCTGGTGGGCCTGGGCGATGGACAACTCGGCGATGTGCAACTCGTCGGCGCAGCGTTCGGCGGCGAGGAAACCGACCGGCTGGCCATCGGCGTCTTCCGCCAGCCAGTGGCTGCCGCGCTCGATCAGGCGGCGATGGAAGTCCACCCCGGCGACCCCGGCGTCGGCGATCCAGGCCAGCTCGGGCAGCAGGCGGAAGCTTTCCCCGGCTGAGCGCTCGATGGCCGGGAGCAGCGCGGCGTCCTCGTCGCGGCTGGTTCTGATGCGGTAGTCCATTGGCTTTTCACTCCATGAGCAGGCCGTCGAGCAGCACGTCCAGGGCCTGGCAGGCCCTGGCCAGGCTCTCCGGCGGGTGTTCGGCGTTGGCGATACGCAGGGCGGCGTCCACCAGCGCGCCGTTGAGCAGCCAGGCCAGGGCCTCGGCGTCGGTGCGGCGGACCCGCCCGCTGTCCATCAGTTCGCGCAGTTGCCCGGTCATCGAGCTTAGGCAGCGCAGTTGGCTGGCCTCGCTGCTGGGGCTGCCGAGGATGGCCGGGGCATCGCGCAGGACGATGCGCTGGATTTCCGCTTCCAGGGCCATTTCCAGGTAGGCCCGGTTGTAGGCACGGAAGCCGCTCCAGAGGTCCTCGCCGGCAGCCAGGATGGCGCCGAGGCGAAGGTTCATCTCGTCGTCGATCTGCTGCACCACCGCGGCCAGCAGGCCTTTCTTGTCGCCGAAGTGGTGATACAGCGCGCCGCGGGTGAGGCCGGCGCTGGCGGTCAGGTCGTCCATCGAGGCGCCGGCGTAGCCGTTGTCGGCGAACGCTCGGCGCGCGGCGTCGATCAGCTTGGCGCGGGTTTCCTCGATCATCTCGGCGCGAGGCTTGCGGGCCATGCGAGGTCTCCGGGTGGCGAAGGGGCTTCAGGATAATTGACATACGCTGCGTATGTCTCCATGATTTTTGACATACGCTGCGTATGTTAATTTCGTCTTCTCCCGTCGTCGCCGGTTCCGCTGGAGCCGGCCAGCCGAGGCTTTCCATGAGCAACCCCTATCTCGAACTGTTCGCCGCGCCCGGCGCCAAGGGCTTTTCAGCCGCCGGCCTGCTGGCGCGGATGCCCCTGTCGATGACCGGCCTGGGCATCGTCACCATGCTTTCCCAGGTGCATGCCGACTACTGGCTGGCCGGTACCGTGGCGGCCACCTTCGTGTTCTGCAATGCCTTGCTCGCGCCGCAGGTATCGCGCCTGGTGGACCGCTTCGGCCAGGGCCGGGTGCTGCTCCCGGCCGCTCTGGCCAGCGCCCTGGCGATGAGCGCGCTGTTGCTGTGTACGCACTATCGAGCGCCGAATGCCTGGCTCTACCTGTTCGCCTTGCTCGCCGGGGCGATGCCGAGCATGCCGGCCATGGTGCGGGCGCGCTGGACCGAGCTGTACCGGGGCTCGCCGAAGCTGCACACGGCGTTTTCCTTCGAATCGGTGATGGACGAGGTGTGCTACATCATCGGGCCGGTGCTGGCGGTGAGCCTCAGCGTCGGCTGGTTCGCCGAGGCGGGGCCGCTGCTGGCGACGCTGTTCCTGGTCGCCGGGGTGAGCCTGTTCAGCCTGCAACGCGGCACCGAACCGCCGCTGCATGCCCATCCGCGGCGCCGCGCCGGCAGCGCGCTGGCCTATCCGGCGGTACGCGTGCTGGCGCTGGTGCTGGCCGCCATCGGGGTGATCTTCGGCGCGGTGGAAGTGGTCAGCGTGGCCTTCGCCGAGGCGCACGGCAACAAGGCTGCGGCAAGCCTGGTGTTGTCGGTCTATGCCGTCGGCTCATGTCTCGCGGGATTGCTGTTCGGGCTGCTGCGCTGGCGCCTGGCGCTTTCCCGGCAATTGCTCAGCATGGTTACGCTGATGGCCCTGAGCCTGATGCCGCTGCTAGGGGTGGAGAGCATCCTTGCGCTTGCCCTGACCGTGCTGGTGGCCGGTTTCAGCGTGGCGCCGACGATGATCCTGGCCATGGGCCTGGTCGAGCGCGCGGTGGACCCGGCACGCCTCACCGAAGGCCTGACCTGGGCCATCACCGGGCTGGGCATCGGCATGGCCCTGGGCTCGGCGCTGGCCGGTTGGGTGGTGGAGGGCTACGGCGCCGCCAGCGGTTTCCTCGTCGCGGTCGGCGCCGGCTGGCTGGCCTGGCTGCTGGCCCTGGCCTGCTTCCGGGTGCTGGCTCAGGACGAGGCCGGAGACTGCGCGGTGTCCGGCTGAGCCGGGAAGGCGTATTCGCGTTCGACCCGGGCGATCCGCGCGCTGAAACCGGCGTACCAGTCGCGCCGGCCGCGCGCCTGGGCGTCGCGGTGCTCCGCGTGGCGGCTCCAGGCACGGATCGCCGCCTCGCTGTCCCAGTAGGAGACGGTGATGCCGAAACCGTCGGCGCCGCGGACCGACTCCACGCCGAGATAGCCCGGCTGGCGGCTGGCCAGTTCCAGCATGCGCTCGGCCGCTTCGGCGTAGCCGTCGTCGACGGCGCTGCGATGGGAGCTGAAGATCACTGCGTAATAAGGTGTCGGGCCGCGCCGGGGGCGGTCGCGGCGCTGCGTCCGGCACGCCTCGACGAATGCCTTCGGCAGTGGCGGCAGGACGCCGGCCAGGGCTGCCCGCTCGGGTTGGAACAGGGTGGCGACGAAGAACGGATGCTGTTCCAGCTCCACCGCGCGGATCGCTCCGTCGGCGCTCCAGGCGCTGGCCCGCAGTGCGCCGCCGGTAAGTTCCGCGGCGAAGCGCGGGGCGATTGCGTAGCGGCAGTGGTAGTCCGCCTCGATCCAGTCGGCAGCATACGCCAGGGCCAGGCGCGAGCCGCGCAGCAGGCGGACTTCCTCGCGGGCTTCGAGCAGAGCGCAGGGCAGGGCGGCGATCACCGCCTGGTCGCTGTGCGGATGCTCCTCGCCATGGGTCGCCGCCTGCCAGCCGAGGGCGTTGCGGGCGAACTCGAGGATCGTGTGCTGGAAGCCGGCGCAGGTACCGAGGAACGGCCGGCGCCGGCCCCGGGCATGGGCGATCAGGCGCAGCACCGCGTCGGCGTCGCGATAGGGGCTGCCCGGCACGCACCAGAACCCGTCATAGCGCTCCAGCGCCGGCTCGGCGGGCAGGCGGTCGCTGGCCAGCCAGTCGAATGCGATCTCCAGGCCGAGTGCCTCGCCGGCCAGGCGCAGGGCCAGGGGAATCGCCCGGTGGGCGGTGATGTGCGGGTCGTGGTCGCCGACCAAGGCAATGCGCAGCGGCGCCGCGGGAGGGGTGGACATCCGTTTTCGCTCCAGTTTCGCCACGCCGGTTGGCGGGCCCTGGCGCTCACTCTATAGTTGCGTTTCCGCACTCGATATCGGCGCCAATGCAAAAGATGAATGCACCGCTGCAATATCGCCTGGACCATGCCGATCTTGCCCTGGTCCTCGCCCTGGTTCGCGGCGGTAGCCTGGCGCGGGCCGCAGAGTTGCTCAGGGTCGATGTGTCGACGGTCTTCCGGGCCATCCGCCGGCTGGAGAAGAACCTCGGCAAGGCGTTGTTCGACAAGAGCCGCAGCGGCTACCTGGCGAACCAGACCGCCCGCCGCCTGGCGCAGCAGGCAGAACTGGCGGAACAGGCGCTGGAGGCGGCGCGCATCGGCCTCGAACTGGAGCGCGAGGTGCTCAGCGGTACCGTGCGCCTGACCTGCTCCGACGCCGTCCTGCATGGCCTGCTGCTGCCGGCGCTGGCGCGCTTCATGCCTGGCTATCCGGCCCTGCAACTGGAGCTGGCGACCTCCAACGACTTTGCCAACCTCAGCCGGCGCGACGCCGACATCGCCCTGCGCATGACCCGCACGCCGCCGGAACACCTGGTCGGGCGCAACCTCGGCGAGGTGCGCTACGTGCTCTGCGCCAGCGAACGCTACCTGGAGGGCCGCGACGCGACGGAGCCCGCCATGCTGCACTGGATCGCCCCGGACGATTTCCTTCCCGACCACCCGAGCGTGGTCTGGCGTCGTCGACACTATCCCGGGGTATTGCCGGCCTACCGCTGCAACGGCGTGCTGGCGGTCTCCGAGATGGCCCGCGCCGGCCTCGGCCTGGCGGCGATCCCCGCCTACCTGCTGCGCGACGGCGACGGCCTGCGGGTACTGGACGCCGACCTCGAGGGCTGCGCCAGCGCCCTGTGGCTGCTGACCCGTCCGGACTGCCGGGCGTTGCGCTCGGTGGTCGCGTTGTTCGACGAGCTGGGGCGGCATGTGCGCTTGGGTGATGAGTGAAGGAGGAGGGCCGTGCCCGGTACGGCGCGCTCCCGCTCCCCAACCCTCTCCCGCGAGCGGGAGAGGGGCTGGAATGGCGTTTCGCCAGAGGCCTGGCGCTCAGCCGCGATCCGCCGCGGCCGGTCCCGGCGGCGGAATGTCGCCCACCGCCGCCGCGCCGGTGTCCTTGCGCAGGCGCTTGACCTCGTCGACGCTGACGCTCGGCGCCTGGTTGCCCCAACTGGTGCGGATGAAGTTGACCACGTCGGCGATCTCCTGGTCGTTCATCCGCCAGCCGAACGGCGGCATGGTGAAGCTCGACGGTGCCTGGTGGGTGGCCGGCAGGGTGCCGCCCTTGAGCACGATGTGCACCAGGGAGGTCGGGTCGCTGCCGGTCACCACCGGGTTGCCGGCCAGGGCCGGGAAGACCCGCGCATAGCCCTTGCCGTCGGTGCGGTGGCAGGCCCCGCAGTTGTCGACGTAGAGCGCCGCGCCGGTCTTGCTGTCGTCGCCGTGGAACAGTGCCTGGGCCACGCTCTCGTCGTAGACGTGCGGCTGGTCGGAGGGGTCCGCCGGCGGCAGCGACTTGAGGTAGCGGGCGATGGCGGTGAGGTCGGCGTCGGTCATGTACTGCATGCTGTGCACCACCACGTCGGACATGCCGCCGAACACCGCGCTGCGCTCGCTGCGGCCGGTGCGCAGGAAGCTGACCAGGTCGGCTTCGCTCCAACTGCCCAGTCCGGTCCGGTGGTCGCCGCGCAGGCTCTTGGCGATCCAGTTCTCCAGCGGCGCGCTGCCGGACAGGTAGGCCGCGCCATCGCTCGCCGCCAGGGCCTTCTCCTGCATGCCCAGCCCACGCGGGGTATGGCAGGCGCCACAGTGGCCAAGGCCTTCGACCAGGTAGGCGCCGCGCGCCAGCACCGGGTCCTGCCCGGCGGCGGCCTGGAAGTCCTTCACCTCGGGAGCGAAGGTCCAGCGCCAGAATGCCAGCGGCCAGCGCATCGACAGCGGCCAGGGGATGTCGCTGGCCTTGTTGGGCTGCTCCACCGGCTCCACGCCATGCATGAAGTAGGCGTAGAGGGCGCGCATGTCCGCTTCGCTGACTCGCGCGTAGGACGGGTAGGGCATCGCCGGGTAGAGGGTGTCGCCGGATCTGGCCACGCCGTGGCGCACGGCACGGTCGAAGTCCTCGAAGCTGTAGTCGCCGATGCCGGTCTTGCGGTCCGGGGTGATGTTGGTCGAGTACACCGCGCCGATCGGCGTTTCCATCGGCAGGCCCCCGGCGAACGGCTTGCCGTCCCTGGCGGTGTGGCAGGCCACGCAATCGCCGGCGCGGGCCAGGTATTCGCCCTGCCTGACCAGGGCCGGGTCCGGCGCTGCGGCGGCCTGGGCGATGCCGCAGGCGAGGGCGGAGAGGGCGAGGAAGGCTGTCGGTTTCATCGTTGCGCTCCTCATGCCTGCACCAGCGGACCGGGGTTCTTCAGGTATTGCTCGCGGATCGCCTTGGCCGACCAGTAGGCCAGCGCCGCCACCAGCCCAGTGGGGTTGTAGCCGGTGCCCTGGGGGAAGGCCGAGGCGCCCATGACGAAGACATTGTGCACGTCCCAGCTCTGCAGGTAGCGGTTGAGCACGCTGGTCTTCGGATCGCTGCCCATGATCGCCCCGCCGAGCAGGTGGGTGGTCTGGTAGACCCGTGTATTGAAGTGGTCGCCGAAGTTCTTGACGCTCACCGAGATGGCCTTCGGGTTCATCGCCTCGGCGATCTTGCGCATGTGCTCGGTGACGTAGCGGCTCATGCGGATCTCGTTGTCCTTCCAGTCGAAGGTCATGCGCAGCAGTGGCTGGCCGTAGGCGTCCTTGTAGGTCGGGTCGAGGTCGAGGTAGTTGTCGCGGTAGGTCATGTTGCTGCCGTGGGCGTCCATCGACACGGTGTGCGTGTAGGCGTCCTTGACCGCCTGTTTCCAGCCGCTGCCCCAGCTCGGCGTGCCGGGCGGCACGGCGAGGCCGCCGATCGGCTTGGAGCCGGCCTGGTTGACCCACATCGGCGAGCCGCCGACGAAGCCCAGCGGTCCGTGGTCGAAGTTGTCGGCGTTGAAGTCGTCCACCGCCACGCCGCCGCCGCCGGTGCCGACGAAGGGGTTGGTATGCACGTCCTTGTCGAAGAACGCCTTGATGGTGGCCATGTTCTGGTAGGCGAAGTTCTTCCCCACCACGCCCTCGCCGGTGCGCGGGTCATAGGGCTTGCCGATGCCGGAGAGCAGCAGCAGGCGCACGTTGTGGAACTGGAAGGCACTGATGATCACCAGCTTCGCCGGCTGCACGATCTCGCGCCCCTGGGCGTCGACGTAGGTCACGCCGGTGGCCTGCCTGCCGTCGCTGTCGAGGTTGACCTTGAGCACGTTGCAGTTGGCGCGCAGTTCGAACAGCGGGGTCTGGCGCAGCGCCGGCAGGATGTTCAGGTTCGGCGAGGCCTTGGAATACATGTAGCAAGCGTAGCCGCTGCAGAAGCCGCAGAAGTTGCACGGCCCCATCTGCACCCCGTAGGGGTTGGTCCAGGGCCCCGAAGCGTTGGCCGCCGGCAGGTCGTAGGGGTGCAGGCCGAGTTCCTCGGCGGCCTTGCGGAACAGTTGCGCGGAGTACACCTGGCGCAGCGCCGGCAGCGGGAAGTCGTCCGAGCGGTCGGCGGCGAACGGATTGCCCTTGCCGACCACCTGGCCCTTGACCGTATGCGCGGTGCCGGAGGTGCCGAAGACCTTCTCGGCGAAATCGAAGTGCGGCTCCAGCTCTTCGTAGCTGACCCCGTAGTCCTGGATGGTCATGCCTTCGGGGATGAATTTCTTGCCGTAGCGTTCCTCGTAGTGACTGCGCAGGCGCAGTTCCTCGGGCATGATCCGGAAATGCACGCCGGACCAGTGCAGGCCGGCGCCACCGACGCCGTCGCCGGGAAGGAAGGCGGAGAGCTGACGGTAGGGCAGCGCGGTGTCGTTGATCCCGTGGCGGATGCTCACGGTGCTCTTGGAGAGATTCTGGAACAGCTTGCCGCGTGTGTTGTAGGTCAGCTCGTCGAGGGTGTTCGGGTAGGCGCCGTCGGGATAGGTATCGCGGTTCTCGCCGCGCTCCAGCGCCACCACGTTGAGCCCGGCCTCGGTCAGCTCCTTGGCCAGGATCGCTCCGGTCCAGCCGAAGCCGACCACCACCGCGTCCACCGGTTTGAGTGTCGTCGCCATGTTCAGCCCCTCTCGCCGGAAATCGCCACCGGCGGGAAGGGATACTTCTCGCCACGGTCGGCCCAGTCCATGAAGTCGGCGCGGGCACCGGGGAAACCGACCAGCTTCCAGCCCACCAGGCCGCGATTGCCACCGTGCTGCGGATCGGAGAAGAAGCCTTCGCGGGTGTTCTGCAGCAACTGGCCGAAGAGCAGCTTGGCCGGCAGGTCCTGCAGGTCGATCTGGCCGGCTTCCAGGCGTTGCAGGATGTCGTCCTGCGCTGACGGCTCCAGCTCGGCGAACGGCTTGCCCTGGTTGGCCTTGCTCCAGCGTTCCAGGGCGGCGATGCCGACCCGGTAGATGTCGCGTGGCACCAGCTTCAACTGATGGCCGAACTCCGGCGCGGCGTCGGTGACGAACGGTCCCTGCATGTACCAGAGTGCGCCGTGCCCGTAGGGGGTTTCCATCTGTCGGTCGATGAACTCCGGCACTCCGGCCTCGATGGCGCCGGGACCGTTGTCGTCGCTGGGGATCAGTCGCGCCACCGCGGCGTTGACGAAAGCCCATTCGGTGTTGGTGAAGAAGCGAGGCTGGTAGCGTTCGCGGGGTTTGTCCTGCTCGGCGGCGGGCGTCTGCATGGCATGGCCGACGCCATAGCCGGCCAGGGTCACCGCCGGGATCACGGTCAGGGTCTTGCGCAGGAAGTCGCGGCGGCCGTTGACGGCCTTGTCATCGGGCATGGTGGGGTCCTCTCTGGATCATCACGGTTTCGTCTTTCTGATAATGATTAGCAGGCTAATTATAAGTTCATGTGTCACGTTGAAAAAACGTTTCAGCAAGGATTCAGGCAGGCCAATACCGGCAAGTGAAGCAGAACGGCGCGCCGGGCGTCGGCCCGGCGCGGCCTTCAGGCGCCTCGCCGTCGCGCCCAGGCCGAAGGATTGACCAGGTTCAGCGGCCGCTCGCCGGCGAGGGCGGCCAGCAGGTTGTCCACCGCGCAGCGGGCCATGGCTTCGCGGGTTTCCTCGGTGGCCGAGCCGATGTGCGGGGTGGCCACCACGTTCGGCAGGCGCAGCAGCGGCGAGTCGGGAGACAGCGGCTCGCGCTCGAACACGTCGAGGCCGGCGGCGCGGATCCGCCGCTGGGCCAGGGCCTCGATCAGGGCCGCCTCGTCGATCACCCGGCCACGGGAGATGTTGATGAAGATCGCCTGTGGACGCATCCGGGCGAACTGCGCGGCACCGATCAGGCCTTCGGTGGCGGCGGTCAGCGGCAGGGTCAGGCAGACGAAGTCGGATTCCTCGAGCAGCGCGTCGAGGGAGCGGTAGCTCGCTGCGTAGCGTTCTTCGACGTGGGGCTTCGGGCTATGGCTGTGGTACAGCACGCGCATGCCGAAGCCGTGGTGCCCGCGCCGGGCCAGGGCCTCGCCGATGCGGCCCATGCCGACGATACCGAGGGTCTTGCCATGCACGTCGGTACCGAACTGGGCGGCGCCGACGCTCTTCTTCCATTCCCCGGCGCGCACCCAGCCGGCCAGTTCCACTACCCGCCGGGCTGTCGCCAGGATCAGCGCGAAGCCGGTGTCGGCGGTGGTCTCGGTGAGCACGTCGGGGGTATTGCTGAGGAGGATGCCGCGGCGGTCGAGGTAGTCGATGTCATAGTTGTCGACGCCCACCGAGACGCTGGCGATGGCTTCCAGTCGCGGTGCCAGGTCGAGCAGTCCGGCCTCCAGGCGCAGGCTGGCGCCGAGCAGGCCGTGGGCCTCGGGCAGGGCGTCGCGCAAGCGGGCCAGGCCGTCGCGGCCGGGCTCCTCGATCAGGAGCACCTCGACCCGTTCGCGCAGGCGTTCCATCAGGGGCGCGGAGAGACGTTTGTAGAGAACCACTTTCTTCATCGGATGCTCCGGAGTCGGTCAGGGGTGGGCCGGCGCCGCCCGCCGCGAGGCGTGCGCGCGAGCGGCATCGGGCTCGCGCTTGTCGGCGTGCGGGTTGAGGAACACGGTGAGCAGCACCGACAGCAGCAGCGCTCCGCTCATGAACAGATAGGAAGCCCCGGGCCCGCCGGTGATGCCGTTCAGGTAGCCGACCAGCCAGGAGCCGGAGAACGAGCCCAGCGCGCCCATGCTGTTGATCAGCGCCATGGCGCCGCCGGCGACGTTGGCCGGGAGGACTTCCGGGACGATGGCGAAGAACGGTCCGTAGGGCGCGTACATGCAGGCCCCGGCCAGCACCAGCAGGGCGTAGGACAGCCAGAAGTGCTCGCTGCCGAGGGCGTAGGAACCGTAGAAGGCGATGGACGCGATGAGCAGCGGCGGCCAGACGAAACGCTTGCGTTTCTGCAACCGGTCCGAGGCCCAGGACACTCCGAGCATGGCGATCACCGCCGCCAGGTAGGGCAGCGCCGACAGCCAGCCGGCTTCGATGATGTCGATGTTGGCGCCGTGCTTGAGGATCGACGGCAGCCAGAGGACGAAGCCGTAGACGCCGATGCTCCAGCAGAAATACTGCAGCGAGAGGACGATGACCTTTGGCGAACGGAACGCCTCGCGGTAGTTCTTCACTGGCTTGATGCCCTGCTGCTCGGCGGCCAGGGCGTCTTCCAGGTCGCGTTTTTCCGAGCCGCTCAGCCAGGCGGCCTGGCGCGGGCGGTCATCCACCAGGCGCCACCAGATGAAGGCCCAGATCACCGCCGGCAGGCCTTCGATGATGAACATCCAGCGCCAGCTGAAATGCTCCACCAGGTAGCCGGAGACCACCGACATCCAGAGGATGGTCACCGGGTTGCCGAGGATCAGGAAGGTGTTCGCCCGCGAGCGCTCGGCGCGGGTGAACCAGTGGCAGAGGTAGACCAGCATCGCTGGCATCACCGCCGCCTCGACCACGCCGAGGAGGAAGCGGATGCCGATCAGCAGGTAGACGTTGGCGACCATCCCGGTCAGGGTGGCCAGCCCGCCCCAGAGGATCAGGCTGACGAAGATCAGCTTCTTGACGCTGCGCTTTTCCGCGTAGATCGCCCCCGGCACCTGGAAGAAGAAGTAACCGAGGAAGAACAGCGCGCCCAGCAGCGAGGACAGCCCGGGAGTGATCCGCAGGTCGTCGGCCATCCCGGAGGCGGCGGCGAAGCCGTAGTTGGCGCGGTCCAGGTAGGCCAGGCTGTAGGTGACGAAAACGATCGGCATGATGTACCACCAGCGGCTGCTGGCGAGGCGAGGCATGGTCATGGTCGGGTATCTCCTGAGCTTGTCTTGTTCTTGTCGCAACAGGTGCCGCGTGGGCGGCGGGTTCAGGCGCTCTTGCGGTGCTCGCGGTCGAGCAGTTGGCTGCGTTTCGGCAGCCCCTCCATGTCGCCGCGGACCTGTACCGCGCGGCTGCCGATCCAGTTGCCGCGCGCCACCGCGTCGGGCAGCGGCAGACCTTCCAGCAGCGCGCTGACCACCCCGACCGCGAAGCCGTCGCCGGCGCCCACGGTGTCCACCACGGTCGCCACCGGCACGCCGGGGACCAGTCCCTCGCCGTGGGCATCGCGATAGTAGGCGCCGCTCGGGCCGAGCTTGATCGCCACCGCGTCGACGCCCATGTCCAGGTAGAACGCGGCGATATCCGCGGGTTCCTGCCAGCCGCTGAGCAGGCGGCCTTCCTCCAGGCCCGGCAGGACCCAGTGGGCATGCGCGGCGAGGGCGTTGATCTCGGCGATCATGCGGCGCTCGCTGGGCCACAGCGAGGGCCGCAGGTTGGGGTCGAAGGACAGGCTGGCGCCCTTGCCGCGCATGCGCCGCATCAGTTCGTGGGACAGTTCGCAGGCACTCGCCGAGAGTGCCGGCGGAATGCCGGTGGCGTGCAGGTGGCGGGCGCCGAGCATTTCTTCGCGGATATGGGCGAGGCCCAGCCGGCTGGCCGCCGAGCCGCGGCGGAAGTACTCGACCCGCGGGTCGGCACCATCGACCTCGCGGGACTTCATCTGGAACCCGGTGGGCGCTTGCGCGTCGACCTCGACGAAGCGGCAGTCGAGACCCTCGCGAGTCAGGCTGTCGAGTACGAAACGGCCGAGCGAGTCGTCGCCGACCCGGCTCAGCCAGGCCACCGCGAAGCCGAGGCGGGCGAGGCCGATGGCGACGTTGCTGTCGGCGCCGGCGATGCGCTTGCCGAACTGCTCGACCCGGTCCAGTTCGCCGGGCTGTTCGGCGACGAACATGGCCATGGTCTCGCCGAAGCAGAGGATCTCGAAGTCAGCCATGCTGGCGTTCCTCCTGGGGATGGCCGAGGCGGGCGAGGGCGGCGATGTGCCGGCGGCTGAGACTGAGCAGGTCGTCGCCCTGCAGCGGGTATTCGATGGCCCGCGCCACGCCTTCCGGGAAATGCTGCAGCAGGCGCTGCCAGTACTGCAGGTCGGCGGCCGACGGCGGTACCGCGACCAGCTTGCCGTCGCGGTTGCGGATCACCGCCTTGCAGTGCACGTAGCCGACGTAGCGGCCCAGGCGCAGGGCGGCATCGTCCACCGCCTGCTCCTGCCAGCGCCAGTTGCCGATGTCGAAGGTCATCGCCAGGTCCAGTTGCTGGCGCTCGGCGAGGCGGAAGAAGCGTTCCAGCACATCGATCCGGCCGCCCTGGGGCGTCTGGTCGTTCTCCACCAGCAGTTGCAAGCCGTGGCGCGCCAGGCGCCGGGCGAGGGCGGCGAGGTCGGGCTGTTCCGGCAGATGACCGAGCGAGACCTTGAGCCAGCCGGCCCCGCAGGCTTCGGCGCGGCGCAGGGTCGGCTCCAGCTCGGGGTTCAACTGGCCGTCTTCGCGCCACAGCTCGAGGGGCGAGGAGAACACGCATTCCAGCCCCTGCAACTGGATGGCGGCGGTCAGCGCTTCGGTATCCGGCGGGCCGGCGAAGAGTTCCTCGCGCAGTTCCACGCGCTGCGCGCCGGCCATCCCCAGCAGGGGCAGGAAGCTGGCCTGGCCGCGACTGCGAACGAGGTCCGCGCCGTAGCTGGAAAGACTGATGGAGACAGGGTGAAGGGACATTGGCGATCCTCTGAAACCGGTTTCATTTCAGGCCGTGCGAAAGCCGCCGGCAACGCGCCGGCGGCAGGCCGCTAGCCGCGTGGATGGGTCGAGCCGCGAACGATCAGTTGCGCCGGGAAGGTCACCCGGCGCGCCGGCTCGCGGTCGCCTTCGAGTCGCGCCAGAAGGCGCTCGAAGGCGGTGCGGCCGATTTCGTCGGTGGGTTGGGCGAGGGCGGTGATGCCGCTGCCCACCAGCGGGTACCAGTCGAGTTCGTCCAGGGCCAGCAGGCCGACCTCGTCGAACAGCCGGCAGCCGAGGTCGCGCAGTTGGCGGGTGGCGCAGAGGGTGGCGACGCCGTTGCAGGTGAACAGCGCCTTCGGCCCGGGGCCGCTGGCCGAAAGGAAGGCGCGCAGGCCGTCGCGGAAGAAGTCGTCGGTCTGCAGGACCTGGCCCTTGAGCGCCGGTCGCCGGCCGATGGAGGCATTGAAGGCCTGGACCCGCTCGATCCGCGAGCTGGTGCCGTCGAGCGGTTCGGTGACCAGCAGGATGTCGCGGAAGCCGCGTTGTTGAAGGTGGTCCAGGGCCTGTTCGACGGCGTCGGCGTTGTCCAGGCCGACCAGGTCGGTATCCAGCTCGGCCAACTGGCGGTCCACCAGCACCATCGGCAGTTCGCGGTGCAGGGCGCGCAGTTCGCCGGGATGGTGGCCGAGGGTGTTCACAATCAGTCCTTCGACGTTGTAGGACTGCAGGGCGGCCAGGTGATGACGTTCCTGCTCGTCGTCGCGGTCGGTATTGCACACCACCAGGCTGTAGCCGTGTTCGCGGCAGGCGGTTTCCACGCCATGCATGACGGCCACGGAGTAGGGGTTGAGGATGTCCGCCACCAGCATTCCGATCAGCCGTGTGCGCCCGCGCTTGAGGCCTCGGGCCATCTGGTTGGGGCGGTAGTCGAGCTGGTCGATGGCGCGCTCGATGCGCCGGGCGGTGGCATCGGCGAGCAACTGGCGGTCGCCGCCGATATAGCGCGACACGCTGGCCTTGGAGACGCCGGCGGCCTCGGCCACCTGGTTGATGGTGACGCGGCCACGGCTGGGCAGTACTGAACCATTCACGGACCTGGTACCTCTTGGTGCTGTTCTTATTGGTGTGTCCGGCTGGTCTTCGCCAGCGGATGCCAGGAGCTGAAACCGGTTTCAGAAAATACCAGAAGGCCGATTCCCGTCAACGGAAAAAACGCCTACCGAGGGGCGGTCAGGCATGACAGCCAGGAGGCTGTTCATGAAAAACGAATAATCGTTTCGCATGATGGCTTTCGATTATTAATGTCGAATGGAATGAATGTGCCGTATCTCCATAAATAAAAAGGAAGTTTGTCCAATACTTGAGAAACTACTTTAAGAGTGGTTTGTCGGTAGAAAGCGATCAATCAGGCGGGGCTCGCTGACATGAAAGCACCCGGCCGACCGTCTGAAGCAGTTCTCACTTATCGGAAAACGAAGGTGGCGCGCTGAAACTTATGCGCGCCTGGCGGTCTTTAACGACGACCTGACCGCCCGGTCGCGTCATCACGCTCACCGATCGTTGCGGGTCCTGTCGAATGCCGCCGTTCCGTCGCAGCAGGATTTTTTCGACAAGACCCGTCCGGACCCACTTCCCGGCTAAGGAATGACAGGATGAGCGCCGCCCTGGAGCGATTGAATCATCTGAACCTGAATCACTTGTATGCCTTCGTCGCCGTCGCCGAACACAACAGCTTCACCGCCGCGGCGGAGGCCCTGGGCTTGTCGAAATCGCTACTCAGCGAGCAGTTGCGACGCCTGGAGGCCGACCTCGGGATCCAGTTGCTGACCCGTACCACCCGTCGCATGACCCTTACCGATCGCGGCGAACTGCTGTTCGGCGTGGCCCAGCGCATGCTCGGCGAGCTGGACGGCGCGCTCTCCGATGTGCGCGACTTGCAGGGCGAGCCCAGTGGCCGGTTGCGCATCACCGCGCCGCAGGACTTCGTCAAGTGGCACATCAGCAGCGTTTCCGCGGCGTTCATCCGGCAGTTTCCCAAGGTCCAGGTGGAAATGCTGGCCGATGACCAGTTCAGCGATCTGGTCGGCCAGCGCATCGATCTCGCGGTACGTATCGGCTGGCCGCGCGACTCCGGCCTGCATGCCAGCAAGCTGTGCGACTTCCAGCAGGTTGCCGTGGCGACGCCGGGATACCTCGCCGGCCTGCCGCCGGTGCTCCAGCCGCACGACCTGGCGCGTTGCGAATGGATCGGCCATACCCGCCTGAGCACGCCCTGGACCTGGACCTTCGAACGCCAGCGCGAGCGTGCCACGGTACAGACCCGAGGGCGCCTGCTGGCGAACAACACCCTGGCGGTGTACCGCCTGGTGCTCGACGGTGCCGGCGTCAGCGTGCTGCCGAGCTTCCTGGTAGCCCGCGAGATCGCCCGCGGACGGCTGGTCCGACTGCTGCCCGGTTGGCGCCTGCCGCAGGGCGGCATCTATGCCCTGTACCCCTCGGCGCGCTACATGCCGGTGCGGGTCAGGGCGTTCATCGAGTCGCTGCGCGAGCATCTCGGTCGCGAGCCGTTCCGCCTGGCGCAGGGCGAATGACGCCGGGCATCCGTGCCTGGGGGTAGGGCGAATAACGCCACAGGCGTTATCCGCCGCTGGCGTCGCGGATAGGCGGCGGATAACCGCGAGCGGTTATTCGCCTTACGGCCCCAGGCTGCCCAGGTAGCCGGCGAGCGCCTGGATGTCACTATCCTCCAGGCCGCCGGCGACCGCGCGCATGGTCGCGCTGTTGCCGCGCTTGCCGTCGCGGAAACCGTGCAACTGGGTTGCCAGGTATTCCGCCCATTGCCCGGCAAGGCGCGGCGCCTTCAGCGCCGCCAGGCCCTGGGCGGCGGGCCCGTGGCAGGTGACGCAGGGGGGTACGCCGCGCTGCGCCAGGCCGTTCTCGAAGAGCTGGCGACCGCGTTCGCGTTGCGCCGGGTCGGCCAGGGTCTGCTCGCCGGCACTCATGCGCTGGGCGGCGAACCAGGCGGAGACGTTGACCACGTCCGCCGCGCTCAGCTCCTCGCCGCGACCGTTGGTGGCCGGGTTGCGCCGGCGCTGGGTCTTGAGGTCGTAGATCTGCTTGTACAGGTATTCCCGGTCGAGCCCGGCGAGCTTCGGGTAGCTGCGGTTCGGTCGTGGCCCGCCGTTGCCGTCGTCGTCGTGGCAGCGCGAGCACATCTTCTGCGCCATCGCCTTGCCGCGCGCCAGGTCGGCCGGCGCGTCCGGGCCCGGCACGGCGGCGGCCAGCGGCAGGGAAAGCAGGGCCGAGAGGCAGCCGGCCAGCCAGCGTTTACGCTCAGTCATGCTGCCAGGGCCCCCGTAGCCAGCCGTGGATGTCGTAGTCGGCCATGCAGCGCTGGACCATCGCCTCGCAGTAGGCCAGGTGCCCGCGACGGCTGGCCCAGGCCAGCGAGTCGAGGCGGATCTGCTCGGCATTGCCGGAATAATGGCTCTCATAGACCGCGTGGCGTGCGCCGAACTCGCTGCCGGTGGCGTCCCAGATCAGCTTGAACAGCTTCAGGCGCTGCTCCGGCTCCAGCTCGGCACCGCGGTAGTAGCTGTCCACCAGCCGCCGCGCCTCGCCGTCGCGCAGGTCGGCGGCGCCCGAGACGGTGACCAGCGGGGCGCCGCCGAGGGCGCTTTCCAGCAACTCGCGGACACGCTTCCAGATCTGCGGCACCTGGATGCGCAGGGCATTGGCGTACTCCAGGCGCGGCACCGCCGAACCGGCGGCGTTGCGCTCCGGGTCGCGGGCCATGGCGGTGGTCAGCGCCTGCAGCAGGTGCTGCAGGGCGATCAGCTCGCCGAGGGCCGCCTGTATCCCGCGGAAGCCCTGGGTGCCATTGGCGCGCACGCCGAGGGAAAGCAGGCCGATCATCAGTTCCAGCTTCACCCCGAGGCGGATGCCGGACTGGAAGTTGTACAGGTTGGCGAAGCCCGACTCGGCATAGAAGCCGGTGGCGCGGCGCAGGTCGCGGTAGACCAGGACGTCCTCCCAGGGAATCAGCGCCTTGTCGAACAGCAGCACGCTGTCGTTCTCGTCGAAACGACTGGACAGCGGGTAGTCGAAGGGACTGCTCGCGCGCTCCTCGTAGGATGGCCGGCACATCAGGCGCAGGCCGGGGTTGTCCATGCGGGCGAAGAACACAACGGCGAAGTCCTCGGCCTTGCCGGCCTCCATCTGCGCCGAGGCGACCGGGGCGACGAAGGTGGCGTTGGTGATGGCGCTGCCGGTGGCGAGCATCTTCGCCCCGCTGACGACGATACCCTGGTCGGTCTCGCGTTCGACGTGGACGAACACGTCGCGCATCTCGTGGATCGCCTTGCTGCGGTCCAGCGGCGGATTGATGATCGCGTGGTTGAGGAACAGCCCGCGGTCGGCGAAGGCGCGGTGCCAGGCGCAGGCGTTCTGCCGGTAGTCGCCGTAGAAGCCGGCGCCGGCCTCCAGCCCGGACATGAACGCCGCCTTGTAGTCCGGGGTACGCCCCATGAAGCCGTAGGTCATGCGCGACCAGCAGCCGATCGCCTCGCGCGCGCCGAGCAGGTCCTCGGCGTTCTGCGCGGGGGTGAAGAAGCGGTGGCTGCGGCGGCCTTGGGCATCGACCCGGGTGAGGACGTCGCGCTGCTCGCCGTGGAGGCCGTCGTAGAGCCCGGCGATGCTGCGGCAGGCGTTGCGGAACGCCCTGTGCCGGGTGACGTCGGCGACCCGTTCGCCGTTGAGGTAGACCTGGCGACCGTCGCGCAGGCTGTCGAGATAGTCGGCGCCGGTCATCAGCGCGTTGGGGACGGAATGGCTCATGCTGGTTCCTTGTCGGGACGCCGGCCGTGGCGCGCACGGCCGGCGGGGCGGTCAGTCGCGCTGCAGGTGCGGGTTGCGCAGCGCCGGCTCGGCGTGGATATGCACCCGCCGCAGGTGGCGCGGCGCGCGGTGGACGAAGGCCTCGCGACCGTGCAGCAGGGTCAGGTTGTCGGCGATCACCAGGTCGTCGCTGCGCCAGCGGTGGGCGTAGTGCGCCTGTGGGTGGTACAGGCAGCGGCGCAGGCTGGCGAGCAGTTCGCCGCGCTGTTCCGGGGCGATGCCGTCGTAGTGGAACTCGGAGGGGTTGATGAAGCTGGCGTCGCCCTCGACCGGCGGTTCGCAGAAACGCAGGATGGGGAATTCTCGGCGCGGGTGGCGCTCGACTATCGGTGCCGCCGAGCGGCTGCTGTAGTGCGCCGCGCTGCGCTGGTACCGGCCGCTGGCGCGGCGCCAGAGTTCCAGCTCGCTACTGTCGGCCAGTTGCAGCGCCGCCGGGGTCGAGCTGAAGGTGGTGCGGCCGCCGTCGCTGTCGCCGGGCGCGTCGACACAGTGGAACAGCTGGAATTCCGGCACCGTCTCCAGGTACATGCCGTCCCAGTGCAGCGGCACGTAGTTGTTGGCGAAGATGTGGTCCTCGGCGCCCTCCTGTTCCACCAGCTCGAGCACCGCGCCGAACGGCCACAGCATCACTTCGCCGAAGTCGTGGCAGTAGCGGGTCAGGCTCTCGGCGTCGGCGAAGGCGGCGAAGCCGCGCAGGAGCAGCAGGTGGTGGCTGCGCGCCAGGCCCTTGAGCCACTGCGCCGGCAGCTCGCCGACGTGCATGCCGGGGCGGCCGGGCTCCAGCAGCAGGCCGAAGCGCGGCTGGTTGCCCTGTTCGTCGCGCAGCGGCGAGAGACGTACCGGTTGATCGCTGAGATAGGCGTTCATCGTCTGGCTCCTCGGGCTCAGGCCACGGCGGCGCGCCGGGCGGCCCTGGCCGGCAGGCGGTAGTGACTGGGCTGGCCGTTGATCTGCACCAGTTCGCCGCCGAGTTCCAGCACCTCGCTGCGCTTCATCAGCACGAAGCGGTCCTCGGTGTTCACCGCCACGCCGTGCCAGGGCGTCAGCCAGTCGTCGCGGGTCGGCATCATGTGGATGCCGAACTTCAGGCTGTCCGCCGGCTGCGGATGGATGGACAGACGGATCGCGCGGGGGAACTGGTCGGCCAGCAGCGCGCCCCAGGCCCAGCTGCGCTGGATCACCCCGTAGGCGCGCTCCTTGGCGTCGCGTTGCAGGGCGGTCTTCGAGCCCTGGTAGTCGGGGGTCAGGCCGTCCTCGTAGAGGAAGCGGGTGATGGCGCGGTACAGCAGCAGGCCTTCTTCGCTGGCCAGCAGGGTCTCGCGGATGCTTTCCAGCGGCTCGGCGTAGCCGTCGATCAGCAACTGGCGGAGCTGCTCGTGGTTGTCGCGCTGGGCCTCGAAGGCGCGTACGTCCTCCAGGTTGAACACGCCGATATGGGTGGCGCCGATCTCCTCGATCATCAGGCGCAAGGCATCCTGGTAGGCGCTGATGTGCGCATCGCCGATCCTCACCAGGTCGCCGAACACCCGGCCGTCGGAGCAGACGGTGATCTTCGCGCCCGGTGCATAGAACAGCTGGATGCGCTGGCACAGGTGGTTGAGGAACGACAGCGACAGGCGCTCGGCCATGTCCGGACGGCTGTCGAGGACCTTGCCGGGGTTCGGCGACTTGGCCGGAAACGCCGGCAGGACGAACTCGATGGGCTCGCCGGCTTCGATGAAGGCGGCGATACGCGGCAACTGGACCTGTTCGATGCGGCGGACCTCGTCCGCTTCGCTGGCGCTCTGGCGATGCTCGGGGTAACGGCGGCGATAGAGCAACAGTTCTTTCAATACGCGTGCGGGAAGGGTGTCTTCGGCGATGGCGTACATGCAGGTGTTTCCTCCTTGTGGGCGGATGCCGGCGGGGCCGGCAGCGGAAGGCGACATCCTGTGGACTCGCCGCCGGGGGATAAACCGGGGAAGGCCGGAAACACTGTTCGCTGAAGCTTGACGATGGGCGCCGGGCACGGGCGGGCCGCCGGCGTTGTCGCGTATCGCGGGGAGCTCGGAAGGAAGCGGCCGCCGGCGGGCGGCCGCAGGGCGGTCAGTCGGCGTTCTCGCCGCACAGGTCGAGGGCGAACCAGCGTTGCGCTTCGTCGCGTCCGAGGCCGGCGCCGAGCAGGCCGAAGAGCTTGCCCAGGGCCGCCTCGCGGGTCATTCCACCAGCCGAGAGCAGGCCGGCGTCGCGCAGGCGGCTGCCGGCGGCGTAGACGCCGAACTCGACCTGGCCGTAGGCGCACTGGCTGACCGCGGCGAGCAGCACGCCGCGGGCGTGGGCTTCACGCAGGGTCGCCAGCAGCTCCTCGTCGTCGGACGGGCCGGTGCCGCTGCCATAGCATTCCAGCAGCAGCGCTTCCACGCCGCTGTCGAGCAGTCCGCGCAGGTGCGCGGCGCGCAGCCCTGGATAGAGCGGCAGCACGGCGAGGTTCACTTCCCGGCGCGGCTGGCGGTAGCCGAGCGCCGCGGGCACCGGCGCAGGCTCGGCGTGGCGTGGTCGCGGCAGTTCGGCGAAGGCGTCGAACGCATCGCTGCGCAGCTTGCTGACCCGCGCGCCGTGCAGCAGGGCATCGTTGAAATAGACCTGTACGCCGCGCGCGTGGCCCTCCTGGAGGACGCGCAGGGCGCCGACCAGGTTGTCCCAGGCATCGCTGCCCGGCGCGCCGGCCGGCAGCATGGAGCCGGTCAGCAGCACCGGGATCGGCAGGTCGAGGAGCAGGAAGGACAGCGCCGCGGCGCTGTAGGCCAGGGTGTCGGTGCCGTGCAGGAGCAGCACGCCGTCGTGGCCGGCGTCGAGCGCGGCGACGATGGCGTCGCGCATCGCCAGCCAGTTGCCCTGGGTCATGTTGGCGCTGTCCAGCGGCGGTTGCAGTTCGGCGAAGCGCCAGCGCAGGTCCGGGGCGTCGCCGAGGCTTTGCAGGTGGTCGCGCATGCGCGCTTCGAAGCCGCCGGCCGGGGCCAGGCCCTGCGGGGTCTGCAACATGCCGATGGTGCCGCCGGTGTAGAGCACGAAGAGGTTCTTGACTGGGAGCATCCGTAATCCTTGTGTCGGGCCTTTTCGCGACGGACGTGCGAAGAGGGGACGCCATTGTGGCGCAGGCGCCGCTCCAGGGGGAGGGCGCCTGCGCGAAACTCAGCGAGTGCCGCTCGGCAGCGGCTCGGCGTCCGCCTGCGCCGGGGGCTCGGCGTGCTGGCCGGCGGGCCAGGCTTCGCGGTCCAGGTCGAGGTCGGCGAACTGCGCCGAGTCGAACACCGGCTGCTTGATCCCGGCGCGGCGCTGCACGTCGTAGTCGCGCATCACCCGCAGGCCGACCTTGAACAGCAGAGCCAGGGCCATCAGGTTGACGAAGGCCAGGCAGGTCATGGTGATGTCGGCGAAGGCGAACACGGTGGACAGGTCCTGCACCGAGCCCCAGACCACCAGGGCCAGCACCAGCGCGCGGTAGCCGATCAGCACCAGGCGGTTGCGGCTGAGGAACTGCAGGCTGTTCTCGCCCAGGTAGAAGTTGTAGAGGATGCAGGTGAAGACGAACAGCGACAGGGCCACGCTGACGAACACCCGGCCCCAGTCGCCGACCACCGCGGCCAGGGAGTTCTGGGTGAGGACGATGCCGTCGCCTTCGAAGCCCGGGGTGTAGAAGCCCGAGAGCAGGATCAGCAGGGCGGTGCAGGTGCAGATCACGAAGGTGTCGAGGAACACGCTGAAGGCCTGGACCACGCCCTGCGCCGCCGGATGGCGCACGGCGGCGACCGCGGCGACGTTCGGCGCGCTGCCCAGGCCGGCCTCGTTGGCGAAGACGCCGCGCTTGACGCCCATCACGATGGCGCTGCCGAGTAGGCCGCCGAACGCCGGGTCGAGGCCGAAGGCGCTCTTGACGATGGTTTCCAGCATTGCCGGGACGTGCTCGATCTGGCTGGCGATGACGTACAGGGTGACACCGATGTAGGCCAGGGTCTTGATCGGCACCAGCAGGTCGGAGACCGCGGCGATGCGCTTGATACCGCCGATGAAGACCACGCCGAGCAGCACCGCCAGGGCGATCCCGGTGTGCTGCGGGGCGAAGCCGAAGGCGTTCTGCAGCGAATGGGTGACGGTGTAGGACTGCAGGCCGTTGAAGGCGAAGCCGTAGGTCACCAGCAGGAGTACCGCGAAGACCACCGCCATCGAGCGCAGCTTCAGGCCGTGCTGGATGTAGTAGGACGGGCCGCCGCGATACAGGCCGTCGCCGTCGCTGCGCTTGTAGACCTGGGCCAGGGTGCATTCGAAGAAGCTGCTGGACATGCCGACCAGCGCGGTGACCCACATCCAGAACACCGCCCCCGGACCGCCGAGGGTCACGGCGATGCCGACCCCGGCGATGTTGCCGGCGCCGACCCGGCCGGCGAGGCTCAGCATCAGGGCCTGGAAGGAACTGAGCTGGCCGGCCTGGCCGCGCAGTGATTCCCTGAACACGCCGAACATGTGGCCGAAGTGGCGGAACTGGACGAAGCGCGAACGGATCGTGAAGTAGGCGCCCAGGCCGACGATCAGGACGATGAGGACTTTTCCGGAAAGGAAATCGTTGAGCATTTCAAGCATGGAGGTCTACCTCGGTTCTTATTCTGGTGTCGGCGTGCGCTGCGGCAGCGCCTTGGTGCGCGGCGCATGGTTGGCCATGACGCACCCGGTTACAATTTCGTGGGTTGCTCCTGCTTGATGCGACCTGATGCTAGAATCGCGTCCATAGCATCACTTTCGGAGCCGCCGATGTCCGAGCACCTGGGCGCCAATCTCAAGCTGCTTTGCAGCCATTACCGCTCGATTTCCGAGGTTTGCCGGCAATTGGCGATCAATCGCGCGCAGTTCAACAAGTACCTCAGCGGCCAGAGCCAGCCGACGCCCTACAACCGCAAGCGGATCGGCGACTTCTTCGGCGTCGAGGACTACGAGCTGGGCTTGCCGCCCGAACAGTTCGCCCGCCTGATCGGCGCCCGTGCCAGCGCCCAGCCGCGCCAGTCCAGCAACGACCCGCTGTTGCGGCTGCTGCAACCGCTGCGCGCCGAGGCCGGCGACCTGGGCCGCTACTGCGGCTACTACTTCGAATATGCCAACTGCATGTCGGTGCCAGGCAGCATCCTGCTCTCCCTGGTGCATCTCTACGAGGAGGACGGGGTGTTCCTCTTCGAGCGCCAGGAACGCCAGGAGCGCACCAGCAGTACCGACGTGCAGGCAGAGGAGTGGGCGCGTTGCCGTTATCTCGGCGCGGCCTTCCAGTTGCAGGACCGGGTGTTCCTGATCGACTACGAGTCGCTGACCCTCAACGAGATGAGCCAGACCATCCTCATTCCCAGTTTCAAGAGCCGTATCACCCGCCTGAACGGCCTGAAGATGGGCGTTTCCAGCGGTGACCGGCGGACCCCGGCATGCAGCCGGGTGGTCTGGGAGTACCTCGGTGCGGAAATCAACCGGATCAACGCCTACCGCCAGGTGCGCCTGTACCGCCCGGACGATCCGCGGATCGACGAGGATATTCGCCAGCGCCTGGCGGCGGGGAGCTTGCGGCATGGGTTGCTGGAGACGGAGTGAGGGGCGGGGGATCGCGCAGGGCGGTGAGACCTGCTGACGACCCGGTTCGCGGCCACGAAAAAAGCCCCCTTGCCCGACGGGCAAGGGGGTAATGTGCGCCGGTGGTTGGCCGGCTACCGAGGTTCGTGGGAGTCAGATGTGCAGGGCGTGTCCCAGCGCGCGCAGGGCGGCTTCCTGGACCGCTTCGCCGAGGGTCGGATGGGCGTGGATGGTGCCGGCGATGTCTTCCAGGCGGGCGCCCATCTCCAGCGACTGGGCGAAGGCCGTGGACAGTTCCGAGACCGCCTTGCCCACCGCCTGCCAGCCGACGACCAGGTGGTTGTCGCGACGCGCCACCACGCGGACGAAGCCTTCGTTGGCCTCCAGGGTCATGGCGCGGCCGTTGGCGGCGAACGGGAAGCTCGCCACCAGGCAGTCCAGGCCGGCATCCTTCGCCTGCTCCGGGGACAACCCGGCGACCACCACTTCCGGATCGGTGAAGCACACCGCGGGGATCGCCACCGGGGCGAACTGGCGACGCTTGCCGGCGATCAGCTCGGCGACCATCTCGCCCTGGGCCATGGCCCGGTGCGCGAGCATCGGCTCGCCGGCGAGATCGCCGATGGCCCAGACATTGCGCATCGAGGTGCGGCACTGGTCGTCGACCTTCACCGCCCGGCCGTTCATGTCCAGGCCCAGGCTTTCCAGGTTCCAGCCTTCGCTGCGCGGCTTGCGGCCGACCGCCACCAGTACCTGGTCGGCGGCGATCTCGCGCTCCTCGCCGGCGCCGTCGCGGACCCGCACGCCGTTCTCGCTCGGGCCCAGCAGGCTGTGCCCGAGGTACAGCTCGACGCCCAGCTTGCGCAAGGCCTGGGCCACCGGCTTGGTCAGTTCTTCGTCGTAGCCCGGCAGGATGCGCGGTTGCGCTTCCACCACCGCCACCTCGACGCCGAGCTTGCGGTAGGCGGTACCCAGCTCCAGGCCGATGTAGCCGCCGCCGACCACCACCAGGCGCTTGGGCAGGCTGCCGGGCGCCAGCGCCTCGGTGGAGGAGATCACCTTGCCGCCCAGCGGCAGGATCGGTAGCTCGACGCTCTGCGAGCCTGCGGCCAGCAGCAGGTGCTCGCACTCGATGCGCTGGCTGCCGCCGCCGGCGAGTTCGACCGCCACGCTTTTGCCGTCGAGGATCCTCGCCCAGCCCTGGACGACATCGACCCCGTGTTTCTTCAGCAGCGCGGCGACGCCGCTGGTGAGGCGGTCGACGATGGCGTCCTTCCATTCCACGGTGCGGGCGATGTCGATGCTCGGCGCCTGTACCTGGATGCCCAGCGCCGACCGGCCGGCATAGTGGCGGGCCTTGAGGTATTCCTCGGCGGCGTGGATCAGCGCCTTCGACGGGATGCAGCCGACGTTCAGGCAGGTGCCGCCGAGGGCGGCGCCCTCCACCAGTACGGTGGGAATGCCCAGTTGCCCGGCACGGATCGCCGCGACGTAGCCGCCGGGACCGCCGCCGACGATCAGCAGGGAAGTCTTCAGGATCTGGCTCATCGCTTACTCCAGGAACAGGGTGGCAGGATGTTCGAGCAGGCCGCGCACGGCCTGGATGAAGGCCGCCGCGTCCATCCCGTCGACCACCCGGTGGTCGAAGGAGGAGGAGAGGTTCATCATCTTGCGCACGACGATGTTGCCGCCGACCACCATCGGTCGCTCGACGATGCGGTTGACGCCGACGATGGCCACCTCAGGATGGTTGATCACCGGTGTGCTGACGATCCCGCCGAGCGCGCCGAGGCTGCTCAGGGTGATGGTCGAGCCGGACAGCTCCTGGCGTTGCGCCTTGCCGCTGCGCGCGGCTTCGGCCAGGCGCGCCACTTCGCTGGCGTTGCCCCAGAGGTCGCGCGATTCGGCGTGGCGCAGCACCGGCACCATCAGGCCGTTGTCGCTCTGGGTGGCGATGCCGACGTGCACCGCGCCGTAGCGGGTGACCACCTCGGCCTCGTCGTCGTAGCGCGCGTTCAACTGCGGGAAGTCGCGCAGCGCCACGACCATGGCGCGGACCAGGAACGGCAGCAGGGTCAGCTTGCCGCGCTGGCCACCCCATTTCTGGTTGAGATGGGCGCGCAGGGCTTCCAGGTCGGTGACGTCGACTTCCTCGACATAGCTGAAATGCGGGATGCGTCGCTTGGCGTCCTGCATCTTCTGGGCGATCTTGCGACGCAGGCCGATCACCGGCACCGCCTGTTCGTCGTGTCGCTCGGCATACCCTTGCGCGGCGCCGCCGCTGCGCGTGACGCTGCCGTCCTGGGTCAGGTAGGCATCGAGGTCCTCGTGGAGGACGCGTCCGGCGGGACCGCTGCCCTGCACGAACTGCAACTCGATGCCCAGGTCGCGGGCGCGCTGGCGCACCGCGGGGGAGGCCAGCGGGCGTTCGCCGGGCTGGCGCCGCTGCCGTGGCGCCTCGCTGTCGCGCAAGGCGCGCGGCGCTTCGGCGGCGGCTTTCGGCGCCGCGACCGGGGTCTCCTTGGGTTCCTCCGGGGCGGCTGCGACGGGCGCGGCCGGCGTCGCCGCGGCCGGACTCTCGGCGAGGTTGCCGGCGCCTTCCACCTCCAGGCGGATCAGTTCGCCGCCCACCGCCATCACCTGGCCCGGCTGGCCGCCGAGGGCGAGGATGCGTCCGGCCACCGGCGAGGGAATCTCCACCGTGGCCTTGTCGGTCATCACCTCGGCGAGGACCTGGTCTTCATTGACCGAGTCGCCGACCTGGACATGCCACTCCACCAGTTCGACCTCGGCGATGCCTTCCCCGATGTCCGGCATCTTGATCACATGGGTACCCATTCAGACCTCCATCACACGCTTGAATGCCGCGCCGACGCGCGCGGGGCCGGGGAAATACGCCCACTCCTGGGCATGCGGGTAGGGGGTGTCCCAACCGGTGACGCGCTCGATCGGCGCCTCCAGGTGGTGGAAGCAGTGCTCCTGCACCAGCGACATCAGCTCGGCGCCGAACCCGCAGGTGCGGGTCGCCTCGTGGGCGATGACGCAGCGGCCGGTCTTCTTCACCGAGGCGACGATGGTTTCCAGGTCCAGCGGCCAGAGGCTGCGCAGGTCGATGATCTCGGCGTCCAGGCCGGTCTCGTCGGCTGCGGCCTGGGCCACGTAGACCATGGTGCCGTAGGTCAGCACGGTCAGCGCCGCGCCGGGGCGGACGATCGCCGCCTTGTCCAGCGGCACCTTGTAGTAGCCGTCCGGCACCTGGCTGGCCGGATGCTTGGACCAGGGCGTCACCGGGCGGTCGTGGTGGCCATCGAACGGGCCGTTGTAGAGGCGCTTGGGCTCGAGGAAGATCACCGGGTCGTCGTTCTCGATGCAGGCGATCAGCAGGCCCTTGGCGTCGTAGGGGTTGGACGGCATCACCGTGCGCAGGCCGCAGACCTGGGTGAACATCGCCTCCGGGCTCTGGCTGTGCGTTTGCCCGCCGTAGATGCCGCCGCCACAGGGCATGCGTACGGTCATCGGCACGATGAAGTCGCCGGCCGAGCGATAGCGCAGGCGCGCCGCCTCGGAGATCAACTGGTCGGAGGCCGGGTAGACGTAGTCGGCGAACTGGATCTCCACCACCGGGCGCAGGCCGTAGGCGCCCATGCCGACCGCGGCGCCGATGATGCCGCTCTCGGAGATCGGCGCATCGAACACCCGCGAGGTGCCGTATTTCTTCTGCAGGCCTTCGGTGCAGCGGAACACGCCGCCGAAGTAGCCGACGTCCTGGCCGAATACCACCACGTCGTCGTCGCGCTCGAGCATGATGTCCATCGCCGAGCGCAGCGCCTGGATCATGGTCATGCTGGTGACCGTCTGGGCGTTCTCGTGTTGCGGGTTCATGGCATTCATACCCCGAGCTCCTGGCGTTGCCGGCGCAGGTGCTCCGGCAGTTCTGCATAGACGTCCTCGAACATGCTGGCGGCGCTCGGCACCCGGCCGTCGATCAGGGTGCCATGGCTCTCCGCCTGTTTCTGCGCGGCCAGTACTTCGGCTTCGAGGGCCTTGTGGGTGGCTTCGTGCTGTTCCTCCGACCAGATGCCGAGGCCGATCATGTGCCGCTTCAGGCGGGCGATCGGGTCGCCCAGCGGGAAGTTGGTCCAGTCGTCGGCGGGGCGGTACTTGGACGGGTCGTCCGAAGTCGAGTGCGGGCCGGCGCGGTAGGTGACCCATTCGATCAGGCTCGGCCCGAGGTTGCGCCGGGCGCGCTCGGCGGCCCACTCGGAGGCGGCGTAGACCGCCAGGAAGTCATTGCCGTCGACCCGCAGCGAGGCGATCCCGCAGCCCACGCCACGGTTGGCGAAGGTGGTGCCTTCGCCGCCGGCGATGGCCTGGAAGGTGGAGATCGCCCACTGGTTGTTGACCACGTTGAGGATTACCGGCGCGCGGTAGACATGGGCGAAGGTGAGGGCGGTGTGGAAGTCCGACTCGGCGGTGGCGCCGTCGCCGATCCAGGCCGAGGCGATGCGCGTGTCGCCCTTGATCGCCGAGGCCATGCCCCAGCCGACCGCCTGGATGAACTGGGTGGCGAGGTTGCCGGAGATGGAGAAGAAACCGGCCTCCTTGCTCGAGTACATGATCGGTAGCTGGCGGCCCTTGAGCGGGTCGGCCTCGTTGGAGAGAAGCTGGCAGATCATGTCCACCAGCGGGTATTCGCGGGTGATCAGGATGCCTTGCTGGCGATAGGTCGGGAAGCACATGTCGCCGTCGCGCAGGGCCAGGGTGTGGGCGGTGGCGATGGCTTCCTCGCCGAGGCATTGCATATAGAAGGAAAGCTTTTTCTGCCGTTGCGCGGTGAGCATGCGCGCGTCGAACAGACGGGTCTTGAGCATCGCCCGCATGCCGCGCAGCAGTTGTTCGTTGCTGAGCTGCGGATTCCAGGGACCGACGGCGTGGCCGTCGTCGTCGAGCACGCGTACCAGGCTGTAGGCCAGGTCGCTGGTCTCGGCGGGCTCGACATCCACCGGCGGCTTGCGTACCTCGCCGGCGGGGGACAGGTGCAGATAGGAAAAGTCGGTCTTGCAGCCAGGACGCCCCGTGGGCTCCGGGACATGCAGACGCAACGGCTCGTAATCACTCATGACAGGCCTCCGGCCCGGTCCGGGCCAAACGGTTGGAGAGATCAGAAACGGGCGAACGGCGCTCGAAGCGGCGGACTGGGCGGATGGCGGGTTCCCGTCCTGTGGGTGGGGGCGGGTTGCAGGCATGCCGGGGTACGGCAGGCGCGATGGTACTGGGTGACGTCACTCATGGTGAGGCCCTCGGGTTTTGTTTTTGTAATTTCAGTATAGGCTTCGGGTGCTAGTTTTTTGCTCCAAATTGACTAAGGTATTCCGACAGTATTGGGTTGTTTGAACTACAAGAATCGCTGACAAGAGAAACAACGCACCATGGCTGAACTCGACCGCATCGACCTGAAAATCCTCCGCGCCCTGGCCGACGACGGCCGCCTGAGCTGGCGCGATCTCGCCCAGAAGGTCGGCCTGTCGCTGACGCCGACGCTGCGCCGGGTACGCCGCCTGGAAGAGGAACACTACATCCAGGGCTACTTCGCCCGGCTCGACGAGGAGCGCCTGTCCGGGGCGATGAGCGTGTTCGTCTCGGTGTCCCTGGAAAAGCAGACCGGCGACTACCTCGCGCGCTTCGAGGAACGCATCGTCGATGCGCCGCAGGTCATGAGCTGTTTCCAGATGACCGGCGATGCGGACTACATGCTGCGGGTTGTGGTCAAGGATCTCGCCGCCTACCAGGCGTTCCTCACCAATACCCTGACCTGCATTCCCGGCGTGGCTGGCATCAAGTCGGCCTTCGCGCTGAAGTCGGTGATGCTGCGCTCGGCCCCGCCGCTCTAAGCATAGACCCTGTTTATCTGCGTAACGTTACGCTATTCTGATTGCGTAACGTTACGCAGATGGAGGCGTTCATGAAAGCCAGCAAACCCGGCCCCAAGCCGAGCGGCAAGGCCAAGTCGGCCGCCCAGCGGATGCGCGAGTACCGCGCGCGCAAGGCCGAGGAGGCCCTCGGCGCCGAGCATTCCGACAAGGAGCGCGAGCGGCAGATCCGCCGCGAGGCGCGCGCCGAACTGGAACGCGTGAAGCTGGAGCAGCAGCGCCGCGAACACACCCTGCGCAAGGAACTGGAAGCCTGCCAGACCGAGATTGGCCGCCTGCTCGGCCTGCTGCGCCGGCACGGCATCGATCCGCACCCGGGCAACTGATCAGCCGGGCGTGTCGAGGAAGGCCAGCAGGGTCGCTTCCTCGGCGCTCAGCCAGCGGCGCTTGCGGGCGCGCCTGAGCTGGCCCAGTTGCCCGGCCTGGTAGGCCTCGATGATCGCCGGGTGGATGTAGCATTGCCGGCAGATCGCCACGCTGTTGCCCAATTCGGCGGCGACCTCCGCCACCACCGCGCCGAGCCCGTCGGCTTCGGCACGCCGCAGGCGCTCCAGCGCCAGCGCGCTGCCGGCCCAGGTGCGGTAGTCCTTGGCGCTGAAATCCTCGCCGGTGTGCCGGCGCAGGTACTCGTTGATGTCGTGGGAGCCGATGCGGTGCGGCTGGCCGTCCTCGTCCAGGTACTGCAACAGGTCCTGGCCGGGCAGTTCCAGGCAGCGCCGCAGCACCCGCGCCAGGCGCGGATGCTCCAGGCTGACGTCGTGCTCGATGCCGCTCTTGCCCTTGAAGCGGAACCGGATGCGACTGCCGTTCACGTCGACGTGCCGGGTACGCAGGGTGGTCAGGCCGTAGGAGCGGTTGTCGCGGGCGTAGCGGTGGTTGCCGACGCGGATCAGGGTGGCGTCGAGCAGCGCCACCGCCAGGGCCACCACCTTGTCGCGACCGAGGCCGGGCAGGCGCAACTGGGCGTCGATGTGCCGGCGCAGCCCCGGCAGCGCCTGGCCGAAGCGCAGCAGGCGCTCGTACTTGTCGGCATCGCGTACCTCGCGCCAGCGCGGGTGGTAGCGGTACTGCTTGCGCCCACGGGCGTCGCGGCCGGTGGCCTGGAGATGGCCGTTGGGGTCGGGACAGATCCAGACCTCGCGATAGGCCGGCGGAATGGCCAGCTTGTCCAGCCGGCGGATTTCCTCGGCGTCGCCGATGCGCTGGCCGTCGGCGTCGAAATAGACGAAGCGCTTGCCCTGCCGGCGTCGACGGATGCCCGGCTGGCGGTCGTCGACGTAGCAGAGGCCGGCGGGCAGGGCGGGGATCTCCGGTGGCGCTGCGCTCATGCTTGGGTTCCGAAGGAAAGCTTGCCTGTTTAGGCCGCTGCGCCCGTTGGAACGTTCAACCGCGCTGCGCTTGCTCCTGCTCGTAGCCGATGGCGCCGGCGATGTGGCGTCCGGCGATGTAGCCGAAGGTCAGCGCCGGTCCCAGGTTGATGCCGCCGGCGGGATAGTGGCCGGCGAACAGACTCGCCATGTCCGCGCCCGCCGCGTACAGGCCGGGGATCGGCTGGCCGCCGCCGTCCAGCACGCGGGCCTGGGCGTCGGTCTTCAGCCCGGCGAAGGTACCGAAGCAGCCGGGCTCGACCTGCACCGCGTAGTACGGTCCGCGTTCGATGGGGGCGACGCAGGGATTCGGCCCCGGATACGCCGGGTCGCCCTGCTTGCGGTTGAATGCCGTGCCGCCGCGGCCGAACTCTGGGTCGCGGCCCTCGCGGGCGTGGCGGTTGTATTCGGCGACGGTGGCGGCCAGGCCGGACGGGTCGATGCCGCAGCTCCTTGCCAACTGATCCAGGCTGGCCCCGCGCTTGAGATAGCCGCTGCGCAGGTGCGCGGTGATCGGCAGCGGCGCCGGACGCACGTAGCCGAGGCCGTAGCGGCGCAGGAAGCGCCGGTCGCAGACCAGCCAGGAGCGTGCCGGCTGCCCGGGCGGGGTGGCCTCGAGCAGGGCGGCGACATAGTCGTGGTAACCGTGGGCCTCATTGACGAAGCGCCTGCCGTTGGCCAGTACGCCGATCACCCCGGGCTTGCCGCGCTCGATGATGTGCGGGAAGTGCCCGGTCTCGCCATCGCCGTGGGGAACTCGCGAGACCGGCGCCCAGGCGATCGGCGAGCGCAGGTCGTCGGCCACCCGGCCGCCGGCGCTTTCCCCCAGGCGCAAGCCGTCGCCGTTGCAGCCCGGCGGCGGCAGCGGCAGCAGGGTGTCCAGGGTAGGGGCCAGCGCGGCGCGGCGCTGCGGATCATGGGGAAAGCCGCCGCAGGCCAGGACCACGGCGCCTGCCTCGATGCGCAGGAGTCCCTCGGCGCTCTCGACCAGCGCGCCGACCACCTTGCCGTCACGCATCAGCAGTTCGCGGGCTGGCGCCGATTCGATCAGGCGCACACCCAGGGCTTCGGCGGACTTGGCCAGGCGCGCTACCAGGGCCACGCCATTGACCAGGTGCATGGCGCGACCGTAGCGCAGCAGGTGCCAGAGGTGGCTGGAAAAGCGCCGGGCGACATGCAGGAAGGCCGGCAGCGAGCGGGTCAGGTCGAGGAAGGCGGCGAGGTCGGCGCCGGCCATGATCGGCATGCCCATGAACGAGGTCTCCCGCAGGGTCTTGCGCAGGCGCGGCAGCAGCGGGCCCAGTTGTCGTGCGTCATAGGGCGCGGCGACCAACTGGTGGCCGCCCTCGGCGGCGCCCGGCGTGTCGCCATGCATGTCCGGGATGCCGTTGCCGTCGACGAACCGCAGGTGGGTGTGGCGCTCGAAGAAGGCCACCATGTGCGGGCAGGCTTCGAGGAAGGCGTCGATCCGCGCGGCGTCGTAACGCTCGCCCAGTTCGTGGCGCAGGTAGGTACGCGGTTGCTCGATGTCCTCCTCGATACCGGCGCGACGCGCCAGCGGGTTGCGCGGCAACCAGGCCCAGCCGCCGGACCAGGCGCTGGCGCCGCCGAACACCGGGTCCTTCTCCACCAGGACTACCCGGCGCCCGTGCCAGGCCGCGGTCACCGCCGCCGCCAGCCCGGCGGCGCCGGAGCCGACGACCAGCACGTCACAGGTTAGCGGGGTGGTCTCGACGGCCGCAGAGGTCATGGCTTCTCCCTTTTTTCAAGATTTCGGAACGATGTTCCATATTCTAGGGAGGCAATGCCCGCCTACCAACCCGCTCGGCGAAAGGAGCGGGCGATCATCGGCCAGGTCGAAGCGAGGTCGGCCGCCCGTTAGGGAAAAGGGAGACGGGAGGGGAAAGGCCCGGCGCAGGCGCACCGGGCCGAGGGCGTCAGCGCGCTTCGCCGCCGCCCTGGACCGCGGCGGCCTTCTTGCGCACCGGGAAGGGGAAGTAGAGGGCGCGCAGCAGCGCGACGCGCTTGATCACTTCGCCGATCAGCAGCGAGGCGATCACCGAGATCACCAGGGCGACGCTGGCAGCGGCCGGTTCCGACAGGCCCAGGTGGACCAGCAGGTTGAAGGTCTTGTGCTGGATCTCGCCGTGGAAGATCAGCAGGATCAGGGTCGACTGGCCGATGTAGGTCATCGCCTTGCCCAGCCAGTCGATCTTCATCATCAGCCCGGACAGCGCCCAGCACAGGTAGACGCCGCTCACTGCCTGGACGGTGGCCCAGAACCAGTGGTCGTAGCGGCGCTGCGCCATGTCCACCACCGTCGGGTAGTAGAGGAAGCTGGCGGTGGTCACGGCAAGGGCGATGCACAGGGTCAGCAACGAACTCTGGTGGCGACGCAGGACGTCGCGCAGGACATAGCCGAACATGAAGTGGGCGCTGCTGATCAGGGTGATGTCCAGGCTGAACGGCAGGCCCGGCAGCAGGTACTGTTCGCCGCCGAACTCCACCGGGATCTGCCAGAACGTCTTGAGGAACAGGATGCCCAGGCCCAGTTGCACGGCCAGCAGCACGCAACTGGCGGCGAGGGACAGGCCGAGACGCTGGATGACGCGCAGCATGAACCAGGCGAACAGGGTCGCTACCCAGAAGTGCGGCAGGTACCAGAGCGCCTGCCAGGGCAGGGTGTCGACCGAGGCGTACAGCACTCCGCCGATGTCCGGCAGCAGCGGCTGGCCGCGCAGCAGGTCGCGGAGGATGACGTAGCCGAGCATGGTCACGAAGAACGGCTTGAGGAGGGCGTCGGCCTTGCGCAGGGCCATCTCGCCGAAGGGTTGCTCGGTCCTGAAGAACACCCCGGAAATGAAGAAGAACAGTGGCAGGATGAACGGAGAGAGCAACGGATAGAGCACGGTCGGCGAACTGGCGACGAACCAGCTGTGTCCGAAGACGATGATCAGGATGCCCACGCCGCGGGTCACATCCATCTGAATCCAGCGTTTTTTCACTTTGCAACTCCCGCTTGACGCGCTAACTCACAGTGGTTGTTCGAAGGCCCCCAGGGCCAGGCTCCCTACCCGGAGCCATGGGTCAATCGGTGCGCCAGGGCCGCAGCCAGAGCGCCATGCCGAGCAGCGCCAGGCAGCCGGCGACGGTGCCCAGGCCCAGTTGCAGCCAGATACCGTCGATGCGGAACAGCAGGCCGGCGGCGAGCGCCATGGCCAGGGCGCTCAGTAGCCACAGCCGGGCCCAGGGCAGGGCGCCGAGCAGGGCCTGGCGACGCATCAGCAGCAGCGCGGTGCAGAGCACCCCGCCAAGGGCCGCGAGGGGAATCCCTGGCAGTCCGAAAATCAACGGCAGGACCGCCAGCAGCGCGGCGTTCAGCGCGCTGCCGAGCAGCTCGCAGCGCAGCGGCAGGCGAGTATCGCCGGCGGCGTAGGCGTAACGCGCCAGCAAGGCATTCCAGGCGCCGAACACCAGTGGCACGGCGAACCAGGCCAGCAGCGCCGGCAACGGCGAGCCGGCGGTCTGCTGCGGCAGCAACAGGGCCACCAGGCCGGGTGCGGCAGCGACCAGCCCGACCCCGGCCGGCAGGGTCAGCAGGCTGGCGGTCTCCAGGCCGCGGCGAAGCAGGGCCAGGCGCTCGCCACCCTGGCGTCGGCTCATCATGCCGAGCAACACCTGGTTGAGGCTCATCAGGGCGATCAGCGGCAGGTTCATCAGCTTGCGCGCCAGGTTGACCCAGGTCACCGCGCCTTCGCCGAGCAGCGACGCCACCAGCCGCTCGACCAGCGCCAGGCCCTGGCTGGCGGCGTTGCTCAGCAACAGCGGACCGATGCGCCCGCCAAGCTCGCCCAGTTCGACGCCGGACAGGCGCCAGTGCCAGGGCCGCCAGCCCTCGATCCATAGCGAAGGCAGCAGCACCAGCGGCATCAGCAGGCTGCCGAGCAGGCAGGCCAGGGCCAGTTGTTCGGGCTGGCTGGCCTGGCCGTGCAAGGCCAGGTAGAGCACCGGCGGCAGGTTGAACAGCAGCGAGCCGAGCCCAGCCAGGACGAAACGCTCGGCGGCCTGCAGGGGGATGCTGAACAGCGCATGGAGCATCAGTCCCGGCACGCACCAGGCGAGGATCCGCAAGTTGGCCGCGGCCTGGGCGCTGGCCGTCTCGGCCAGGCCCGGGCCGAGCAAGCGCACCAGCCAGGGCGCCGCCGCCAGCAGCAGGAGGCTGAGCGCCACGGCGATACCGAGCAGCGCCGGGAGGATCGCCGCCAGCCAGTCGAGGCGACGTTCGCCCTGGCGTTCGAGGAACAGTGGCAGGGCCGCAGCGCTGAGCACGCCGCCGGCCAGCGACATGCGCAGGGCCTCGGGCAGGAACAGGGCGATGAGGAAGGCGTCGCTGCGCTCGCCGGCGCCCCAGGAGGCCACCAGCAGCCATTCGCGGGCGAAGCCCAGGCACAGGCCGAGCAGGGTGGCCAGGGTCAGCCAGAAGGCGGAGCCGAGCATCTCAGGCCTCGGCCCCGCGCTCGAGCTGTCGCTTGAGCTTGCGATAACCCACCGCCCGCGGTTGCGGCTGGCGTTCCGGGAACAGCCGGCGGGCTTCCAGCAGGTTGATCCCGACCAGCAGCCAGAACAGGCCGATCATCACCACGGCGAAGCTGAAGTAGTGGTCGAACAGGCCGCTGACCAGCGCCGCCAGGATGCCGCCGGTGCTGCCCAGCCAGATCGCGTTGTCGCGGGTCAGGCGGATCGGGCCTTTCTCCGGACGGGCTTCGCGCCACCAGCGCCAGGTCACCGCGATGAACAGCAGCATGCCGCCGAGGCCGACCTTGTACATGAAGTTCAGCCACAGGTTGGAGATGCCCAGGAGGTCGGTGCCCGGCACCGGCGGGTCGACCTTGAAGCCGATTCCCAGCGGATAGCGGGCGACGGCCTTGGGGAACATCCGGTATTCGTCGAAGCGCACCTCGGTACTGGCGTTCTGCGGCGAGAAGATGGTCGCCAGGCGTTCCTGCAACGGCGGGTAGCTGAGCACCAGGACCACCACCAGGCCGACCCCGAGCAACAGCAGGCGGCCGGTGTAGGGCACCTTGCGCAGGGACATCCAGAACAGCACCACCGCCAGGCTGAGCATCGCCCCGCGGGAACTGGCGAGGAGGATCGCGGCGGCGCCGAGGACCGCCACGGCGAGGCCCAGGCCGCGCCGCCAGCCCTGGTTGGCGACCCCGTAGCAGAACGCCAGGGGCAGCAGCAGGGCCATGATCCCGCCGGTGGCGTTGGGGTGCATCCATGGCGAGCCCATTCGCGAGGAAAGCGCCTCCAGGCCGAACTTGAGGGTGTCCAGGTTGGCGTAGTTGAACATCGCCAGGATCGGCGCCATCCCCGACGCCGAGCGGTAGCGGATGAACACCGCGATGGACATCAGCAGCATCGCCAGGGTGCCCAGCAGCAGGGCGATGACCAGTGTCTCGCGGTTCTTGCGTTCCACCAGCAGGCGTCCGGCGAGGAACACGATGGACAGGTTGAGCAACCAGCGCAGCCAGTTCGACAGGCCGCTGGCCTCGGCCTTGATGCTGACCTGGCCGACCACGAACGGCAGCACGGTGAACAGCATCAGCCACAGCAGCATGCGCTCGGTGGAGCGGTAGCGCAGCGCCGGCGCCGGCGGCAGGCGCGAGAGGAAGATGTGCCAGAGCACCGCGCCCCAGGTCAGGGCGAGAATCGCTTCGCTGACCGTCGAACGGATCCCCACGTTGACCGTGGAGTAGGGCATGAAGGTCGCCACCAGGGCGAACAGCAGCAGCCCCCAGAACGGGAAGCGCAGGATGGTGACCGCGGCCGCCAGGCCGACCATGGCGGCGCCGGCCTTGGCCGGGCTGAGCATCAGCAGCGCTCCGCCGAAGGCCAGGCCGAAGACGACAGCGACGAGGTTTCCCAACGACATTCTCAACTCAGTTCCTCGATCAGTGCGGCCAGCCGTTGCCGGTAGGCTTCGCGGTTGAAGCGTGCAGCCCAGGCGATGAGTTCTTCCGCCGAGGCCTCGCGCGGCGCATCGGCCAGGCGCAGCATCAGGCGTTCCAGGGCGGCGCCGTCGCTGGGCGAGAAGCGCGGCGCCGACGGCGGGGTGACTTCGTCCAGCGAGGTGCCGCTGGCCACCGCCACCGGCGTGCCGACGCTCAGCGCCTCGACCACCGGCAGGCCGAAGCCTTCCGCGTAGGACGGTTGCCAGAGCCGCTCGGCCTGGCGGTACAGCGCGTGCAGTTCGGCGTCGTCGAGCCCGCCGAGCGCGTGCAGGCCGGGCAAGCCGCGTTGTTCCTCGGGCAGGTGGTCGAGGCTGCCGACCAGCACCAGCGGCGGCACGCCGGGCGCCTGGGCGCGCGCCCGGGCCCAGGCGCTGACGAACCAGGGCACGTTCTTGCGCAGTTCGCGGGTACCCACCAGCAGCCAGTAGCGTGGCGGCAGGCCGCGTGCCGAGAGGTCGGCGGGTTCGCCGGCGAAGCCGTCGACCTGGTTGGGCAGCACCCGGACTTTCCCGGCGACCCCGGGAAACAGCCGCACAGCCTCGTCGGCGCTGTACTGCGAAGGGGTCCAGACACGGTCGGCGACACGCAGCGCATAGGCGATCGACAGGTAGTCGCTGACTCGATAGACCAGCGCCTTCAGGCGGTTGGCGTGGTAGTTCTTCAGGGTGATCTGGAACAGGTCGTGGATCAGCAGCGCATAGCGCACGCCCGGCGGACGCGGCGGTAGCGGCAGGCCCATGTTGAAGGTGCTGATGTACAGGTCGATGTCCTGCTCGCGCAAGGCGCGTGGGAGGAACCCGGCTTCGAAGCGCAGGCGCTGGTGCGGCTGGTGCATCGCGGTGCGCGGGCAGCCCCACGGCGGGCAGACCGCCCGCTGGCGCAGCGGGTCGTCGAGAGGGGCCACGGTGAAGCGGGTCACCTGCGTGCCGGGCAGGCTTTCCAGGGCCTGCTCCATGGCATAGACCTGGCGGCTGATGCCCGAGTGCGGCGAGCTGCCGACGGTGCGGTAGTCGAGTCCTATGCGCATGCCGGCGCTCCTTCGGCGAGGCCGGCGTAGACCTGTTCCAGTTGGCTGGCGGCGACGCTCCAGTCGTGCGCGCGACGTACGTAGGCGCGGCCGTTCTCGCCCAGCGAGCGGGCCTGCGCGGGGTCCTGCAACAGGCGCACCACGGCGTTGGCGAGCTGCTCGGCGGTTTCGCCGCCCAGGTAGTCCTCGCCGTCCCGCAGTTCCAGGCCGGAAACGCCCTGCGCGGTACTCGCCAGCGGCAGCCCGGCGGCCAGGGCCTCGAGCACCTTCAGCTTCGAACCGCCGCCATGGCGCAGCGCGGCGAGGAACACCGAACTGCTCGATTGCAGTTGCAGCAGGTCGGGAACGAAGCCTTGCCATTCGATGCGCGGATCGCTCCAGCGTTGCGCCCACTCCGCCGGCAGCGCATAGCCGCAGACGCTCATGCGCGCCTCGGGGCAGTGTGCCCAGACCCGCGGCAGGATCTCGTCGAGCATCCATTCCACGGCATCGACGTTCGGTGCGTATTCGTAGTTGCCGAGGAACAGCACGCGCTGCGCTTCGGGCGTCGGCCGGGCGGCGGCGAAGTGCTCGCAGTCGACCCCGTTGACCACCACTGGCACCGGGCGCCCGAGCATCGCGCCGAGCTGCCGCGCATCTTTCTCGGTCACGGCGACGACCGCTGCCGCCTGGCCCATCACCCGGCGTTCCCAGCGGCGGTAACGCCACTGGTCGTAGCGCACGAAGGGCAGCGCCCAGCCCGGCAGGCGGTCGTAGGTGGCGGCACCGAGGGACGACTCGACGTTGTGCTCGGTGAGCACGAACGGCTGGCCGGCGTCGCGCAGCGGTCGCTCGTAGGGCTGGAAGCTATAGCTGTGCTCGACCTGGACCACGTCCCAGGGCTCGCGCAGCAACTCCGTGGCGGTGCGTTGCAGCTCCGCCGACAGGCCGTTGACGCTGGCCAGCAGCGGGTAGGGCGCGAACAGCGCGGCGAGCAGCGTGGAGAGGCTGCGCAGCGGTCGGCGCGGCAGCACGACCAGGCGTTCGAGGAAGGGCTCCAGGGCCTGGCGATCCTCGGCGCTCACCGGCTGCTTGCTGTGCAGCAGCACGGTGATCCGGTGGCCGCGTGCCGCGAGGCTGCGCAGCAGGTGGTACTGGCGGGTCTTGCCGCCGCTGGTGGTGGGCCAGGGCGAGTAGGGCAGGATCCAGAGAATACGCATGGGTGGCTTCACTCCCAGACCAGCATCTGCAGGCTGGACTTCACCGGGACTTCCAGGCCGTCGCTGCCGCTCAAGGGCGTGACCTTGCCGCTGAGCGGATCGTGCAGGGTGGCCTCCTTGAGCTTCGGCAGGCGCACGTTGCCGCCGCGGGCCGACCAGAACAGCCAGACGTTGCGACCGTCCTCGCGGGTCCAGCCGATGCTGAAGGAACCGTCGGGCAGGTCCTCGGTGACCGGCGGGTCGGCCGGGCGCAGCTTCGGCCCGGTGACCTTGAGGAAGCGTTGCAGGGCCAGGTAGACCGGCTTGGGGTTGGCGTCCAGGTCGAGCAGGCCGTAGTCGCGGTCGCGCACGCTGGCGCGCTGGTCGAGATCGCTGAGGGTGAAGAGGAAGATCCGGTCGTAGTCCAGCGCACTCATCAGCGCCAGGCGACGCAGCACGTAGTCGGCCTGGCCTTCGACGCCAATGATGTCCTGCAACTCCTTCGGCCCCTTGTAGGCCGACCAGCCCCACTCGGTGCTCCAGATCGCCGGCACGCCGGCGTTGCGCAGGGCGCGGTTGATCTGGTTGGCGTGGGAGACGAAGTCCAGGTTCCACGGGTAGTTGCCTTCCGGCAACTGGGTATAGGGGTGGTAGGTGGCGATGGTGCCGAGGCTCTCCACGCCCAGGTGGCCGAGGGCATCGAACATGGTGCGGCCGTCGGGCATCTCGCTGAAGAAGGCCATGCCGGCGGAAACCACCGGCTTCTCCGGGTCGACCATGCGCAGGGCGATGGTGCTGGCCTGGAGCAGCTTGGCGTAGCCTTCCGGATCGGCCTTGGGCCGCCAGAAGCCGATCAGGTTGGGCTCGTTCCATACCTGCCAGGCGGCCACGCTCGGGTAGCGCTGCGAGAGCATCGCCATGCGCCGGGCGAAGACTTCCGGGTCGCGCGGCGGATACTGGTCCTGGAAGGGCGAATAGAACGGCGCGGTGGTGATGAAGCGGGCCGATCCGACCAGGTAGAACACCGACTTCAGCTGGCGCGCCTCGAGATCCTTGACCAACTGGTCGAGGGAGGCCAGCTGGTACTGGTCTTCGGCGGTTTCCAGGCGGTCCCAGTGCAGGTCCAGGCGCACCCACTCCAGCCCCAGGTCCTGCAGGCGGTCGATCTGCTTGTTGTAGCGCTCCGGGCTGAACCAGAGGAACTGCGCGTTGACCCCGAGGAAGTCTTTCCAGACCACCGCGCGAGGCGCCTTCAGTACCTGGATCTCGGCGTCCGCGGGACGCCCCCAGAACACCAGCAGCAGTACCACGGCGAGCAGCAGCGCGCTGCCGCCCAGATAGAGTCCCTTACGTGCCATGAACGGTTCCCACCATGTCGTTGAACAGTGCCTGGAAGCGCAGCGCGGTGCGCGGCCAGGTCCGCGCATGGCCGATCGCTCCGGCGCGCTCGGCCCAGGCCTGTGCCAGGCGGGGTTCGCGAGCGAGGTTCAACAACTGTTCGGAGAGGGCTGCCACGTCTCCCTGAGGGTAGATGGCGCCGTTGCCGCTGGCGACTTCCTCGGCGAAGGCGCGAGCGTCCGAGGTGATCGCGCCGCGCCCGCAGGCTGCCGCCCAGGACAGGGCGCCGCTGGTGCCGCGCTGCTGGCCGAGCAGACCGAGTTTCTTCGACTCGCGGTACGGCAGGACCATCACGTGGTGGGCCTGGATGGTACGTGGGATGTCCGCGGCGGCCAGGTTCAGGTTCCAGTCGATGGCATCGGCCAGGCCAAGCTCGGCGATCTGTGCCTTCAACTGGTCGAGGTAGTTGCCGCCGGCGCCGAAGGCCATTTCCGCGGCGGTGCCGCCGGCCAGGGTCAGGCGCACGCGCTGGCGCATCTCCGGCGCGCTGGCGAACAGGTCGGCGAGGGCCTCGAGCAGGTCCTCGATGCCTTTGCCGCGATAGATGAATCCGAAGTACAGCAGGCGCAGGGTGTCCAGCGACGGCAGCGGCACCGTGGCGATCTCCAGGTTGCCGTGGTTGATCACCTCGACCCGCCCGGGCGGCAGGCGCATCCGCCGGGCCAGGCACTCGCCGCCCAGGCCGGTGAGGGTCACCAGGCGCGTCAGGCCCTGGGCCACGGCACGCTCTTCGCGCAGGGTCAGCGGGTCGGCGAGCACCACGGCGGCCTGGGGCAGGGGAGAGGGCAGGCGTTCCAGCAGGTTCAGCGGCCAGGGCAGGCGCTCGCGGCGCCAGACCATGCGCTCCGGATCGTGCACGGTGGCGCTCAGCGGCAGGCGCGGGAAGCGCTTGCGCAGCTCGCGCAGGGCGATGAACTCACCCAGGCGGCCGCCGCCGAGTTCGGCATGGACCAGGTCGAAGGCGTTCCAGTCGACGCTGTCCAGCCGGCTGGCGATATTCGCGCTGTCGGCCGCCACGCCGGCGAGCGGCGTGGCTACTTCGATGCCGAGACCCTGCAGGGCGTTGCGGAAATGACTGGCGTAGTCGGCGATGCCATTCTTTTCCGGCGGCAGGGGCGCGAGGAGGGCGATCCGCATCAGAACGCGCTCCGGTAGCGGGCGATGGTCTGCAGGACCTTGCTCGGCACCTCGAAGCGGCGCCGGTTGATGATGATCCCGTCGACCTTGCCGAACGCCGTGGTGAGGATGGTCAGCGCATGCTCGACCACCGGCACGGTGCTCTTCTGCGCCTCCACCACCAGGGCGATCAGGTCGGCGCGGCGCAGGGCGATGAAGGCCTCGCGGCTGTCCAGCAGGGCCGGCGCGTCGAGCAATACCACTTCGCCCGGCTGGGCCGGTTCGCCGCCGACCCGCACGCGCACGCCGTTTTCCTCCAGCAGGCGGCGCAGTTGCTCGATGATGAAGGTCACGCCTTCACCGTGGCGCGCCGAGGTCAGGCCCAGGGTCAGGCCCTTTTCCTCGATGCGCGCGTAGGGCAGCAGCCCGTACAGCCGGTAGATGCTGGCGGTGAAGGCGTTGCTGCTCTCCGCGGTGCTGTTGCTCAGCTCCGGCAGGGTGGTCCACAGCGGCAGGCCGAATTTCTCCTCGACCAGGCCGCCGTCGTGGATGCGCTGGTCGAGCAGGTAGCAGAGATAGACCACCAGCAGGCCGACGGCGAGACCGAAGGGCACGGCGAGGAACAGCATCAGCAGGGTTTTCGGGAAGATCCGCCCGGGGTTGTAGGTGGCTTCCTCGATCACCGAGATGTTGCTGATCTGGCTCTTGTCCAGTTCACGGTCGATCCGCGATTTCTCCAGGCTGTCGACGTACAGCGCGTAGTTGCGCTCGGTGGCGTTCAGCTCGCGCTGCAGGCGCGCCAGGGTCGGCTCGATGTCCAGCGCTTCGCGCCGTTGCGCCTCGAGTTCGGCGAGCTGCTTTTCCTGCTCCGCGAGCTGGGTGCGCAGGGCCGCGTTGTTGCTGGTCTCGTCCAGCAGGACCCGTTCCAGGTGAGTGGTCAGGGTGTTCGGCGCGCGGTCCTCGGAACTCTGCACGGTGGCGCCTTCGTCCTGGACTTCTTTCTCCAGGGCACGGATCGAGGCGTCCAGGGCCTTCACCGGCGGCGCGTCGTCGGTGTAGGTGCGCATCATGTCGGCGCGTTCCAGGCGCTTCTGGTTGAGCAGCCGGCGCAGGTCCTGCTGCGCCGGGTTCAGCGCGATCTGCCGCACCGTGACGATCTCCCTGGGCAGCCCCTTGAGTTGCTGGCGGGTGGATTCCAGGGCGCTGTCGGAGGAGGCGATCAGGCGGATCGAGTTGAAACGCTCGCCGCGCAGCACGTTGATCCGCTCGGACAGGTCCTGCAGGCGGTCCTCGATGCTGGATGCGCCGATCTCGTTGAGGTGCTTGAGGATCTGCGCCTTGTAGCTCTTGATCTGCGCCGCGCTGTCGGCGGTCTGCGCCTCGTAGAAGGCGTACAGGCTCTTGCGGCCGAGCGCCTGGGTGCGCTCTTCCATGTAGATCTCGATCCAGGCCTTGACCACTTCCTGGGCGACTTCCGGCTCGCTCCAGGTGAAGCTGATCTCCATCACCGTCGAGCCGGCCGCATGGGTGACCTCGAATTTCTTCTCCAGGTCCTTGGCCAGGCGCTCGACCGCGGTGGTTTCCTCGATCACGCCGAAGGTTTCCAGGGTCACGCGAATCCCGTCGAACACCGCGCCGATGGCCTTCTTCACATAGAACTTGGTGCGCTTCCACAGGCCCTCCGGCGGCGGCCGGTTGGCCAGCACCTCGAGGTAGCGCTCGGCCACCTGGCGGACGATCGGCCGGCCGGTGAGCAGGCGTTCTTCGTCGACGATAGGGTCGCGCTGGGTGCTCGGCATCACCAGTGCCTGGCGGTTGCTGATCTCGATCGGCAGGGTCGAGTCACGACCCGGCTTGACCAGCAGGCGTGCGTTGGACTCGTACTTGGCCGGCAGCAGGAAGGCGCCGAGGACGATGATCACCACCGCGCTGAGGGCCGCCAGCTTGAACTCGCGCTGGTAGATGAACAGCAGGCGCAACAGATCACGCAAGGAACGAATTTCTATCATGGCGATGTCGCTCCTCAGCGATCGTTGTTGACGGTGTAGCTGACGCCGACGCCGATGGACTTGGCGAAGGGCAGCAACTGGTTCAGGTAGACGTCGACGCCCTCGATACGGTCGCCGACCATCGACTTGGGCACGAAGACGATGTCGCCACGCTGCATGGCCAGGGGCTTGCGGCCTTCCGGCCCGATCTTCATCAACTGGCTGAAGTCGAGGAAGTAGGCGTGGTAGCGGCCTTCCGAGTCCTCGCGCATGAGCGCCACGCGGCGGGCGTCGCCCACCGGCAGGATGCCGCCGGCGCCGAGGATCGCCTGCTCCATATTGTTGGCGGCGGGGATCGGCACGGCCGACGGGTTGCGCACCGCGCCGCCGACGAACACCGTATTGCCCGGCGCCTGGTTGATGTTCACCGTGACCCGCGGCTCGCGGTAGATCGGCGCGAGCTTGGTGGTCAGCTCGTTGGCGATTTCCTGCGGCGTGCGGTGCGCGGCCTGGATGCGACCGATGAACGGATAGTAGATGCTGCCGTCGTTGAGCACGGTGTACAGCGTCAGTTCATAGATGGTGGCGACGTTGAACGCCGAGAGGGTCGGCATCTCCCCGGCATCGCGGACGATCCGCAGGGTGTCCCCGACGCGCACCCGCTCCATCGCCGGCGGTAGCCTGGCGAGTTCTTCCAGGGCACGCTTGCCGCTGTCCACGGTGTCGCTGTCCGGTGCGGGAATCCGTGCGGGGGTGTTGCATGCGGCCAGGGCGAGCATGGCGAGCATGAGGAGGGTGCGTTTCATGAGGGAGCACTTCCTGTAGGTCATGATGTTCACTTCCAGTAGCCTGGAAACATGCTGATGCGGCGCTTGAGGGCGACCGGCAGGTGGCGTTCCAACTGGCCAAGGCGGTAGCCGAGCAGCTTGAACGCGCTACGCAGCGCTATTTCAGGTACGCGATACAGGGCACCGGCGGCACGCAAGGCCTGTATCTCGGCGAGGACATAGCGCTTGCCCTCGCCACCCGCGCCGCCGAAGGCGGCACGTATCCAACGCTCGCGGCCGTAGAACACGCCGATGTCGAAATAGCGGCGGAACTCTTCCAGCAAGCGGTAATCGTGGGAATGGTAGACCTCGGCGCTGGCCGCGTAGCGCACCGCGTAGCCGGCCTGCAGCAGGCGCGCGGCGACGTAGGCGTCCTCGCTGCCGATGACGTCTTCGGGGAAGCCGCCGACGGCCGCCAGGGCGTCGCTGCGGTAGGCGGAGAACGAGTCGGAACTGAAGCAGGTCTTGATCCCCAGTTCCGAGGCGTCGGCCAGGCGCTTGCTGCGGCTTTCCGGCGGGTAGTTGAAGCGCCGCGTCTGGGCGCCGAGCAGGCCGGCGCCGGGGTGCGGCAACTGGCGGCCGTAGGCCACGCCGATGTCGGCCTCGGCATAGAGTTCGTCGAGCAGGTTGGCGAAACTGTCGGGCGAGGCGGGAATGGCGTCCTGGGTCAGGTAGATCAGCGCGTCGGCCTCGACCTGCTGGCTGGCCCAGCGCCGCGTCCCGCCGTGGTTGAAGCTGGCCGGCTCGATGACCTCGACCCGCGCGCCGAAGGCGCGGAAGCGCTCCACCGTGTCGTCGCTGGAGCGGCTGTCCACCACCAGGATGCTGTCCGGCTGCCGCCGTTGCGCGGCCAGGGCCGGCAGCAGCCGGTCCAGGTGCGCGCCGGCGTTGCGCGTGGGAATGACCAGGGCGCAGCGCATCAGGCTTTCTTCTCGTCGCTGGCGGGGGCGCGACCGTAGATGTCGTTGAAGCGGACGATGTCGTCCTCGCCGAGGTACTCGCCGCTCTGTACTTCGATCATCACCAGGTCGATGATCCCCGGGTTGCTCAGGCGGTGGCTATGCCCGGCGGGGATGAAGGTGGATTCGTTGGTGTTGAGGAGAAACTCGCGCTCGCCATTCTCCACCAGCGCCATGCCGCTGACCACGATCCAGTGCTCGCAGCGATGGTGGTGCATCTGCAACGACAGCGAAGCCTTGGGGCGCACCACGATGCGCTTGATCTTGAAGCGGCGGCCTTCCTCGAGCACGGTGTAGGTGCCCCAGGGCCGGCTGACCGTGCGGTGCAGGCGGAAGGCGTCGTGGCCGCGACGCTTGAGTTCCTGGGCGACGAACTTGACGTCCTGGCTGCGCGCCGCGTCGGCCACCAGCAGGGCGTCGGGGGTGTCGACGATGATCAGGTCGTGCACGCCGACGGCGCCGACCAGGCGCTTCGGCGAATCGATGTAGCAGTTGCTGACGTCGTGCAGCACGCTCTCGCCGCGTACCTGGTTGCCGTTCTCGTCCGCCGCGCTGAGTTCGCGCAGCGCCTGCCAGGAGCCGATGTCGCTCCAGCCGATGGAGCAGGGCACCACGGCGACCTTGTCCGAGCGCTCCATCAGCGCGTAGTCGACGGAGATGTCCGGCGCCTCGGCGAAGGCCCCGGCGGCCAGCTCGCGCTGGCGGCACTGGCCGTTCTCCAGGCTGCTGCCGTCGGCCAGGGCGGCGCGGGCGGCGATCAGCACCTCCGGCGCGTGGCGCTCCAGTTCCTGCAACACGGTGGCGGCCTGGAAGCAGAACATGCCGGCATTCCACAGGTACTTGCCGCTGTCCAGGTAGGACTGAGCGGTGGCCTGGTCGGGTTTCTCGACGAAGCGCGCGACCCGGAAGCCGTTGCCCAGCGGGGCGCCCTGTTCGATATAGCCGAAGCCGGTCTCGGCGCGTTCCGGAGTGATGCCGAAGGTCACCAGGTAGCCCTGCGCCGCGAGTTCGCGAGCCTTGGCCACCGCCGCGGCGAAGGCCTGCTCGTCGCGGATCAGGTGGTCGGCGGGAAGGATCAGCAACTGCGCCTGGTCGCCGAAGTGCTCCTGCACATGCAGCGCGGCGGCGGCGATGGCCGGCGCGGTATTGCGTCCCACCGGCTCCAGCAGCAGGTCCTGGGCCAGGCCGCTGCGGTTGACCGCGCGGTAGTCGTCCAGGGTGCGGAACAGCAGGTCGCGGTTGGTCACCGTAAGCAGGCGGGCGACGTCCGGCAGCCCGGCGATACGCAGGAAGGTCTTCTGCAACAGGCTCTGGTCATCGGCCAGGCGCATGAAGGGTTTCGGCATGCTCTCCCGGGAAACCGGCCACAGGCGGGTCCCGGAACCGCCGGAAACGATGCAGGGGATCAGCGGGGCGACGGCGTTCATCAGTAGACTTCCTTGGTCAGGAGTACGGCTGGCACCGTACGGAACAGGATGTAGAGGTCGAACCACACCGACCACTTGGCGATGTATTCGAGGTCGTATTCCACGCGTTTCTTGATCTTGTGCAGGGTGTCGGTCTCACCGCGGTAGCCGTTGATCTGCGCCCAGCCGGTGATGCCGGGCTTGACCCGGTGGCGCGAGCTGTATTCGCTGACCGCTTCCTCGAAGGGAATGCCGGCGGCCTTGGTCGCCGTGGCGTGGGGGCGCGGACCGACCATCGACATGCTGCCGGCGAGCACGTTGAACAGCTGCGGCAGCTCGTCGATGCTGGTCTTGCGGATGAAGCGGCCGACCCGGGTGATGCGGTCGTCGTCGCGGGTGGTCTGGCGTTCGGCGTTGGCGTCGGTCCTTTCCGTGTACATCGAGCGGAACTTGAAGACCCAGATCAGCCGGTTGTTGTAGCCGTAGCGTTTCTGCCGGAACAGCACCGGCCCCTTGGAGTCGAGCCTGATCGCCAGGGCCACCAGGGCCATCAGCGGGGCGAAGAGGACCAGCGCGATGCTCGCCAGGACCAGGTCCTCGCAGCGCTTGATCAGCGGCGACCAGCCGCGCAGCGGCAGCTCGGACGCGTTGAACATGGGGATCCCGGAGACATCGACGATGCGGTTGTGGGCATGCCGGAAGGCAGCCATGTCCGGCACCAGCAGGACGTTCACCGGCAATTGCCGCAGGCGGTGGACGATGGCGCCGATGCGCCCCTCGGCGAACCAGGGCAGGGCGACCAGCACCTGGTCGACCTGTTCCTGGCGGATCAGTTTCTCCAGGTCCTTGGTGTTGCCCAGCAGCGGCAGCGAGTTGTAGTTCTCCGGGACCCGCTCGGAGCGGTCGTCGATGAAGCCGATGATGCCGGAGCGGATGTCGTGGTTGCGTACCAGGTATTCGGCCAGGTGCATGCCGCTCTCGGTGAAGCCGAGGATCACCGTGCGTTGCAGGTACATGCCGCGTTTCATCCAGGCCCGGTACAGGCGCAGCACCAGCAGGCGCTGCACGCCGAACAGCAGCAGGCTGCCGGTGAACCAGAAGATCACCAGCTTGCTGCTGAGGTAGGGAAACAGGCCCAGGCCCTGGTACATGAACAACAGCAGGCAGAACGCCGAGGCCCAGGCGAAGAACATGATGCGGAAGCGCAGGCGGTTGCTGAAGATATCGTCGGAGTAGACGTCCAGTGCCTGGAACATGATCACCGTGAGCGCGCCGAAGAACAGCAGCAGCCCGAGCATGTTGCTGCGCAGCTCCACGGGAACCAGGCCGGGGTAGTACAGCAGGAACAGCGCCGGGGCGATGGCGGTGAGCGCGTGTACCAGCTTGGTCGCGACCAGGAAGTACTCGATGAATCCAGCCCGTGTCAGCGACAGGCTATCTACCGACTTCGAATGCATGTTGTTTGCTCTGCCGATCACGGGCAGTCCATTGAGTGGATAGGGAAGAGCAAGGCGGTGAAGCGTCAATTTAGTGACTATTTTCATTTGCCACGCGGTTTAGTCATTTTCCCGTCGAATAGGTTCATTCGTCGATAGTGGCTTTGTGATAGCTATCTTAGCATTCCCAGGGAAATATCCGTAGTCTGGGTAAGTTTTTTTAGTCAATTTATTGACGTATTTCTGGCGCCAAACTTTTATCCAAACAGTAGACGAGGAAATCTGACGCTGCCAATCCGCGAGCGCTCTGGCCTGGGAAGCGAAACGGGGTGAAAGGTGAAGGCAGGCCGCTCGGCCAAGTGGCCTGCCGCCGGTTCGACGACCCGCCTGTTCACTGGCGCTGCGGGCTGCCTGGGCAGGATGCGCCTGCGGTTCCATGACGCAGGATGGCCGTCCGAGCGTGCCGATCCGGCTTGGGGGTGCTTGGCGGACGTTGTCCGTTGCCCTCGTCGAAGGCGGAAGAGGTTCGGGCCCGCGGCGTGCGCGGACGGGGCTACCAGAACCAGCCGCCGCGCGACAGCTCCTGCTGGCAACTGCGGTACTGGGCGCCGAACAGCGAGGCGCGGGACTGGACCTTCTGCGAGACGTTCTTCAGCCATGGCTTGGCGTCGTAGCTGCGGTTACGGTAGCCGCCCCAGCCCTCGTGGTAGTTCAGGTACTGGCCGTAGGCGTCCCACTTGGAGACGCCATTGACCCGTTGGCTCTTCTGGATGTACCAGCCCATGAAGTCCAGGGCGTCGGCGAAGTCGTCGCGGCTGGCGCCCCAGCCGCCGGCCTCGCGCTTGTAGTCGGCCCAGGTCTCGTCCTTGGCCTGGGCGTAGCCGTAGGCGGAGCTGACCCGGCCCCAGGGGATGAAACCGAGGAAGTAGTAGCGCGGCGGCAGGGCGTCGTGCTTGAAGGACGATTCCTGGTACATCATCGCCATCGGCACCTGGACCGGCGCGCCCCAGCGCTGCTGCATCTTCAGCGCCGCCTCGTGCCATTTCGGTTTTTCGCGGAAGATCTCGCAGAGGTTATCGGGATTGGCGGGGGGCTTGGTGGCGCAGCCGGCAAGAGCCAGGAGCAGGGCCGGCATCGAGAGCCGCAGCATGAAAGGGGTCCTTTGGCAGACGTCTGGGTCGCTTAACGCTGGCGCTTTATACCCGCTTTCCGGCACTCCATGCATCCCCAGGCCGATTCCCTGCCTGCGGGGGGCGGTCGGCGCTTCCTCAGGTCGGCCTGGGCGTCTCGGCCTGGCCGGGGGCTCCCTCCAGGCGCGGCCCCCAGTCCTCGACCTGGCCTTTTTCCAGGCGCCGCTCCAGGGTGCGCCGCCAGGATGGCGTCAGCGGCAGCGCCAGGCACTGGCGCAGCAGCCCGGCGTCGGCCCGCCTGTCGAACAGCACCTCGGACAGGCGCAACAGCGACCAGTCCGGATGGCGCCGTTCGACCAGTTGCAGGATATCTCCAGCCGCCACCACGCCTTCCTCCAGCACCCGGTAGTACCAGCCGGTGCGCCCGGACTCCTGCACCCTCAGGGACATCCCGGCGACCTCGAAGCGGTCGTTGAGTTTCCAGCAGGGCATGCGCCCCTGGGACACCTCCAGCAGCGCGGTGCCGGCCCGCACTCGGTCGCCGAGGCAGACGTCGGCTTCGCTCCAGCCGCTGGTGCTGAAGTTCTCGCCGAAGGCGCCCGCCTGCATCAGCAGGGGGTGTTCGCCCAGTTCGGCGATCCAGGCGGCGTAGTGTTCGCGTGGGTAATGGTGGATCGCTTTCTCGACGCCGCCATGGACGCGCAGGTCGCCCTGTTCGTCGCCCTCCAGGCCGACGGGGGTGACCCTGAGCGCACCGTCGCGCGGAGACTTGGCGATGCCGCTGCGCGAGCCGGGGCGGGTGAAGGGCCGGGCGCGGCCGGTGAGAAGGGCATCCAGGGGTAGGGCAGGCAGGGGTAGGGCAGGCAGGGGCATGGGAGGGTTCTCTAAGATGCGAGATGGTATCGACTAAATACAATATAGAGTCCGCCAAGCCTTCGCCCGCTGTCAAGCCGCCAGACCCATCCGGATGCGTCGATAGCCTCGGTGGGCGGGGGTTCGTCCCCAGGACCTAGCTGAGCTGGCCGTGGGATTCTGAAGCTCGTCAAGAGTTTTGCCGTAATGGTCACGCTGGCTTGCACGCTACGGTGCTTACGACATTACTTTGCGTACGGAACCTAGCGCAGAAGTAACACAAGCAAGTGTTCACTCGATATCTCCAAGCATGAAATGGATTTTAGAATCTATAAATTGTAGCGAATACTTCTAGTCGACTCATCTACGATAGTTACAATCTGGGTGACATGTCATTAGTATTCTCCATGGGGTGTTTAATGAAGTAAAACGCAGATAAGACATGGTGCCGCTAAGGACCTGCCGAAGAGGGTGTCCGAAAATATCCGGCATTTGTCCGAAGATACTCTAGAAAAAAGATGCTTCATGCTGGTTTTATCAGCTTCCGGGCTAGTAGTACGCATGAGGCGGCGGATGGAAACAATGAAAAAGACCGAATCTATCCTGTTGCTGATCCTCCGGGATATGCGGTGATGTTGGGTTTTTTATTGCGGGCGTCTATTGATGAGTCTGCCGCTTCATCTAAGGGCGATATCGATCATACTGCAGTGTTTCGTGTTGCTAAATTGAAAACATAGTCCAAGAGAGGCGGATACCTTCGCGACTCAGATAATAGTAGTGCATGGCATGCGTGCGGAGTAGTGTTAAGCGAGTTAAAAGTAAATATCAGTAGATGGTGAAGTGCTCTTGATCTTCACCGTTAAGAGAAAAGTCCTTAAGGACTTAACCTTGCTCCGCTACCGGATAGTCACTGGCTGTTAGCAGGGTCGAGACGAGCTAGCACAAACTGAGAGATCGCCAAGAATGATAAATAAGAGAAATGCTATTTTCCTCTCAATGATTCTCATCTTTTTTATCATCGCCTGCATTGGTAGTGCAGGTGTGAGAGTGTGGAATTTTTACACTTTGTTTGACTCGGGGAAAATTGCTGAAAATTTTCGAGCAATGCCGAGACTGTTTAACTCGGTCCCAATAAAGAAGAGCGGAGCGGCTCATTTTTTTGAAAAAAACCTCAGGGATATGCCTGGCTCATTTAGCTTTCAAGGTCACGAGGTTGGCTTTAAAAACTGGTTGGCGAGCAGCAATACCACCGGCCTTATAGTTCTCAGTGACGATCGCATTGCCTTTGAGGAATACTACCTGGGCAATAGTGCGAAAAGCCTTGCTATTGGCTGGTCGGTAAGCAAATCATTAATGTCCCTCTTGATTGGAATGGCAGTTGATGAAGGATCAATACACAGTCTGCTAGATCCTGTGAACCTGTACGCCCCACAGCTTTCTGCTGGCGGATATGCGGGTGTTTCTTTGAGAGATGTGCTTGAGATGTCATCAGGAATAGCTTTCAGTGAGGACTACGGGAATTCGGACTCCGATATCAACCAGCTAGGTAGGACTATAGCGCTTGGCGGATCAGTAAATGAAAAAGTGAGTTCATTGAGAAGAGAAGATGCCCCGGGGAGAGTGCACCACTACGTTAGCGTAGATACCCAGGTGCTTGGTATGGTTTTATTGGGCGCGACTGGTATGGGCCCCTCACAGTTTATGAATCAAAGACTTTGGCCCCAACTGGGTGCCGAATGTGAAGGTGCATGGTTAACAGACGATCGGGGCACAGAGCTAGCATTCGGTGGGGTGAACCTTTGCCTAAGAGACTTTGCACGCATTGGTCTATTATTTCTTCATGGCGGTCGCAGCCTGACTGGAAGTCAAATTGTAAGTGCTGAGTGGGTCAAGGCATCAACCAAACCTCGGAGTGCTCACTTGCGTCCTGGACGTTACATAGAGGATGGTGAGCCAAATCTTGGGTATGGTTACCAGTGGTGGATTCCAGAAGGCAAAGAAGGGGAGTTCTTGGCTATCGGAGTGTACGGGCAGTTTATTTATGTAAACCCACTTAGGCGTGTGGTGATTGCAAAGACCTCCGCGTATATCGACTACAACGTTGACGGCATCCGTATGGAGCATGAGGCACTTGCAGCGTTCAGGGCTATATCAAGAACAGTAGGGGTGAGGTGAATATAGACATGGTGACCGAACACATATTTGATTTTGAATGGCGCCCTCTGCAGAACTATCTTCGTGATCGAGATATCGCAATACCACCCTTTGCGGCAGATCAAGAGTCAAGAAGTGACGCACTTTACAACTGGATAGTTAGCAAGGGGTATTCAGGAAAAGAAGGACTGAATCTTGGTACTTATTACCATATATCTGATTATGGCGTGATAGGATTGGCGTTGCTATGCGCTGAGAACGTAGGTGATATTTTGAAAGTCATAAAGGCCTATGTCAAGTTGTTCAATCGTGATATAGCTAATGTTGACGTCAAGCCTAGGGAGAATTACGAAGTAGAAATCCATATTTCAGTTAACTTTAAGCCGGAGTGGAATGACGCATCCCGTCAGTTTCATGTAAATGTTATAGCCTCTGCAACCTACAAGCTCATTATGGACCTGTTAGGTAATGACTTTCCCATCTCTGCATTGACAGTACCTGTGCACGGCGCAGATAAAACAATCTATGAAGGTTTCTTTTCTTTGCCTGTGAAGCATGAAGGAAGTGACATAATATTTAGCTTTCCAGCTCATCAGTTGAATAGAACACTGGCGACTGCCAATCCGGCGGTATTTCAGTCAGCCCTGAATATGGCAGGTGAGAGTTTCAATGCTCTGTTGGAAGTAGAGATGGGAGGGCTCCGTCAGCGAATCGAGTTATTCCTTGAGTCCATACCAGATCAATACCCTAGCTTGGTGACTACCGCAAAGTATTTATGCATGAATGAGCGGACGGTAAGACGTCGCCTGGCGGACGAGGGATGCACTTATCGCCAGATTGTAGATAAGGCCCGCAAAGAACGAGCAATTGCACTGCTACTGAACTCATCTATACCAGTTGATCGTATTAGCGATATTCTGGGGTACTCGGAAACAGCGAGTTTTAGACATGCATTCAGACGTTGGACCGGGCAGTCTACTACAGAATTCAGAAACAGTTTCCACTGATCTATCTAGTTTGAGATTGGGCAAGGAGCATCTTATGAATTTCAATAATCGTAATAATCAGATTCTGTCTATGATTGCCGAGACTCAGTTCGATGCTTACGTTTTGGGCTATATTGCGAAGGCGCGGACAATCTCGATTGCTGATGATTCCCTTCGCATTGAGGCCGAAGGATCAGCAATGCTTGCTGGACTAATTAGCGACTCATGCAGGAAACGTCGAACTCAAAAGAATCCATTTCCATATTTGCTACTTCAGATCGCGCACGAAGCCTTGGATCGAACCAGGCTTAATCTCGCAAATGTTCGTAATATATCTAGCGCTGATGCATTGTATAAAGAGCTGCTTAGTCAGGCTGCGTGGGACGCCTCAGTTGCTATGGATAATATATCGGAATTTGTCGAGCCAGATCAGGGTAGCGTCGGAGTAATCGAGCGACTTGTCGAGTTTGCACATAATTCGGGTATTGCAGAAGGTCAAAACCTGGCGCTGGAAGCTCTTGCAGTTCTTGGCTTAGACGTCAAGAGCCATTTCTAGATACTAAAATAAAAGATTGCCTCTTTTTCAAGGAGGAAGAGCGTTGAGGATAGTTTGCCTATTGGTATTGCTGAGTCTGATCGGCGGCTGCTCCCATTCAGTCACTTTGCAGGAGCGAGCAGAGCAAGAGGCCATTTTTATCCAGGAATTCCGCCAGGAATTCGCCAAGAGGCTTCGTTACCCGCTGTTCGCACCGGGAGATGAGATCCCCGAGGCCGATGTTGTGGTGTTTTTCCGCTTCGCAAGCTCGTCGGGACGCATAAGCAGTTGCCGGGTACAGTACGGCGAGGGGAATGTTAAGAGCCGCAGTACGCTCGATGAAGTCTTCGCCAGGCGCGTGATAGCCACCTGCCGCGAGCCCGATCTACCGGTTGCTCCGCCCGCTCTGCTGGATGGTGGTGGAGGTTTCGGCTTCAAGCTGAGAGTGATGTTTCGCAAGGAAGTGGAACGTCCTAGGTGAGCAGCGTTCAGCGTCTAGGGTCGTTGCCGCAACTTTTTCCAGCTCATGCTCAATGACGTCTAAACTTTAGTGATGTTGAGAATGAAGTGCTGGTAAAACAGAATGACTCTTACAAGTCTGCTTGTGTTTTTTGGGAGGACTAGCCTGCTCGACGGAACTTATAGATCAGTCGATCTGACCAGCAAAAAAACAATCCTATATGGGATCACCCAGCGCCCCACCTAGCTGCTTTCATGCAGGGCATAAACATGAAGCTCAAAAGCATTAGCATTTTTGCCATACTCGCCCTTTGCTACAATATCACTCTTTGTGTCGCTGAAGAACCAAAGAGCTACTTCCCACCCGGGGATTACTATAGGACTGGAAATAGTGGGCTGCTGACGATATCTCCGTTATTCGAAGGACTTCAAAAGTTTCGGATACGAAGCACTGGACACAATGCCCATGCTTGCGGATTGAATGGAACTATAGAGTCAGATCATGTGCAGGTCGACGTCCGTGGCATCGGCGATATGTCGTGCGATGTCGTTTTCAAACTGAATGATGACAGAATTACCATAGAGAAAGGAGTCGCAAGTAGGGACTGTCAGGGCTTCTGCGGGGCGGCAGCAGGTTTTACTGGCACGTATTGGAAGCCTTCCCCAATCTGCGAGCCCGCCTCTATAAAATTCAACGACAAGCAAGTGAAGAAAGCACTGAAGAATAACGAGACAGAGAAGGCCTACTGGATTTCTCGAAAACTGATAACAGAGTGTAGGGACATGTTTGAAGGTTTTGGTTATCTCTCTCGTGTTTTTCATACGGCACATCTCTCCTTGTCTGCCAAAAACCACCAATGCAAGAAGATACTAGAGAAGGGCAGCTTCTTCAGAGACCTGAAGCGAGAGTATTTGCCGGAAAAAATGCAAAATGAATATGACAAGTATTCTACTGAGTTCAATCGTCTAGAAAGCGAGTGCGAACAATCAATGAAATAACAAATTGGCTTCACTAAGCAGAGGAGACTAAGGTGGATAGAGAATTGGATCAGCCCCTTCAGCGCAATCTGGAGCGGCTATACAATTACCTAGAAAATCCAGAACGAGAGGAGGCACAGCGTGTTCTGCTCGCAGCGGAACCAGAGCCGATCCGAATTACTCACGGAATTCCTGACCTCTATACCGACTGGCTGTCATCCCCCAGCTACTCAGCACAAGGTGGGTTGACGGGGCAACTGACGCAGGTCATAAGCCAGACTGCCGGGCGGCCCGTTCTAGTGTTCGACGACTACTTCAAGGTTCATGAGGTCACTATTCGTACGGTCGCCGAAACCGGAGGAGCCAACAGTATTTCGGTGAGCGACCTCCAGGTGCAATTGAACCAGCAGATCAATACCTTTATCCAAGACCGCATCGATGGTGACAAAGCCGATAAGGTCAGCCGCCTCCAGTCCAATATTTCCTATCTGATTGAAATGGGTATTAATATCGATTTCACCGCCCGTCATGAGCTTCCACCTGGTGGGCGAGGCAACAGAGCTACTATTCCGACCTCTGACCCCAACGGTGAATCAGGTGTAACGATTGGCTATGGCTTCGATGTCGGCCAGCACGATGAATCCGGCATTCAGGCTCTGAACATCGCTGAATCCACGCGCAAAAAAATTCGCCCCGCCCTCGGCTTGAAAGGAGCGAACACCGCGACCTTCCAGGCATTAGCCCAACTCATCCCGGTACTCACAGATGAAGACGGGCTGTCCCTCTTTACCGCCAAGATGATCAAGGTCACTGATCGGATGAAGGTGAAGTTCCAGCAGTGGAGCACCTTACCTCCGGCGGTCAAAACCATAGTGACAGACCTGTATTACCACTATGGTGAGTATTCCTCGTTCCCAAACTTTGAGACTGCTATTTCTCAGAGCGACTGGCCAGCCGCCATTAGGGAGTTGAGGAACTGGAATGGTACTCCCAACAGTACCGATCCGAGCGATGGCATAGCCAGGCGATTGAACAATCGCGCGGACTATCTCCAACGATCCCTGGGACTCTAGAGGAGGCAACCATGGCCGAGATCAATATCTACCAGAACCCTGGTCAATCCCTGGCTAATATCTATAAGGGTTTTGCCCGTCAATGCAATCCTGGCTTTGTCTTCCCCGAAGCACAGACTATAGAGGCATGGGACATTCCGCTGAAGCTACACCCGGAATTCGTCCCGGGCGGAGACATCAGCAAAGCGGACCAGCAGTATTCGACGTTGCTTGCCCAAGAACTAGCCAACGGCGTAACCATTGGTTTCAGGATGGTCAATGAAAAGGAACGTGTTTGCAACGGTGAGATACTTCCTTTGCTCACCTCCATGGCGCAGAATCTTGATAGAATAAAGGCTCGCTTCGGCAGCGGATATCTTGACCGCTTCAAGGGCAGCCCGAACGTCTATCCAACCGACGTTGGTCTATCTCCGGACGCCTCCGGAGGCATTTCGCAGGAGTCCGGGCTGCTGGTTTCCTACGGTGTGAACCTGCGGACACTGGCTCCAGGCACTTGGCAGGCAATGACGCTCCCCGAGGATATTAAGACGTTGGTAGGGCCTGGTGTTGGCCTACGTCTGGACGCGCCAAATTTCAGCGACGTATTCAATACGATCAAATCGGGCCTCCGCTATACGACCGCAGTAGCCTTGCTGCTGGCCTATTTTGCAGCGATCTAATGTTATCTGGCCCTCTCCTTCGATAAAGAGGGCTAGATAAAAATTATCACACCCGGTAAATAATATGTAGATACCATAGCCCTTGATTCCGGAACTCGGAGAAGCGTTACTCCACACTGTCAGGTGTTGGAAAAACTCAGCTGGTTGGCCCGCAGCGCTATTTGTAGCGGTTTGCAAACGAAAGTCGCTACACTTATCGAACTATTTTTCTAGAAACCTGTCGACTCCCCACATGGGGAAATTCGTGTCACAGTTATAACTCCACGCTATACGTGTGGATGCCCAAACGATTTGCGTACCGATTAAGCGAGTCCAGTGATCCAAGTACGCGCACAAGTTCACCTCGAGAACGTAGCGGGTAATATTGACCGTCGGGACTGTAGCGCACTTGGAGCTGCCAACCGTGGCCGGAAGGCGCCGGAATAGCACGTAAGTACCGCGCAGCTCCGGCAACCACTAGTATCTTCAGTGCCTCGGCGCTGATTGACTCACGCATGGCGACTTCGCCTCGATGGTGGCGTGTTATCCAGGGCGGCGGCGATATCTTCCGGCATCAGTTCTCGCTGCGCCTTCTTCGACAGCATCTTGCCTTGCGTTGACTGCCGCGGATTTCCCGGTACCGATTGCGAGCGCCGACTGTCGCGCTGCGCTTGGACGAGCTGGGCGACTTGCAGCACATGACCCAAGCGCTTGTTCTCGACGATGGCACCCTGGTCTATCTCGCAGAGTTTGTCGTAGGTGGTAAAGGGGAGGGCGGTGCCGTCCACCCTGGGCTCGATGCGGCCATCCGGGTAGTGGTAGATCTCGACATGATCACCCGCCAGGCGACGGGACTGCGGAGTGTCCGCTAGCAGATACAGCACCTTGTCGTACTGCACGGTCAACCGCTGCGAAACTCGCCGCGCTTCTCGCCAGGCGAAGATCAGATCCAAATCTTCATCACTGTGCAGCGGGCGATGGCAGTCATGCTCAGAGCGCGGCGGCTTGGCAAAACGCGCGTTGTAGCTGGCCATAAAGTGGGCTGCAAAGGCATTGGCGTCGGGCATGTTGCTGATTCCGCGAAGCCGCAGCTCCTTGACCAGGCGATCCTGCAGAGTGAGGTTCGCACGCTCCACACGACCTTTGGCCTGGCTGCTGTTGGCGCAAATGCTCTCGATGTTCAACTCGTACATCGCTCGGCCGAACTGGGTATAGCCGTCGCCGCCCTGAGGCGCCTTATGGTTACTGCGGAACACGCTGGCTTTGTCGCTGTAGAAGGCCAGCGGCTTTCCATGCCGCTCCAGGTAGGGGGCATGCCGAGATAAGGGGGAAATTCATTCATTTGGTCTGTAAGTAGCTGTTTTTGATCATGAAAGCCCTAGGGCGATGATCGCATTAACCACACCCGCCTCTATCTTGTGCTGCGAACTCCATTCCCATCCGCCGACAGCGTTTTTGATCCGCTCGTAGCGCAGAAACGACTTTGAGGCTTTTGGATGGCCCTTTCCTCAACCGTCGCAGGAGGTACTGATCATGGAGCACACTGCCGCTCAACCGGTTGAAACGGTCGTAGACATTACCTGTGATGTTTGCCGCCAGAGCACTAGCGTTGAAGGTTATGGTCAACAGTTTGGAACCCTTCAGGCACACTGGGGGTATGGCTCCAAGCATGATGGCGAGCGCTACAAGGTTCATCTTTGCGAGCTTTGGTTTTCCGCACACTAAGCGGCCTACGTCGCGAGCGCATGGTCAACGCCATGTTCGACGAGGAGCCTGATTCCACGAAGGATGAGTTCGGCCTGGTGCGGCGTGACGAATTCTGGGGCGATGGCTGAGCCTGAGCGCAGATATCAGGAGTGGTAGCCGTTCAGTCTTCAATCGAAGAGCTGAAGACAGGCTCGAAAATCGAACCCGCCGCTTGCTCCTCATTCCGGCCGGCCTGCAGCATGTCGCCCTTGCTCGGGTAGTGACACAGCAGCCGCCGAGCCTCATTGCGGATGGACTCCGACAAGGTGGTGTCACGAGAGAGCTCGACGAGAAACTCCTGGGCCTGCACCACCGAGCGGGTACGTTCGTAGGGTAGCGTCATCTGAACCTCCACTCCGCTTCTGACCTCAGTGTGCTGGATCATGAGCTACTTGCGCCACCGCTGCTCGTGGGCGGTGCCTGCCCGAGCAATTTCAGTTGCGCGGTGGCTTTAGCCAGACGCTCCTGCAGGCTCTGGGTTTGCTGTGCCTGAATCGAGGAGGCTTCACCAAGCCGGGTCACCTCATCCTGCAGAGCGTGGCAGCGCTGCTCCAGGGCTTCATTCGTACGTTCAATGCTGGTCAGCGTGTTCTGGGCGACCTCCAGAGCCTGAGCCTTCTGCGTCAGTAGCTTCTGCTGCGCATGCTGATCCTTCTGCTGCTGCCGCGCCTCGGCAAGCAGGCGCGCATTGTCGCGGTTCAGGTGGGTCAGCTCGTCCTGCTTGACGATCAGGGTCTGCTGTAGCTGTCGCAGTTCCAGTTGCAGTTGTTGTACCTGCGACTCGTGCCGGCGCTGCTCTTGCTCACGCTGCTCCTTGCTGGCCTGGCGATAGTGCTCTAGGGCATCACGGGCATGCTGATGCTTGTCCTCCAGCGAGCGAATCTGCCCGTCGCGGTCTTGCAGGCGCGCTTCCTGGTCGTGGTTGGCTTGCTGCAGGCGGGCATTCTCGACCTCGGCCTGTTGGCGCAGCTGTTGTTCCTGCAGCAGTGCTTGCTGGGCAGCCTGGAACTGCTCCGTGAGCCCAGCGCACTGACCTTCCAGCTGCTGGATACGGCTTTCGGCCTGCCGAATCTGGTTCTGGTAATCGAGTCGTTCCCGTGCCAGTTGCTCGCGCTCCTGGGCCACGTCGGCCTGCGCTTCCTCCTTGAGCTGATCCGCCAACTGGGCCACCAGGTTGGCCAGCTGCTCGCTGAGCGGCAATGCGGCCGCGTTCCGGCCGCGGTCGGCGTCTTCGAGTTCTTTCAGGTAGCGATGGATGGTGGTTTTCGAGCCGGTATTGCCCAGCTCGACCCGTATTGCGTCGATGCTGGGATTCTCACCCCGCGCCAGGATGGCCTGGCGGGCTTTCTGAACCAGCGCCTTGTTGATGCCGCCGCGGGCCATGGTCTGCTCCTACGATTTCATAATGGATTACATACCATGTATTTACATACTAAATTGTCATGAAGTAAAGCAGGATTTGAAGGCTTGTTTCAGATAAAATAACCGATGATTATTCAATATGATTGGCAAAAACGGCTGCTTCGCGGTCGTTTCCCAGTACACAAAGGGCACGCACGGGCGATGAAGGACGTCGAGCGCTACCTGCAAGCCGGCACGCGGGAAAACACCCGGCGTAGCTACCAGTCGGCCGTCGAACATTTCGAGGTGACCTGGGGCGGCTTCTTGCCGGCCACGAGTGACTCCATCGTGCGTTACCTGGTGGACTACGCCGACACGCTGAGCCTCAACACGCTAAAGCAGCGCCTCGCCGCCCTCGCGCAGTGGCATATCAGGCACGGCTTCCCCGATCCCACCAAGACCCCGACCGTACACCAGGTACTGAAGGGAATTCGCACCCTGCACCCGAGCCAGACAAAGCAGGCCGCGCCGCTGCAATTACAGCATCTGGAGCATGCGGTTGAGTGGTTGGAGCAGGAGGCTATGTGTCTGTTTCAAGCCGAAGACCTGGCGGGATATTTGCGCTGTCGGCGGGATACGGCATTGCTACTAATCGGCTTCTGGCGAGGCTTTCGTAGCGATGAACTGTGCCGCTTGCAGGTGGAGCACATTCAAGCCGAAGCCGGTGCTGGCATGACGCTGTTTTTGCCTTGGAGCAAGGGTGACCGGGACAACCTTGGCACCACTCACTACGTACCTGCGCTGAGGCGGCTGTGCCCAGTACAGGCCTATCTCGACTGGATCGGTGCAGCAGGGATTGCTCGAGGGATGGTTTTTCGTCGGCTGGACCGTTGGGGCAACTTGAACGAGGCTGGCTTGAATCCTGGCAGTCTGATCGTCCTACTGCGGCAGATACTCCAGCGTGCGGGGATCCAGGCTGACCTTTATACCAGCCACTCATTGCGTCGAGGCTTCGCCACCTGGGCCACGGCCAATGGCTGGGACATTAAGGCGTTAATGACCTACGTGGGGTGGAAGGACATCAAATCGGCGATGCGCTACATCGACCCTGCCATCTCCTTTGGCGGCCTCGCTGCGAGGCCTGCTCTCGAACTAAATGCCAGCACTTTGACTCAAGTGCCAGCTTCTCACTAACATCGACGCACGACAGGAGTGACGGTGCAATGAGTACGCAGACCAGCATCGAATGGACGGAAATGACCTGGAACCCGGTGGTGGGTTGCACCAAGGTGTCGCCGGGCTGCAAACACTGCTATGCCGAGAACATGGCGCGTCGCTTGCAGGCCATGGGCACGCCCGGCTACGAGAACGGCTTTCGCCTCAGCCTGCGCCCAGAGAAACTGCAGGAGCCTCTGCAGCGCAAGAAGCCGACCATCTACTTTGTCAATTCCATGTCTGACCTGTTCCATGAGCAGGTGCCGGACACCTACATCGACCAGGTGTTCGCGGTTATCCACCAGGCCTCACAGCACACCTTCCAGATCCTCACTAAGCGGGCCGAGCGCCTGGCCGACTATTTCAGCCAGCGCACACCGCCGGCCAACGCTTGGCTGGGGGTCTCGGTCGAGGACCGGGAGTACGGCGTGCCCAGAATCGACTGCCTGCGTGGCATCAACGCCGCGATCCGTTTCCTCTCCGCGGAACCCTTACTAGAAGACTTGGGTGAACTGAACCTGACTGACATCCATTGGGTCATCGTCGGCGGCGAGTCCGGCGCCAAGGCCCGGCCAATGAAGCAGGAGTGGGTGGATAACATCCACCGCCAGTGCGATGCCTTTGGCGCTGCTTTCTTTTTCAAACAATGGGGCGGCTGGGGCTCCGATGGCGTGAAGCGTTCAAAGAAAGCTAATGGCCGGCTGCTGAAGGGCCAGACCTGGGATGAAATTCCGCTGCTGACCCTCGCCTGATACCAAAACAAGGACGACCCGATGGCCAAGGATGACGAGAAGTACCGCTGGGACTGGGCAACCCAAACCTTTCCCACCATCGATCCACACAGCAAGATCAAGCACCAGATCATCGACGACTACATCCAGGCCTACATCGATGTCCTGATGCGGAATCAGCAAATGCCACTGCTTGGCCTATCAATTGTCGATGGCTTCAGCGGTGGAGGTATATATAACGACAGCGCAGGCGGTCACCACTTCGGCTCCCCGGTGATCGCCCTGGAAGCAATCCAGGAGTCGGAAGTGCGCAACAACGTGGGGCGCATCAAGCATCGACCGATCTGCTCGCAGCATCACTTTGTGGATGTGAAGCCGAAGAATACTGCTTGCTTGCACGCCGTCCTGGCCAGCCGCGGACATCAGGCCCGCATTGGACAGGACATTCACCTGCATACCGCCGAGTTCACCAAAGCTCTTCCGGCCATTGCGCAAAGCCTCAAGGCCTTTGGAAAAAGCGAGCGCGTTCTGTTTCTGCTCGATCAGTACGGCTACGGCGACGTGCCATTCGGCCAGATCAAATGGATCTTCCAGCACCTCAGCAATGCTGAGGTCCTGCTGACCTTCAATGTCGACTTTCTAATCACGTACTTAGCGGACCGCCACGCCAACCGCAAGGCTATTGCCAGTATCGGTCTAGAACAGTATGTCCCCTGGGAACAGCTACGGCACTTAAAAGCACATAGCTCCCAGGATTGGCAGTACCTGATCCAGCGCTATCTGTCGGACGGGATCAAGCAGGAAAGCGGCGCGCAGTTCATGACGGTGTTCTTCATTCGCCCACACGGCACCAACCCCATGGCCTACTGGTTCATCCACCTGGCGAACAGCTACCGCGCCAACGACGTGATGAAAGCCATACACTGGAAGTACGGCAACAATTTCTCCCACCTGTTATCACCGTCCTGCTTCTTTGGTTACGACGCTAACCGGGATGTGGGGGTGACCGGCCAGCCGGACCTACTCTGCGAAGGAGAACACCAGTTCGACCAAGTGACTGATACCCGGATTCGTGGGGAACTGTCCGAGCTGCTACCCAAACAGGTATTCGAAGTCGAGCGTCGTCCCTTCATCCAGCTCATGACGGAGCTCACCAACTTCACCATGGCAGACGAAAGTCGCGTGAAGCTGGCCCTGGATGTCGCGGTGGCCAACGGCGATATCCAGGCAGTGGACAAGGAAGGCAAGAGCAGGCGGCGCAAAGGCACGAGCATCAAGTCCACCGATATCCTGATCGCGCCGCCGCAGAAGACGTTTTTCTTCTTTCCCCAACAGAAGAAGACGTCCAGGGACACATGACCATCAACACCGCTGCCGCCAACAGTGTTAGATCTGATCCTGGCCTTGTCGACCGAAACGCTGGTCAAGCGCTCCACTGCGGTTAAGGCCTGGCCCCTTCTCTGGGCCTGGCTGCCAGTCTTGATTGCAAGCTCCAACGAGTGCGGCGATAAGAAGGGAGTTTCAAGCGGGCAAGCCCAAAAACTGCATAGTGCGTGATGTGCAAGTGAAAATCATTGTCACTTGCCACGGAGCTGACTAAAACCTGCCCAGTTGGCACCTCCCTCCCCGAAGTTAACTATCGATTAAGTATTTGATTTAAAAAGAAAATATAGGCGATCCAGAAAAATAATTTGACATGCCAGCCAAGTTCAAAGTAGACATGCAGGCATAGGGAAACAGATTTTCATAATAGACAGTAAGGATGCTTGAATGGATTTTTCAATTAATCCCCCCCAGCGAATTGTCTTTGTGGGACTAGGAACGATTGCCCAGTCCTTCCTTCCTCTCCTTTCTAAGGTTCACGACTTATCTACTTTAGAAATCTACGCGATCGATCCAAAAACACCACCGCTTATTGAGTACTTTGCTAACAGTTTTGGCTTAAAATTTATCAACTCTGCAATTGATCAAATCAACTATCGCGACATTCTTGTGCCGATTCTTGGTGAAGGGACGGTTCTAATAAATCTATCAACCGATGTCTCAAGTCTTGCCCTGATAGAATTATGCCGCTCCGCAGGGGCTCTTTATTTAGACACATGCATTGAGCCGTGGAAGGGCGGATATGATGACCCAACCATACCACTGCATAAGCGAACTAACTATCACTTAAGAGAACAAATGCTGTCTCTGAAAAAGAGGCTAGGCTCAGGGGTGACGGCTCTCGTGGCGCATGGCGCGAATCCTGGGTTGGTATCCCACTTCGTTAAACGTGCTCTTTTAGATTTAGCGGAAGAGATATTGGGTGATTGTAAAAAGCCCTCTAATAAAGAGCAGTGGGCTATCCTAAGCCAAAGATTGGGTGTCAAAGTAATCCATGTCGCAGAGTACGACTCGCAAATTTCTCAGAAATCTAGGGAGAGGGGTGAGTTCGTAAATACTTGGTCAGTGCATGGGTTCATAAGTGAGTCGCAACAACCGGCAGAGTTGGGCTGGGGAAGTCACGAGCGAAGTCTACCCACGGATGCGTCAATGCATACAGATGGATGCGGAGCAGCAATCTATATTGAGAAGCCAGGGGCCTCTGTTAGAGTTAAGACATGGACGCCATTTAACGGCCCTAGCTTAGGTTATTTGGTAACTCATCACGAGGCAATTTCAATTGCTGACTTTTTGACGCTCAGAACTGCCGATGAGACATATAGACCAACTGTCCATTATGCCTATCGCCCAAGCGATGAAGCAATTCTCTCTGTACATGAATGGTTCGGCAATGATTGCATGACTCCAGAAAAGACAAAAGTACTTCGTCCTGGTGATATCTTGTCGGGTTCTGATTACCTCGGTGTTCTTCTTATGGGGCACGAAAAATCTAGTTATTGGTATGGATCTATCTTAAGCATCGAAAAGGCCAAGGAACTTGCCACTCTCAACACTGCAACAACGTTACAGGTAGCAGCCGGAGTTCTTTCCGGTTACTTATGGATCCTGAGCCATCCGTCGGCAGGAATAATTGAAGCCGAAGACATGGATCATGAAGTGGCACTATCTTATATTTCACAGTATCTAGGCGAACTAAAAGGGGTTTATTCGGACTGGAATCCTACCAAAAACAACCCAGGCACCTTTTCGGCCATAGATAGCGACTCTCCCTGGCTGTTCTCAAATTTTGTCCTCTGAACAAGGAGCGTTCAAGTGTCAAATGTTAAGTCGGGTATTGGTCTTAAAAGCTACGAATGGTCATCCCTGGAGTTGCTGAAGGGTTTGTCAATTGAACAGATAAAGTCGAATCCCTCAAAGCTCGAGGAGCGTCGGCCTTTCTTTTGGCATGACATGAGCTCTGAATTTGATTCAATAAACTTCTTGCGCTACTTGTTTGGCCGTCGCGACATTCAATTTAGCAATGAATTTATCGAGTTCGTATGCCTGTGGCATCTCGATGAGCAAAATCATTATCGCGGACTGAGAAAGATTAATAGCGTACTTTACTCCATGCCGGAAGACATGATTGATCGCGAGATTAGATCGAACTCTCCGGACTTTTCTCATATCGAAGACTTCATGAAGGATGAATTCACAATTCTTCTCTCTATCGCATTTGATGAAGTGACCAGCACAAGAGCCTACAAGCAAGATGTAAGCTTCTTTGACTCGTTTGAAAACGAGTCTCTTTCAACCTGGATTAGATATGCTGCCCGTGATGAGGCAGCCCATTACGGTAATGCAATGAAAATTCTTCGCCTTAATCACTCTCATCGCTTTGATGAGGTTGAGGCGATTCTAGACAAGATTGTGGAATTCGAAACTTCAGAGAGCTTCGACTATCAGCGAACCTTTATATTTGACCATGACACCGACGACTTTTCTCATGTTTTATTGAAGGATAGTCGCGATACCATATTAGAGGTACTTCGAGGAAAATGACCTGGTTAGTTATGGCACTTATGGCTCCACTGCTGTGGAGCCTTTCAAATATCCTGGACAAGCTGGCAGTGATCCATCATGCGAATCACTGGACTACATTTATATTTCTCCTGAGCATTGGAAATCTTCTTTATTCTGCGCTGATTTTTCTTCTCTTTACACCATCTGACTTTGACACAACCTCAGCGCTTCTGAACCTGCTGTCAGGATTATGCATTTTTGGAATGTATTTCCTATACGCAATGCCGCTGAAGTCGGTCGATATCTCTACTGCGATTGCGCTTCATCAGTTAACTCCTTTGCTGGTGCTTGTCGTATCGATCCTCTTGCTTGGTTATTCGCCAACAGGGATTGAGCTGCTCGGCATTGCCTTGGTTTTTGTCGGGGTTTACTTTGCTGTGGCAATCGGCAAAGGGAGACCAGGCTCGATAAGTTTATCAGCAGTATTGCTTCTAATAGGTTCAGCAGTTTTTGGGGCGGTGGCTACGCTACTATACGATCACCTGCTCCTGAGTCACAGCCTGCCCTCGGTTCTTATGTTTAACTATGCAGGCTACGGTCTTGGCGGGACTCTGATGCTGCTGGTTCCGAAATGGCGCCATTCCATCGCAAAGGATGTCTCCGAAATGCCACCAAAGGGCTGGGCGGTGTATGCGCTGAGCAATCTCTTCGACGCCGGTGGATACGCGCTTTTTATTGGCGCATTATCTGCTGGTGGAAACGTTGCGGTGGTCTCGGTTTTGGTCAGTCTTCACCCGGTATATGTGCTAGCCTTAAGTCATTGGCTAGCAATAGTTAACCCAAAGATACTCAGCGAAAACTTTAGCTCGTCGGACGCATATAAGCGCATGAGCGCCATAGTCGTAATCGTTGCCGGCGTAATAATGATGACCAAGATCTGAAGATGCCATGAGCAAAAATTCAAATATCAAGTTGATCTCAGCCTCAATAGATGATGAGCTCTTACTCGTGGAGCTAATGAAAAAATACCACCTATACGATGGTATTGAGATGACTGACGAAGACAGGCTGGCTGCACTTCGCCCTCTCTTGTCATCTTCAGAAAAGGGCAACGTTTGGATTATTTGTCTTGGCAGCAAGCAGATTGGATATATTGCTACTTGCAATTGCTACAGTATCGAGTTCAGGGGGATTGAGGTCTGGATTGATGAATTTTATATCGATGAACAGTGCCGAGGACAGGGATTTGGCAGTGAGATTCTAGAAAAGGTCAAGTCCTTCTTGAAGTCTCAAGGTGCCGCAATAGTTCATCTAGAAGTGGACGAAAATAATCCTAAAGCAGTAAGCTTTTATAAGAAGTCAGGTTTCGAATTTCGCGAGCGATTCGTTATGATGAGTCATAGTCTCAAGTAAAGATATACATTTTGAGTGGTACCTATGATTACGCAGCCCCTTGTCAAATTGGCTGCTGAACTGGTCGACGTTCGGGCAATGCCGGCGTTTCTTTGTCGTGATCGCTCAGCGGCTACCGAATCGCTAGGTCACTGATCAAGCCGGGCTGATTCCGGCTCGGCTTGATACGGTTTAACGAGCTACTGCTGATGCTCAGGCTCAAGACTGGTCAAGGGAGTTAGGAAGCCCTGAGCGGAGCGAATCCACGTCGCCAGCGCTTCTAGGCCCAACTGCACAGATTCTGCTTCAGCCCAGATACACGCGTTCTCGGTGGGTGCAGCCGGGGCAGTCCCCTCGACGATAGTCAGTGCCATTGCGTGCAATTTCAGCAGTTCGTCACGCAAGGCGGTGATACCACCCATTTCCGAGAGGCATGCATCCAGACCTTCAACTAGCCGTAGAAGTTGGGATGTATCGAATCCGGCTCGCATTCTGTCCAGTGCTGCGATGTCCACCTCACCGTAGGGTGTGACTCGAAAAGACGCTGACGCAATCTCGATCATATTGCCTCCTCGGCCGCGGCCTTACTGGTCGAGTTGACTCGCAACGAGCCGGCAGCCTGTTGGAATACCGAATCCTTGATCCAGGGCTCCGGCGGTCGGTTGAGCTTAAGGTTGAACTCGCCGAAACGCTTGACGTTACTGGTCAGGTAGGGGCTAAGAAAGGACACGTCCTCATCGGTAAACTGCCACCCTTCGCGGGCTAGTTTCTGCAAGATGCGCATCATGTCCACGGTGTTCTGCAGAATCACCGACGAAGCCACCATGTCGTTGTAACGCAGACGTTTCTGCTGCTCGTCCGGATCGTTTTCGGCAATTACATCGCCGCCGAAAGAGAGCCACTTGGAGAAGCCGTTGTAGGACTCGATCTTGTTGGTGTTCGCAGTGACCTCCTGGCGCAGCTCTCGGCTGCCAATCCAATTGAGCAGGAAAATCGTGCGGATAACACTGCCCAGCGTCTGTGCTGCGAGGTAGAGCTTGTTGCGCCGGCTGTAAGAGCCAAGTTTACGTAGCAGCATGGGCGAGGAAATCTTGCCGGCCTGGATCGACAGCGCAATCTGCATCAGATCCTGCCAGTGAGTTTCGATCAGGTGCCAGTCGGCAGTGTCGGTGAACAGTCGGTTTATGTGCTTGTACGATACGCCTCGATCCGGTCGGCACATCACTAGGTCGCGCCAGTTGCGGATACGCGGCATCAGATTGATACCCAGGAGATGAGTGAAGGCGAATACTGTGGCCGACTGGCCCTGGGTGTCGGAGTAGACCGTATCGGGCTCGACGCTAAGGCTGACTTTGAGCAGTCCCTCTATCACATAGATCGCCTCCCAGATGCCTGGCGGGATGAAGTGCTGGAACACTGCAATGTAGTTGTTGGCCACGTGTCGGTACGCCACGGCCCCCATCTTGCGATAGCGGAAGTGGTAGCCGGCCAGTAGGTTGTCGTCATAGAAGTCGAACTGGGTACCGTCTGCGGCCACTGCTTTGCCATCGCCCCAAAGCTTGGGCAGGTCAAGTTGCAGATAGAGCTCCACCAACTCGCGATTAGCCTTGTCCAGTTTCTCCAGCGAGAGGTGGCGGCGATTGGTATAGGACAGCATATGCGGTGTGACATTACCGGCCAGATGCCGCGCGGCCTGGCTGGGGCCGAGGTTGCAACCCATGGCGAAGATCGTCATCAGGTAGCGCTCGGCCGGCTCTTTGAGCTTTGGCTCGTTGCCGGACATCGGTCCGAAATGCCGCGTGAACTGAATCCAGTGCTCAATGTTGGCCATAATGTCCAGCACGTGCCTGGCTGGCATACGCTGCATAAGCGCCGTCTGTAGCGAGATGGCTGAAGGCGGGATGTCCCGCGCCATCACCCGCCGCAGTACCGGCTCGCCTGCATCGTTGATCGACACATCCCCTCGACAGGAAGGGAACTTGTCATCTAACTGTTGCGCGGTTTCCTCCAACTGGCTCTTGAGCGAGGCGACAAACTCCTTCGCTGTGGTAGGAAGGCCCACCTTCTCGCAGTATGCCGGTAGCCGCTGGAGACACTCTTCCCAAGGCAGCAACTGTTTACGGTAGTCGGCGAAGGATTCCGATCCCTGCACGCACAGATCACCCGAGCGCAGTTCACTGGCCAGGTAGGAGAACACGCAGACCTCCAGATAACGTCGGTTGGTAGGCGGCCCTTCACTGGTAGGGCGACGCACGATCTTCACCCAGCGATCTGATGCAAACGACAAGTCGACATGCTCATCGATCCATTCACTGTGCAGATTCTCACTGTCCTGAATGAGCTGAAGCGCCTGGATAAGTGAGCGATCCTGGGTGGTGGGCTCCAACTGGAGAAGGTGGCTGAGGCGAAACAGCAGTGAACGATGGGACTTGAAGTGCCTCCAGATCAGCGGCAAGTAGTTATTACCTCCTGTGGCCTGAACTTCAGCACAAACCTCTCGCAACCGATCCATGTTGCCATCGGGGGAGAGGTATTCTCGAATCAGGCTACCAGCCTCCTGGTCATCCGGCTCTTGAACCAGAATCTGCACCACGCCGTCCAGGGTGGCCGCCAGTTGTTCCAACTTCTGACGTTGACGTGCCTGGATTTGCTCCAGCTCCTCCTTGGCGCGTTTGTGGATCGTGGAGATTCTTCGGATGAACATCTCGGCCAGGTGATCTCGGGTTCGCACCCGCATACGGTAGATCAAAGCAAGCATCAGCGTGTAACGCTTCGGCAGCGAGCAGTCCTTCAGTTCAGATACATCCGACGCCGCAGCTTGGGCAGCAAAGTGGCGAATTTTCGTATCGACGATCCCATCAAAAATGGCATCCAGTTTCCCGAAACTCTCTAGCCAGGCTAGGTGGTCGATCAGTACCTCCAGATGCTTGCGCGAGGGTTTCTTGGGTGCCTGTTTGAGTGTGTTGAAGTCACTCTGCCGACGCCCGAAGTCCGTGTCGAGAAGATCCCTTAGCTTATAGATCACCTTGATTGGAGCTCTGGCTACCACAAGGTTGAAGATTTTCTCTTGTGCTTCTGCACGAGCGGCTTCTGCTAGGTCATTCAAGGTCGAATAGGCGGGCAGCTCGTAGTTTTGGCGCAGCAACTCGTCAATGATCGCATTAATAATGTCAGCGCGCTGTTCGAGGAGGGGAGCCATCAACTGTGCATGCGTGGATGCTATGTCTTGACCATCCGAGCCGTAGAACGGTCGAACCCCAAGTTTTTCCCGAACGGCACTCATATGGCGGTAAAGCTGCATCCACTTGTAGGGTGATAGCGCAACCTTGCTGCGTAGACCTATTTGTGTGCGGATGAAATCGACAACTGGCTCCGGCACTTCAGCGATTTCTGGAAAGTATCGGAGTACCTGAAAAGTCTTGAACAGAACAGCGAGATTCAGTCGGAATGCTGCATTAGAGCGACTTTTGACCCACGTGACTTCTTCCTCGGAGAAGCTGAATTCACGCTGAAGCTCGGCCCTCGAATAGGAGCGCGACAATACAGGGTAGGCGGTACGTTCGAGGGATGCCATGTGTCACTCCTTTCCTTGAACCAGACGGAAAAGATAGACCATGAGTTGCAAGCCAGCGCTTGCCGGATAGAAAGCCTTTCAGAGCAATGGCTTACATTCCAAATGAATGAATTTTCCCCTTATCTCGGCATGACCCCTAGACGCCGATTTGGGACATTTCTATTTGGCTAGATCGAGACATTACTATTTGGCCTTAACACTCTTGCTTCGCATAATGCTCGGCCTTATGTTGAGCGCC
>NZ_KV828382.1:0-5728 GCF_001836405.1 Pseudomonas sp. HMSC057H01 | reverse complement strand
GAGCCTCCTTACGGCGTCTGCACTGGAGCCTCCCCTGCTTAGAAAATTAGAGTAGGGAAAATAAATCTACCCCTTTACTTATTCTTTATTTAATAAAGTATTTTTATTTCTGGAAAAAAGTAATAGTAGGGCCATAATCTTGATCTGAGCAAGATAGCAAAACCGAAAAATCTCTATCTGGAAATTTCTCTTTTAAAATTAAGCGCCATGATAGAGAAAGCATATGAGCAAGCTGCTCAAAAATTTCATCTTCTACATCCTCACTACACCCGGGAAAAATGTCATAAATATGAGTATGATTAACAAATCTCTCTACAGACTGGATATCATCTTCGAATCTTGCCATCCAGCCATTAAACTTTTCTGCCTCATAGTTCATCTCCAGTATTACCGCCCCCCTATCCAAGATAAAATCAGGAAAAACCAATTTCCCCAAGATCAATAAATCTTCTGGCCTGATTTCATAGGAAATATATGAAAAAATATCAATCTCATTCTTATTCTCCCAACCGGACTTCCATAATTCATAATTACTCAAACACTTTAAATCTTTAAAAGATACTATTTTCTTCATGGTATCTCATCCGAATTGGGAAGGGGACAGATTTATTTTTACTACTCTAATTTCGGCGACTGCGCCCACTCTGAAACGCTCAAAGCAAATAATTCGCTAAACCATGCGCCCTTACCTAGGAATCGCGAAGTTCCTTTACGGCATCTGCGCTGGATGCCTCCATGCTCAGGAAATTAGAGTAGGGAAAATAAATCTGGTCCCTTTATTTTATTTTTTATGCTCCTAAAGAAGAGGACCCAGCCTGTTGTTAGTAAAAAACCTAGTCTCTTGGTCCGAGGCTGGCTCCAAACCTCCATAGAAATTTTCGAAACCAAAATCAGCAGAGATTCCATTCATATATTTTTGAAATTCTAACATAACTTTACCTGCGCTATTAAAATCATTCATATAAAAACACAACCCCACATCAACCCCCCCCTCATATTTCAAAACCCTTAAGAGAACGACTGGCAACTTCAAACCATCCTTAACACTGAACCCTTCCATGGACACACCAAAATATAAATCACCATTAAAACCCAAGAAAGAATCGATCAATAATTCACTAAAAACATTAACATTAGAGCTCAAAAAATCTTCAGAAAAATTAAAATCAAAAATGCGATCACTCTTGCTTTCAATCTCTTTTAAAAGAAAAAAAAGCCTACTAGTGTTCACACCCTCAAAAATCACTTCAAATAATTCTTTCATCAGTCAATAAACCCTTTAAAAGTTCCATCTAGATTCAGCCTAACCCCACGACCATCTATCAGACGCTTCTCTAAAAAAGTTATTCCCTTTTCATTCATAGTAGGTCGAAACTCCCCAGGAGCACGGACAATTTCCTTAAAATGCTTCATAGCTTGTTCGTTCCAACCAGACATAGAACCTTTAACTTTACCCCATATTTCGGGATGCCTACCCGCATGTTTAGATAGCGCATGTCCTATAACAGTACTACCTTTATATGGAGCCTGCGCAGTATCAAGCACTGTTTTAATTTGACCAAAAGTAGCGTTCGATCCAACACTCCCCCTCCCCCCAAGAAGCGCCATAGCCGCCGCGCCCCCCAGCTCCGAGAGCAGGTAAGCCTTCTCCTTGGGATCCAGTTGTCGGCCAGCAGTGCGATCCAGCCAGGAAGTGGACGCATTCCAGCGATCCAGATCAGCCGTTTCCTCCGGTGTCAGCCAGCCTTCCTTGAGGTTCTTGGCGAACGCCAGTTGCTTGTCCAGGGCAAAGAGATCTCCCCAGCCACTTGGATTCGGCGTCTGCGACACGATCGCATCAGGATTGCCCTGCAACAAGCCGGGTGTGTCGTAGGTGGTTTGCCGCAGTAGGCTGAGCAGCTCTTTGGAAACCGGATCGTCCATCCGGATCGAACTGTCGACGATGTCGTCCACACACTGGCGCGAAGCACACTGGCCGATAGCGTTTGAACGCTCGGCCGACAGCTTTTCGTACTTGCCGAGGATGCCTTGCAACTTCTCCTCGCCACAGCCGCCTGCCGCGCGACAATCCTTGATTTCCTTGAGCAGGCTCTCCGCCGCCGCGTGATTCAGATTGTTGTACACCGTGGCCTGCTGAGCCACCCAAGCGGCTTTCTCTTGGGCCTTGGTATCGCCTCCGGCCGCCGCAGCCACTGTCATCCCTATCAACTGCGAGGTCATCGCCAGCACGCGCTCATGAGCCTCGCCAGGGAAGATCTTTTCACCGACGAGGCTTACCAATGCCTCGTTGGCGCCAGCAGCCAGGGCTGCGGTACGGAAATCGCCGCCGGCAGCCTCGCCGATCAACCCGCCGACAATCGCATGGACCGCTACCTTCTTGGGAAGGCCGCTGCCGACCAACGCATCTCCGACCTTGTCGAAGATCGCGCCGCTTAGCGCGTCCGCCGCCATACTGATGGCAGCTTGCGCGACGTTGTCCCTGAACTTGCCACCGTTCACCACGGTGTTCAGCGCGGAGCGAACGGCAAGCTGGGCACCCAGACTGCTGGGCATGAAGCCGCCGCTGATACCGGCGACCGCGTAGCCCTTCAGGCTGTCGCTGGAGGTCACGTCTTTCGCCACCGCGCCAAGGTTGCCGCGGTTATTCACCGTGCTGATCGCCGCGTTGGTGGCTACGGCACTGGCGACGGAGTTGGCAGCGACGCCTGTTGCGCTTTTGGCCGCGACGCCTGCCATCGAACTACCCGCACCCCAGGTCAGGTAGGTAACCACAATGGCGATGGCCAATGCCGCGCCAGCGCCCAACCCCGAATGGCTGTACTTGAAGCTGTCATGTACTTCCCGGACTTTGCGCCAATCGACGTCACCCTGTTTTTCGGCCTCCCGCAACCAGGCGAGGCTCGGATCGGCCTTGACCATGACATCGATGGTCTCGGAAACGGTCTTCTGGTCGATATGCTTCACATCGATCTTCAGCCCGTCCGCTGCTTTGATCGCCAGATTTCCCTGAGCGACGATCTGGGTCTGCCGAAGCGTTTCATCGGTCTGCCCTTTCCCCTTGGCGCTGTTCCACGCCAGGTCGCCCTTGCTCTTCTCGTGGCTTTCCTGGTGCAGGTCCTTCACCGCCTCGAAGGTCACCGCGCCGCCGCTGACGATGGCCAGGTCGTTGCCCGATTCCAGCTTCGCGCCCTGGTAGGTCTGGTCGCCGCCGCTGAGCAGGGTGAGGTCGCCGCCGCTGCTGATCTGGCTGCCCACCGCCTTGACGTCGGTGACTTCGTCGCGCCGGGTTTCCTTGCGGCCGAAGTCGCCTTTCTTCTTCTTGTCGTACAGGTAGTAGTTGCTGTCGTTGGCGGCCAGCAGTTCCAGCTTGTCGCCGGCCACCAGGTAGGCCTCGTCGCCGGCGCTGGCCTGGCTCGCGATCAGGCGCAGGTCCTGTCCGGCATTGATCGCCAGGTCGCCGCCGGCGTCCACGCGGGTGCCTTGCTGGGCGACCTTGTCTTCCTGGTAGGTGACCTTCCTGGTCTTGCTGTAGGCATGCTCCTCGTTCGCCGCCGCCGCCAGGGTCACGTCGCGCCCGGCGGAGAGGGCGATGTCGCGGCGCGCTTCGAGGGCGCTGGCCACTGCGCTGAGGTCGCGCCCGGCGCTGACGTTCAGGTCCCGCCCGGCACTGACTTCGGCGCCGAGCTGGGTCACGCTCTGTAGCCGCGACGTGCTCCAGCGGGTCTGGCCCTGGCGGTCCTCGACGGCGGCGACGGTGACGTCGCGTCCGGCGTCGAGGCTGAGGTCGCCGCGGCTCTGCAGCACCCCGCCGAGGTTGGCGATGTCGCGTCCGGCCTGGACGTTCAGGCTGTTCGCCGCCTCCACCCGCGCGGCGCTGTCGGCGAAGCTGCGCTCCCAGGTGCGGCCGTCGAGCGCGCTGTCGTAGCGGGTCACGCTGCGTTCGTTGATCACGTCGCCGGTCAGCGCGGTGAGGCTCACATCGCGCCCGGCGATGACCCCGCCCTGGCGGTTGCGGATCGAGTCGCCGGCGAGCAGGTCGAGGCGCTTGCCGGCCTCGATCAGGCCGCTGTTGTCGAGGTTGTCGGCCGTCGCCGAGAGGTCGTTCCGCGCGCGCAGGGTGCCGACGTTATGCAGGTCGCCGCCGCTCACCAGCTTCACGTCGCGGCCCTGGATCAGCGCACCGTTGGGTGCCAGCCGACCCTCCGCCTGGGCCAGGTAGACCACCGGCGCGAGGACCTTCTCGCCGTTCACCTCGACCTCTTCCAGCCAGACGATGTCGTGGGTCAGCGCCGCCATCTGCTCCGCGCTCAGACCCACGCCCAGTTGCAGGTGCAGTTGGTCCTTGTAAGCGATGGCGTTGTCCATCAGGTAGCGGAACAGTGCCTCGTCGCTGCTCAGCCCGTCGATGTAGCGCTGGCCGGTGCGCGCCACCACCGCGTCGCGGATCAGCCGCTGCTCGTAGAGACCGTCGCCGAGACGCTTCTTGCTAGCGTCCGGGTTCATGCCCAGGCCGCTGAGCAAGTAGTCCGAGTTGAGGAACTGCTTCAGTTCGGTGAGCGCCGGGTTGGTCTCGATCAGGTACTTGTGGCTGGCGCTCGGCGTGGCGTTGCCGGGCACGCCCTGGACCCGGGCGACGCCCGGCAGGCTACCGCCGAGCGCGCTGCCGCCCTGACCCTGGACGTTGGCCGCGCCAGCCAGGCCGTCGACTCGCACGCCCTGGCCCTGCCAGGTACCGGCGGCGTTGCCGGCGCCCTGCTGGCCGACCGAGACGCCGCTGCCGCCCTGGGTGCGGTCGGCGCCGGCACCGAGCGCGGCGCTGCCATTGCCGTCCTCGGCGAAGCGCGAGCTGAGACGGAACAGGCCGTTGTCGCCATGGGGCAGGCTGAAGCCGGGCAGGGTGACCGGGTTGACCTGGCGCCGCGCCAGGTCGGGCGGCAGTTGCGAGGTCAGCGGCACGACCACCGAAACCCCGCTGCCGCCCACCGCGCTGTCGCCCACCTGGCGGCCGCTGCCGACGAAGGTGTAGCCGGGGCGGGTGACGCCGTTGTCGATGCGCGTGCTGGCATTGACCGTGACGTCGCCGGCGGCTTGGATCACCGCTGCGTAGGACTGGTCGCCACTGCTGATCGGGGTCGGTCCCTTGCTCGGGAATTCGTACTCGAAGGACCAGTCGCTGAGGATCGCGTTGAGCGCGGCGGGAATCTCGCCCGCGCGCGCCGGGTCGAAATTGGCGCTCTGGTACCAGTAGAGGTTGGTGAAGTTACGCGACTTCTGGTCGATGCCGCCGATATCGCCGCCGCGAGCGGTACGCAGCACGCGGATGGTTTCCAGCTCGCCGGTTTCCAGGCCCTGGTTGTCGAGGACTTCGAGGTTGGCGGTGAGGTTGCCGCCGCTGCCGATCAGGCTGGAAAGGTTGTTCAGGGTGCCGCCGTCGATGGCGAAGTCGCCTCCGGCCAGCAGTTGCCCCATGGCGCTGCTGGCGGTGACCTCGGTCTTGTCGCGCTGGGTGATGGTCCAGATGGCGTTGCGCTTGCCGCTGCAGTCGCCTGCGTTGACGCCTTCGATGCAGGCGGTCTGCTCCATCTTCGCGGTGTACAGGCCCGACTTGCTTTCCAGCACGGCGCGACGGTTCTCGATCAGGCTGGCACGCAGGCTGAAGTCCTTGCCGCTCTCGATCACCCCGGAAAGGTTGCGCAGGCTGGCGGCACGGTTGCCGGCATCGTCGCGG
>NZ_KV828381.1:0-838 GCF_001836405.1 Pseudomonas sp. HMSC057H01 | reverse complement strand
ATCCGGAGACTGGGCGGTATGTGGAGAGTGATCCTGTAGAAACTCTAAGAAAGCTAAACAACCCTGAAATGACATTTTTAAATTCTGGCGAGAGCATGCTGCAAGCCACTCCGTATTGGGAACATGGATTCACGCCGAATCATAACTACACATACTCCGATAACAATCCAACTGCAAAAAGCGACAAGCATGGTCTTTCACCAAACCCTACGGACAACTTGATCTACACACCTGACACCAACTGCACATGTACATTAGAGTGCAAGAAAAAATTTACTGGAAATGGAAAGTCTTTCCTTGTGGGAGCTCTATGTAGCAAAGCCACCACCCCGTTCTTTGGGGGAGTAGTATGCAATAGCACAATAGTAATGATCTGCGGAGCATCTTGCAGCCAAGAGTGCAATAGAGCACCAAGCTGCGAAAAAGAAGGAAGCGGCAATGAGTAGCCTCTACAACATAATAGCAGTTCTGTGCGCCATCACACTGGCAGTATTAGAGCTAAAAAGAACAACATTCATAAGAACTTTAAAGAAAGAAGAGCCAAACGCCTGGGAGAAGCTTGGCAGGCCATCAGGGTATTTCTTATCCTATCTAGTAAAAATAGACGGATTCAAGCTTGAGAAATTTATATTCCGAAAGCAATACAATGCCTTGGAAAATAACGAAATCAGAAAAATAGGGAGGCAACTCCTCTACCTGCAATCAACTTTCCTCACCTTAATTATTGCACTCATCGCCTTGATGATTTTACAGTTTACAATAAAAAACTGAGAAAGCTCTAAAGATAATCTTCTGGGAAAGGGCGGAAAAAGGGGACAGATTTATTTTTACTACTATA
>NZ_KV828379.1:424948-442977 GCF_001836405.1 Pseudomonas sp. HMSC057H01 | reverse complement strand
CCTGGCGGCTTCCCTAACGAATGCTGTCAATCGCCTGGTTCAGATTGCTGGTAGTGGACCCGGCGCATACGTTGCCACCTTCGCGGTGCTGTCGCTGTATTCCGACCAGGCTGGTAAAGACAGTGACAAGGTTCCTGCCGGCGTTCGCAATGCATTGGCACTGGAGGCGTCCGCTCTGGGGCTTCCTGGCACGGCTGATTTGCAAAGCGTCGCCAAGGCAGGTGGCACGGTTGATATGCCGGTACGACTCACGAGTGCTGCACAAGAGAGCCCGAGTGGTAAATCGCAGATTGCCGCGATGTTGACCAACGGTGCAACTGTCCCCAAGGGCGTGCCTGTTCGCGCCGCGACCCTCAATGCTGCGACGGGCCGGTATGAGGTGACGGTTCCCGCAAAGTCCACCGTGCCGAATACACCACCGCTGATCTTGACCTGGACCCCTGCCACCCCTCCAGGAAGCCAGAACCCCTCAAGCACCACTCCGGTCGTACCGCAGCCGGTTCCGGTGTATGAGGGAGCAACGATCACCCCAGTACAGGCCGAGCCGGAGTCCTATCCGGGAGTGCCGTTAGATCTGGACGATCTGATTGTGATCTTCCCGGTGGGCTCGGGGGTTAAGCCAATCTATATAATGTTCAATCATAACCCTCATGATGTTGTTATTGATGATAAGATCAGAGAGCAAATTCCAATTAGAGGGTGGACTGAGGTTGAAATTAGAGATGTTATCGGAAAAGGTGCAACAGGTAGTTCTTCAGATAAGCGTCGGCCTAATAAGACGATAGATGGGCTGGGGCGGAATGACTCTGCAACAGTATATGGAAGTCCTCCTAATGGATATATAGTTGTGAACGATAGGACAGGTGAAATTATTCAAATTGCAGATCGGAACGATTCCGCATGGGCGGTTGACGGGCGAATCATCTGGAGAAATAAGTAATGATCAATCCTAACTCTGTCGAAATAGTTGACAATGGCCTAGATTTTTTTTCAAAAGAAGGCAATGGGAAGATGTGGCTAACTACGAAGGCAACTCTGGAAGTCGTATCTTTGGCAACTAAAAAAGGGTTGGCAATTTCAAAAATTGAGGGATTCATCTGGCATAAGGATGTAGGGAGGTTCGAGGCAAGACTTGATGCCATATTTGAAGGGCTTGTCAATCCAGTAAAAGTGCCTGATGATGTCAATAATAATAACACTAGAGCGAAAGAGAGTACAGAGGAAGATGCTTCTCTTGGGCATGATGCTTTTATTGTAACAATTGCCTCCAGAAAATAAAGGTGGAACCTTGGGGCTGAGTTGGCTTGCAATCCCTTGCATGGACTACAAACAATATAGGCTCAGCCCCCTTAGGGATGGTCTGAAGTAGCCATGTCTTTCTGGCCGACTTCAGCCCCCGGCGAATTTGAAAGCGGAGAATCGATTAAAAACGATCCGATCACCCACTCATTTCTGTGTTTTTAGCCGCCGCGAGCACCTCGCAGCAGCCATTCCCCCATTACAGACGCGCCTCTGCTTGCGCTTGCCGGCGTACTCGGCGTCGGCAAAGGTCATCTGCTTCATCGGGAAACTCGGGCAGCGGGATCGGCGTATTACCGGTATGAGCGTCAGTCGCAAAGAGCGTGAGCCCGCGGTAATGGACTGCAAGCCCACCGCATGGATTGCAAGCTCGCTCGCAATTAATGTGAGCCCGCCCCCACCGTCAGTCACAGATAATCTGAGCCCAAAATCGCGCTGATTGCGAGCCCGACGGTTTTCGATTGCAAGCCGCTACACATAGCTGCGCCGCGCGTCCGGGTGGCCGGGCATGTCCAGCCCGACCGGGTCCCGTACGTCGCTCAGGCACCCTTCGGTACTCGCGCTCGGCGCCGACCTGGGCGCGCTAGCTGGCGGAGCGCGGTTTGCGACGGGTAGCGAAGCCTTTCAAGGGCGTTGACGAAACGAAAAAATCCCCGCGGCATGAGCGTGACGCGGGGATCCAGGCGTAAATAGAGCCTTAACCGTGATAGCTGAAATGGAGCAAGGGGGTGATGTCTGCGTAGCGGAACACCTCGCGGGTGGCTGTGTATGGCTCAAGACTAAGTCCCGCGGACCGGCGGGCCTATTCCTCGAAGGAGGTAAGGAGGGGTAGCGGAGGAGGGACGGCGATTGACGATGTATACTTTTTGGTCCAGATTGGACGAAAAGTATAAAGACGGATCACCGTCTGTTTCCCGCCCGGGCCGCGGGCGCACCTTCGTCACCCCTGGAGTCGTCCATGATCAAGTCGCTGAACACCAAGAACCTGCTGGGAGGCCTGCTGCTCGGCGTGCTCGCCAGCGGATCCGCCGTCGCCGCCGATGGCAACCTGCGGATCGGCATCGAGGCCGCCTACCCGCCGTTTTCCTTCAAGACCGCCGAAGGCGAACTGGCCGGCTTCGACTACGACATCGGCAACGCACTGTGCGCGCAGATGCAGGTGAAGTGCCAGTGGATCGAGCAGGAGTACGACGGCCTGATTCCCTCGCTGAAAGTTCGCAAGATAGACGCCGCGCTGTCCTCCATCACCATCACCGAGGAGCGCCGGCGCTCGGTGGACTTCACCCACAAGTACTACTTCACGCCGGGCCGCCTGGTGATGAAGGAAGGCGCCCAGCTCGACGACAGCTTCAGCCAGTTGGCCGGCAAGCGCATCGGCGTGCAGCGCGGCGCTACCGCCGACCGCTTCGCCAGTGCGGTGCTGGCCAAGGCCGGTGCCGAAGTGGTGCGCTACACCAGCCAGGACGAGATCTACCTGGACCTGGTGGCCGGCCGCCTCGACGCCACCTTCGCCGACTCCATCCCGTTGCAGACCGGCTTCCTCGATACCCCGCGCGGCAAGGGCTACGCCTTCGTCGGGCCGGAGTTCAAGGACCCGAAATACTTCGGCGAGGGCGCTGGGATCGCGGTGCGCAAGGGGGACGCCGAGCTGGTCGGCAAGCTCAACGCGGCGATCGACGCGATTCGTGCCGACGGGACCTACAAGCGCATCGAGGGCAAGTACTTCAAGAGCGACATCTACGGCGACTGACCGCTCGCCGGCGGCGGCTGCCGTCAGTCGCCGCCTTCCTTCAGCTCCTTGAGGTGCTTGTAGACCGTCGCCCGGCCCATGTTCAGCACGTTGGCCACATAGTTGGCGGCGCTCTTGCCCTTGAACGCGCCCTCGGCGTGCAGGGCCAGGACCAGTTCGCGCTTGTGCTCGCGGGTCAGCAGGTTCAAGCCGAGCTGGCGCTGCCGCAGCCAGCCGTGCAGGAAGGTGTTGATGCGCTCCTGCCAGTCGTCGCGGAACAGCGCGTCCGGTTGCGGGATCAGCTTGCTCGGCGAGAGGAACAGGTCGAGCGCCGCCTTGGCGCTCTCGAACAGGCTGATATTCAGGTTGATGCACAGCACCGCCAGCGGCTGGCCGGCGGCGTCGCGCAGCACGGTGCTGACCGAGCGGATCTTCTGCCCGTCCCAGTTGAGCTTCTCGTAGGGACCGATGTTGCGCTCGTCGCTATCGCCTTCGAGCATGTCTTCCAGCGCCGAGTCGTCGCCGACCTCGCGCTTGGACAGGTTGTTGGCGATGTAGTCGACCCGCTGGCTGCGCAGGTCGTGCAGGACCACTTCGGCGTGGGGGAAGAACAGGGTGGCGATGCCGTCGGCGATCGCCCGGTAGTTCTCCAGGCTGGGGTCTTGGCTCGGGCTCATGCGCAGGAACTCTCGTGGGACGGCGGGCGAGGCGAGTGTGCCGCAAACCCGCCGCCGGGTCATCAGGGAGACAGGCGGCGCGGCGACAGCATCGCCTCGTCCAGGCCGTGCTCGCGCAGGTGCGCCGGCAGCGGCTGGTGGCGGATCAGCGCGGCGCTGGCCTCGCCCATCGCCGCCGAGGTCTGGATACCGTAGCCGCCCTGGGCGGCGACCCAGAAGAAGCCTTCCGCATCGGCGGCGTAGCCGGCCACCAGGTCGCCGTCGGCAACGAACGAGCGCAGCCCCGCCCAGGTGTGTTCCGGGCGGCGAATGGTGAGGGTGGTGGCTTCTTCGATCAGGTACATGCCGGTGGCGATGTCCAGTTGCTCGGGCTGTACGTCGTGGGCCTCGACCGGATCGGCGTTGGCCGGCGAGCCGAGCAACATGCCGGCGTCCGGCTTCAGGTAGAAGGATTCGTCGAGGCTGACCAGCATCGGCCAGTCGTGGCAGTCGATGCCCGGCGGCGGGGCGAAGATGAAGGCCGAGCGGCGCTTGGGCTGCAGGCCCAGCGGGCGGACGCCGGCCAGCCCGGCGATGGCGTCGCACCAGGCGCCTGCGGCGTTGACCAGCACCGCGGCGCGGTAGCTGCCGGCGTCGCAGCGGACTTCCCAGGCGCCGTCGACCCGGCGGATCTCCAGCGCTTCGTGGTTGCACAGGACCTGCCCCTGGTTGCGGCGGATGCCGCGCAGGTAGCCCTGGTGCAGGGCGTCGGTATCGATGTCGGCGCCGGTGGGGTCGTAGGTGGCGCCGAAGACCTTGTCGCGACGCAGCACCGGCACGATCGAGCAGGCCTGTTCCGCGTCCAGCAGGCGCATCTGCGGCACCAGCGCCTTGCCGCTTTCGTATTGACGGCGGAGTTCTTCCGGATCGTCGCTGAAGTCGACCACCATTTCCGGACGCGGGCTGAGCAGCGGATGCTCGCAGAAGCCGGCCGGCGGGTTGTCGAAGAAGGCCCGGCTGGCGGCGGTGAGCGCGCGCACCTGGGGTGTGCCGTAGGCCACCGTGTAGTGCGCGGCGGAGCGGCCGGTGGAGTGGTAGCCGGGCTGCGCCTCGCGCTCCAGCACCACGACCCGGCCGTGGGCCGACAACCAGTAGCCGGTGGATGCGCCGGCGATGCCGGCACCGATGACGAGGTAATCCGCTTCGATCATGCTGCTCTCCTGCATCGCGTGATCAGCCTGCCTGGCGCAGGCGGTAGAGGGCGTTGGCCAGAGCTACGTCTTCCAGGCCCAGGCCGATCGAGCGGAAGAACGCCGGGCGCCGGTATTCCGGACGTGGCGCCTGGCCGCTGAGCAGCTCGGCGAGGTCGCCGCGGATCGCCTCGGGGCTCCAGCCATGCTGTTCGGCGGCGATCAGCATCTCGCCGGCGGAGCCTGGGGTGGTGTGCCGGTAGTCGCAATAGACGTCCATGGCCGCCAGGCTTTCCGCCGGTACCTCATGGGCGCGGGGCGCGTTGGTGCTGATCGAGGTGACCAGCGCCGGGCGCTCGAGTTGGCGCGGGTCGATCACCGCTCGGGCCGAGGAGGTGCAGAGCAGGATCACATCGGCTTCGTCCAGCGCTTCCTCCAGACTGCCGGCGGCTTCGGCGCGCGGGTCGATGGCGCGCAGGCTTTGCAGGCGGCGCTCGTCCAGGCACGGCGAATGGACTCGCACGCCCTGCCAGTCACGCAGGCCCTTCACGTATTGCAGGTGGGCATGGGCCACCGGTCCGCTGCCGATCAGAGCCAGGCGGCCGGCTTCGGCCGGAGCCAGGGCATCCACCGCCACCGCGGTGGTGGCGGCGGTGCGCGCGGTGGTCAGCCGGGCGGCATCGCAGAGCAGCAAGGGCTGGCCGGTCTGCATCGACATCAGCAGGGTCCAGGCGGTGACCAACGGGCCCTGTTCGCGAACGATGTAGGGTGAAGTCTTGACTCCGTAGACCTGTTCCTGGGCGAGCACGCCGAGGTAGTTGATGAAGTCGCCGCGACCGGCGGGGAACTCCACCAGTTGCTGGGCCGGCTGGAGCGCCTGGCCGGCGGCCAGGTCGAGGAACAGCTGGCGCATGGCCTGGAGGACGTCGATACGGGCGAGCAGTTGCTCGGCTTCGGCCTGCTGGACGATCAGGGGAGTGGCGGCGCTCATGCGATCTCCGGAATGGATGTAAACAATTTGTCCATTCTGGACTTTAAGGTATTGCCGGGCAAGCGCCGACCCGCCTCGATGACCGACGGCGGCACCTGCGTGTCGCAGAAACGAAAAAGGCGAAGCCGGATGGCTTCGCCTTTTTTCTCCACGCCTGCGTTCAGTGCTTGCGCGGTACCGGCTTGAGCAGTTCGGCCGGCGGCATCTCGCAGGTGATCTTGCGGCCCAGCAGTTCTTCGATCGGCGGCAGGGCGAAGGCATCGTCCTCGCCAGCGAAGCTGATCGAGGTACCCGAGGCGCCGGCGCGGCCGGTACGACCGATACGGTGCACGTAGTCGTCCGGGTCTTCCGGCAGGGTGAAGTTGATCACATGGCTGATGCCGTCGATGTGGATGCCGCGGCCGGCCACGTCGGTTGCCACCAGGACGCGGATCTTGCCTTCGCGGAAGCCTTCCAGGGTGCGGATGCGCTTGTGCTGCGGCACGTCGCCGGACATCTGGGCGGCGCTGATGCCGTCCTTGGTCAGGCGTTCCTCGATGCGGCGGACTTCGTCCTTGCGGTTGGCGAAGACCATCACCCGTTCCCAGTTGTTCTGCGCCACCAGGTTGTACAGCAGCTTGTACTTGTCGCTGCCGGCCACGGCGTAGACATGCTGCTCGACGGTATCGCTGGCGACGTTCTCCGGCTCGATCTCGACGATCGCCGGATCGACGGTCCACTGCTTGGCGAGGTTCATCACGTCGTCGGTGAAGGTCGCCGAGAACAGCAGGGTCTGGCGTTCGCCCTTGTGCGGGGTCTGCCGGATGATCTGCCGGACCTGCGGGATAAAGCCCATGTCGAGCATGCGGTCGGCTTCGTCGAGGACCATCACCTCGACCATGTCCAGGTGCACCTCGCCGCGCTGGTTGAAGTCCAGCAGACGGCCGGGGGTGGCTACCAGGATGTCGCAGAAGCGCGCTTCCAGCTGCTTGAGTTGCTTGTCGAAGTCCATGCCGCCGACGAAGGTCATCACGTTCAGCCCGGTGTACTTGGTCAGCGCCGCGGCGTCCTTGGCGATCTGTACCACCAGTTCGCGGGTCGGGGCGATGATCAGCGCGCGCGGCTCGCCCATGTAGCGCTCTTTCGGCGGCGGGGTCTGCAGCAACTGGGTGATGATCGAGATGAGGAACGCGGCGGTCTTGCCGGTACCGGTCTGGGCGCGGCCGATGGCGTCCTGGCCGCGCAGGGTGAAGCCCAGTACCTGCGCCTGGATCGGCGTGCAGTAGGGGAAGCCGAGGTCATGGATGGCGTGCATCAGGCTCGGGGCGAGGTTGAAGTCGTGGAAGCGGGTCTTGCCTTCCTGCGGTTCGACCACGAAGTCTTCCAGCTTCCAGTTGTCCACCGGCTTCGGCTTGCGTTCGCGGCGCGGCTTGTCGCTGCGCGGCTTGGCGTCCCGGCCTTCTTTGGCGGCGGGTTTGGCGGGCTTTTCGCCTTTCTCGGCCTTTTCAACGGCGCGCGGGGCGCCGGACTCGTTGTCGGCGCGCGGGGCGCGCGGTTTGCGTGGGCGTTTCTCGGTCGGCTTTTCGCCGGTGGGGGCGGTACCTTTCGCGGTAGCGCCGGCAGGGCCTTGCGGGACCGGGGAGGAACCGCTCTGCGGCTGGGTTCCGTCGGCCTTGCCGAAGATTTTCTTGAGTGCTTTGAGCACGGCGATCTCGTAGTGGTTAAGGAATGAACGGGCGCCAGTGTAAAGCATGTTGCCAGCGGGGAGAAATCCATGCTTGGCCGGTCACCTCCAGGCTTGGCCGGACGGGGCCTGGAGGGGGCTGCGCGAAGCTCCCGGGAGAGCCTCCGGGAGGGTTCGTGCGCGCGACCGGCGGCGCGCTACAAAAAGACAACGGTAGGGCGGCGACGGGGGTGGCATCTTCGGGACGGTGCCGGAGCGATCCGGCGAGTGTCCGCCCACTCACCAACGGAAGAACAAGAAAACCATGAATCCGTCCCCATCGATCGCCGGGCTGAGCGATATCGAAGCCCTGGAACGCGTGCCGCTGGAACAGCGCGACCTGCCATCCAGCACCTACGAACTGTTGCAACGCTCGGCCCAGCGCCACGGCCAGCGTATCGCCCTGAGCTGCCTGCTGCATGGCAGCGCTGCCGAAGAACCGTTGCGGATCAGCTATGCCGAGCTGTTCGCCCGCGTCACCCAGACCGCCAACGCCTTGCACCGGCTGGGCCTGGAAAGCCACCAGGCGGTGTCCTTCCTGCTGCCCAACCTGCCGCAGACCCACTACGTGATCTGGGGCGGCGAAGCTGCCGGGATCGTCAATGCGATCAACCCGCTGCTCGAGCCGGAGCACATCGCCGAGCTGATCCGCGCCTCCAACACCCGGGTGCTGGTGACCCTGGCGCCGTTCCCCGGCACCGACCTGTGGCAGAAGGTCGCCGGCCTGCGCGCGCAGCTGCCGGAGCTGTACGCGATCGTCGTGGTCGATCCGGCCAACCTGTTGCCGGCGCCGCAGCGCGAGGCGCTCAAGGCCCAGCGCGGGCCGCTGCCGGAGGGCGTGCTGGACTTCGATACGCTGATCGCCGACTGCCCGGCAGACCGCCTGGAGAGCGGACGGGCGATCCATCCGGACGACGTCGCTTCCTATTTCCATACCGGCGGCACCACCGGCACGCCGAAGCTGGCGCCGCACAGCCACTTCAACGAGGTGGCGATGGCCGAGATCATGGGCCTGAACGCCGACTACGGGGTGGACGACGTGCTGCTCTGCGGCCTGCCGCTGTTCCACGTCAACGGCGTGATGGTTACCGGCCTGGCGCCCTTCCATCGCGGCGCCCAGGTGCTCCTGGCCGGGCCCCAGGGCTACCGCAATCCGACCCTGATCCAGGACTTCTGGAAGCTGGTGGAGCGCTACCGGGTCACCAGCTTCAGTGGCGTGCCGACCATCTACGCGGCGTTGCTGCAGGTCCCCAGCGATGGCCGCGACCTGTCCAGCCTGCGTTTCGCCCTGTGCGGCGCGGCGCCGATGCCGGTGGAGCTGATCCGCCAGTTCGAGGCGCGTACCGGGCTCAAGGTGATCGAAGGCTACGGCCTCACCGAAGGTACCTGCGGCACCAGTTGCAACCCGCGTGGCGGCGAGCGCCGGCCGGGTTCGATCGGCCTGCGCCTGCCGTACTGCCAGGTGAAGGTCGCGGTGCTCGACGGCGAGGGCAATTACCTGCGCGATGCCGCGCCGAACGAGGTGGGCAACCTCTGCCTGAAGGGCCCGACGGTGTTCAAGGGCTACCTGCAACAGGACCGGAACCGCGATATCTGGGTCGGCGATGGCTGGTTCAATACCGGCGACCTCGGTCGTATCGACGAGGACGGCTACATCTGGCTCACCGGGCGCAGCAAGGACCTGATCATTCGCGGTGGCCACAACATCGACCCACAGATGATCGAAGAAGCGCTGCACCGGCATCCGGCCGTGGCCCTGGCGGCGGCGGTGGGCAAGCCGGACGCCAAGGCCGGCGAGCTGCCGGTGGTGTATATCCAGCTCAAGCCCGGCGCCAGCGCCAGCGAGGAAGAGCTGCTGGAACACGCCAGCCGCCACGTACCGGAGCGCGCGGCGGTGCCCAAGGATGTCTGGCTGATCGAGAGCATGCCGGTCACCGCGGTGGGCAAGACCTTCAAGCCGGCGCTGCGCCTGGACGCGATCCGCCGGGTGCTGGAGGAGGAAAGCCGGAGGATCGCCGAGGATATCCGCGTGGAGGTGGTCGCCGACGAGCGCCACGGCCAGCTCGCCCACCTGCACGTTCCCGCGCTCGACGAAAGACGCCGGGCGGCGCTGGAAGAGCTGCTCGGCGGCTACGCGCTGAACTACCGGCTGCACGCCGTCTGAGAGAAGCTCCGGGCGTCAGAGGCGCTTGCGCAGCCAGGCGCCGATGTCGTGGATTTCCTCCAGGGACACCTCGTGGCCCATCGGGTAGTCGTGCCAGCCCACCTCCACGCCCTGCGCCTGCAAGGCGTCATGGGCCGCGCGGCCGAGCGCCGGGTCGACCACGTCGTCCTGGCTGCCATGCAGGTGCAGGACCGGAATCCGCTTGTGGCGCTCGTCCAGCGCCAGGTCGTCGAAGGTCGGCGCGTAGGTGGATAGCGCCAGCACCCCGCCGAGCGGCTGGGCGTAGCGGCGGAAGGCGGTATGCAGGACCACCGCGCCGCCCTGGGAGAAACCGGCGAGGATGATCCGCTCGGCGGCGATGCCCTTGGCGCGCTGTTCATCGATGAGGGCGATGACCTGGTCGGCGGAGGCGTTCAACTGGTCTTCGTCGATGGCCCGCGCCGGACTGAAGGCAAGGATGTCGTACCAGCTCGGCATGACCCAACCGCCATTGACCGTCACCGCCTGGCTCGGCGCCTGGGGGAGGATGAAGCGGGTGCTCGGCAGGACCACCTGCAGGGCTTCGGCCACCGGCTTGAAGTCGGTACGGTCGGCGCCCAGGCCGTGCAGCCAGATGATGCAGGCGTCGGCATTCGGGGCATCGAGGATCAGGGGTTCGCTCATAACGGCTCCAGGCAGGGGGCATATGCGTTCGGAATGGGAGGACCATTCGACAACAGGCGCTTTCCCGCTCGCAAGTCGGCCAGATTGTCGCAGATCATGCATTCGCCAATTTCCCGCGGATGCGCTTTGCTAAGGGAAGTGCGCCGGGCACGCCGTTCGTCGCCCGCCGCCGTCGCACCGCCGGCTGCCCCTGCCGGTGCCGCGGCGCTTGCGGTTACAGTGCGGCGACCGGCCCGGGGCCGGCGGTTCACCCAGGGGCGGCGAAGGGAGTGGCGAACAGATGACAATAATGAAAGGTACCTGGCTGCTGCTGGCCGCCGTCTGCCTCGGCGCCAGCGCCACGGCCGAGGCCGGTGCGACGCTGGATGCGGTGAAGCGCAAGGGCTACGTGCAGTGCGGCGTCAGCGACGGCCTGCCGGGGTTCTCCTACGCCGACGCCAAGGGCCGTTTCAAGGGGCTCGACGTCGACATCTGCCGGGCGCTGGCCGCCGCGCTGTTCGGCGACGCCGAGAAGGTGCGCTTCACCCCGCTGCCCGCCACCGAGCGGTTTTCGGCGTTGCAGTCCGGCACGGTCGACCTGCTGTCGCGCAACACCTCATGGACCAGCTCGCGGGATACCGCGCTGGGCATCCACTTCACCGGCGTCACCTATTTCGACGGCCAGGGCTTCCTGGTCAATCGCAAGCTCGGCGTGTCCAGCGCCCGCGAACTGAAGGACGCGACGGTGTGCATCCAGTCCGGCACCACCAACGAGCTGAACGTGGCGGACTACTTCCGGGCCCACGGCATCCGCTACAAGGCGGTGCTCGACGACAGCTACGAGAAGAGCGCCCGTGCCCTGGAGGCGGGGCAGTGCGACGTGCTCAGCTCCGACCAGTCGCAGCTCTACGCCCAGCGCCTGAAGCTGGCCAAGCCGGACCAGTACGTGGTGCTGCCGGAAGTGATCTCCAAGGAGCCGCTCGGCCCGGCCGTGCGGCAGGGCGACGAAGCCTGGTTCAACATCGTCCGCTGGACCCTGTACGGCCTGCTCAACGCGGAGGAGCTGGGGGTCACCTCGAGCAACGTCGAGCGCCAGGCCAGGGACAGCCGCAACCCGGACGTCGCCCGCCTGCTCGGCAGCGAGGGTGACGCCGGCAAGGACTTGCAACTGCCGCGCGACTGGGTGGTGCAGATGGTGCGCCAGGTCGGCAACTATGGCGAGATCTTCGCCCGCAACGTCGGCGACGGCAGCCCGCTGAAGATGCCGCGCGGCCTCAACGCGCAATGGAATCTCGGCGGCCTGCACTATGCGCCGCCGATCCGCTGACCGGCGGGGGGCTGGCTGAACTCTCGCCAGCACCGACAATCCGATAACAGACAGACGCACCGGTGCCGGTGCACTATAGAGCGACGCGTCATGCCGAACACCGAACAAGAGAATTGCCCGTGAACCTATCGATGACTCCCATCAACAAAGCCAAGGCCTGGGGCGTCCACGCCGTCACCGCCAGCGGCGTGATCCTGGCCTTGCTGGCCCTGCTCGCGCTGGTCGACAACAAACCCCAGGCCTGCCTGCTCTGGCTTGGCCTGGCCCTACTGGTGGACGGCCTCGACGGCACCCTGGCGCGCAAGTACGAAGTCAAGGAAATGCTGCCGCATTTCGACGGCTCGGTGCTCGACCTGGTGATCGACTACCTGACCTACGTGTTCATCCCGGCCATCTTCATCTACCGCTACATCCCCCTGCCGGAGCATTTCGAACTGCTGGCGGTGGGCGTGATTCTGGTTTCGTCGCTGTTCTGCTTCTGCAACGTCAACATGAAGAGCACCGACAACTACTTCGTTGGCTTCCCGGCCGCCTGGAACGTGGTGGCGGTGTACTTCTACGTGCTCGACCTGCACCCCTGGGTCAACCTCGTCACGGTGCTGGTGCTGGCCGCCCTGACCCTGACCCGGATGAAGTTCCTCCACCCGTTCCGCGTGCGCCAGTTCATGCCGTTGAACATCGCGGTGACCTTCGTCTGGCTGATCAGCAGCGGTCTGCTGATCGTCCAGCAGCCGGCCGATCTGCCGATCCTGCTCGGCCTGTGGTTCGCCGCCTCGGCCTATTTCGTCGGTATCTGCCTCTGGCGCAGCGCCCGCGAGTGGTTCGGCTGAAACGACCCGGCGCGACGGCGTTCCCGCGTGGGGACGCCTGGCAAGTCCCTCTCATCGCAAGGAACCCCGCATGGCCCACCCCAACGCCGAACTGATCGAGCGCTTCTACCAGGCCTTCCAGCGCCTCGACGGCGAGGCCATGGCGGCCTGCTACGCCCCCCAGGCGACCTTCCACGACCCGGCCTTCGGCGAACTGCGCGGGCGCGAGGTGGGCGACATGTGGCGCCTGCTGACCAGCCGGGCGCGGGACTTCCGCCTGGACTACGCGAACGTCCGCGCCGACCAGAACGAGGGGCGTGCGCAATGGGTGGCCCACTACCTGTTCACCCAGACCGGGCGCAGGGTGGAGAATCGCATCGAGGCCCGTTTCCGCTTCGCCGACGGTTTGATCGTCGAGCATCGCGACCAGTTCGACCTGTGGCGCTGGAGCCGCCAGGCGCTTGGCGTCAAGGGCCTGCTGCTGGGCTGGGCGCCGCCGGTGCAGCGGGCGATCCGCGGGCAGGCGCGCAAGGGCCTGGCCGCCTACCAGGCTGCCCATCCGGCGGCCGGCTGAGGCTGTCGGTGGCCGAAGCGCGGATAATCTCCTAAGCTCGCCGCGGACAACCCGCAGGACGCCGCGATGATCACGCTCTTCCAGTTCCCCGCCGCATTCAACGTACCCAATGCCAGTCCCTATTGCCTGAAACTGGAAACCTGGTTGCGCCTGGCCGGCCTGGAGTACCAGGTGAAGGTCGTCAGCGACCCGCGCAAGGCGCCCAAGGGCAAGCTGCCCTACGTGCGTATCGAGGGCGAGGCGATCGGCGACAGCGAGATCGTCATCCGTACCCTCGGCGAGCGCTACGGGGTCACTCTCGACGCTGGCCTGGACGCCCGAGGCAAGGGCTGGGCACGGGCGATCACGCGCCTGTGCGACGAACACCTGTACTACCTGATGCTGTATTTCCGCTGGTTCGACGAGGACAGCTGGCGCGTGCTCAAGCCGGTGTTCTTCGGCTCGCTGCCATTCGGCGTGCGCGACGCGGTGGCCTGGGCCATGCGCCGCAAGGTCCGCGCTACCCTCAGGGCGCAGGGACTCGGGGTCCACGGCAGGGACGAACTGCTGGCCTTCGCCCGCGACGACCTCGATGCCCTCGACGGCCTGCTTGGCCAGGTCCCGTACTACGGCGGCGAACATCCGTGCAGCGCCGATGCTGCCGCTTACGGTATCCTCGCCAACCTCATCGAGGCGACCCTGGATACCCCGCTCAGCCATGTGGCGCGAGGCTATCCGCGCCTGGTGGTGTATTGCGAGCGGATGCGGGAGCGGGTCTGGAGTGAGTGAGGCGACGGCCGCCACGGCGGCGATCGGGAAGTGTTGGTCGGTCTACCTGGTGAGGGCGGAAAACGGCGCGTTGTACTGCGGCATCAGCGACGATCCGCTGCGCCGCTTCGACACTCATTGCAGCGGCAAGGGCGCGCGGTTCTTCCATTCCAGCCCCGCCCGCGCGCTGGTCTACGTCGAGGCCTGCGCCAGCAAGGGCGACGCCCTGCGCCGCGAGCGGGCGATCAAGGCCCTGAGCAAGCGCGCCAAGGAGCGCCTGTTGGTCGGCGTACCGGTGTTGCGCGAGGTCGGCGAGCCGGCAATCTAGGACGTTCATCTGCGGTCATGGGGTATTCGTGGGTTACCTGAAGAATCATTGGTGGAAACGCTGGATCCGCCGCCGCGGCTGCAAGCTGGCCGGCGGCCCGGCCAGTGTCGGCAAGCGCACCACGCTGGTGCTCGAGGAGCAGGTCGAACTCGGCCACCTGCGCATCGTCCCGCCGAGGCTGGAGATCGGCGCCTACAGCTATGTGCGCAGCGGCACCGACCTGTCCCTGGTGGCGTCCATCGGGCGTTTCTGCTCGATCGGCTCGGACTGCTTCATCGGCCAGGAAAAACACACCCATCCCAGCGACTGGGTGAGCAGCCACCCCTTCCAGCACACCGGCACCGCGCTGCGCTACGAGCCGGCGCTGAGCTACGCGGAAATCGGCCACGACGTCTGGATCGGACACAGCGCGATGGTGATGGAAGGGGTCAAGGTCGGGACCGGGGCGATCATCGCCACGCGCGCCGTGGTCACTCGCGACGTGCCGCCCTACGCCATCGTCGCCGGCACCCCGGCGCAGGTGATCCGCTACCGGCATCCGCCGGAGATCATCGAGGGTCTGCTCGCCTCGCGCTGGTGGGAGCTGGATAGCGCCTTCCTCACCGGCCTGCCGCTGGACCGTCCCCGGGAGTTCCTCGCCGCCCTGGAGACGCGCGAGGCGCCGCGTGCGGCGTACCGGCGGATGACCATCACCCGCCAGGGGTGCCGGCTGGATTGAGCGCGCCCCTCGCCAGGCCCATCGGGCCAGGCGATGGGGTGCCCTTCATGTCCCGGATTGTCATAGGCGCGTTTTCCCAGCCGCGCTAAGCTGGTGCCTCACATCCGCCCGGAGGCGCCCATGTCAGAGCTGATCCTGCATCACTATCCCACTTCGCCCTTCGCCGAGAAGGCGCGCCTGCTGCTCGGTTTCAAGCAACTGTCCTGGCGCTCGGTGATGATTCCGCCGGTGATGCCCAAGCCGGACCTGGTGGCGCTGACCGGCGGCTATCGGAAGACCCCGGTGTTGCAGGTCGGCGCCGATGTGTATTGCGATACCGCGTTGATCGCCCGTCGCCTGGAGCAGGAAAAGGCGGTCCCGGCGCTGTTCCCCGAAGGCCAGGAGATGGTCGCCGCGAGCTTCGCCCAGTGGGCCGACGCGGTGCTGTTCCAGCACGCGGTAAGCCTGGCGTTCGCCCCGGAGTCCATCGCCGTGCGCTTCGGCAAGCTGCCGCCGGAATTCCTCAAGGCCTTCATGGCCGATCGCAGCCAGCTATTCAGCGGCGGCAGCGCCGGCCGCCTGCCGTTGGAACAGGCGCGCCACCAGTGGCCGGCATTCATGGCGCGACTGGAGCGCCAGTTGTCGCGCGAGGACGGCGACTTCCTGTTCGGCGAAGCGTCCGTCGCCGACTTCGCCGTGGCGCACTGCCTGTGGTTCCTCAAGGGCACGCCGGTCACCGCGCCGCTGGTCGACGATTACCCGCAGGTGCAGGCCTGGTTGGGCCGGGTGCTCGGCTTCGGCCATGGCGCGCCAGCCGAGATGAGTGCGGAGGAAGCCCTGGAGGTGGCTCGCGGCAGCCAGCCCGCGGCATTGCCGGACGAATCCTTCAGCGACCCCAACGGTTTCCGGCCCGGCCAGGCGGTCGCCATCGCCGCCACCGACTACGGTGTCGACGCGGTACAGGGCGAACTGCTCTTCGCCGGCAGCGAGGAACTCATCCTGCGCCGCGAAGACCCGCGGGCGGGTACCGTGCATGTGCATTTCCCGCGCCTGGGCTTTCGCATCGAGGCGCGTTGAGGCATGCCGGCGGAGACCCCGTCGCCGCGCCCGGACGCCGATCCGCCGCAGTGCGCGTTGCCCGAGGCGAGGCCGGACCGCGACGCTGGCACCAAGCTGCGCGCCGCGGTGCTCGGCGCCAACGATGGCCTGGTGTCGAACCTGTGCCTGGTGATGGGCGTGGCGGGTGCGAGCATGGCGCATTCGTCCATCGTCCTCACCGGGATGGCCGGACTGGTGTCCGGGGCCTGCTCGATGGCCCTCGGCGAGTGGCTGTCGGTGACCAACGCCCGCGAGATGGCGAGCAAGCGCATCGCCGAGGAAGAACGCCTGCTCAGGCTCTGCCCGGACACCGAGACCCAGGAACTGATCGATATCTTCACCGCCAAGGGGCTGAGCGAGGTATCCGCCCGGCGCGTGGCCCTGCAACTGATGAACGACGGTCGTGGCGCGCTGGACACCTTGTCCCGCGAGGCCCTCGGCATCGATCCGACGGAGCTGGGCGGCAACCCGTGGAACGCGGCGGGCACGTCGTTCCTGCTGTTTTCCCTTGGCGCCCTGGTGCCGGTGGCGCCGTTCCTGTTCCTCGACGGCGCCGCGGCGCTGGTCGCAAGCCTGCTGTTCAGCCTGCTTGCGCTGCTGTTCAGCGGCGCGGTCACCGCCCGTTTCACCGGGCGGCCGCTGGCGTTCTCGGCGTTGCGCCAGGTGCTGGTCGGTACCCTTGCCGCGGCCTTCACCTATGGGTTGGGTACCGCGCTCGGCGTGGGCCTGGGCTGAAAGTCCTTCGCCTGCGGGGGACTCCGTTTTACACTGCGACACCCGGCCGGCGTGGCCGGGACCAGGAAAAACCGACCAGGGAGTGGCCATGAACGCCTACGACATCGAAATCGTCAACGACGCCGCGCACGCCGGCGAAGCCAACCACGGCTGGTGCTTCGGCCTGCCGCCGGGCATCCGTCCGGAGCAGTGGCCGCTGGATCCGGACACCGGCTATCCGCTGATGCACGGCTTCACCCTGCTGCTGCCGGAGGACTACCGGGTGCATGGCCCGGAGATCGTCGCGCTGAGCTTCTTCTCCCTCGCCCCGGACCAGAACGACGGTGGACCGACCAGCGTCGACGGCATTCGCGAGATGCTCATCGATCCGCCCGCGCAACCGCCGGCCGACGCGGAACTGCGGCCGTTCTGGGAGGCCGGGCGCAATAGCCATCCGCGTCTGCACCGGATGGAGGACATCCTCGGCGGTGCCTATGCGTTGATCCTGCTCGACGCCGCTGAATTCAGCGGCGCGCCCTGCCAGCCGCCGGCGCTGCCGGCGGGCAACCCGCTGTTGGCGCAGACCGAGCCGCCGCAGTGGCTGGAGGCTGGTTCGGCGGCCAGCTTCGTGCCGGACTGGGCGGAGGACGACTACTACCTGCTGCGCGCCCTCGGTGGTCGCCCGGCGGCCGGCCACCAGCAGCGCTACCCGCTGCGCTGGACGGCGCGGGCGCAAGACCCCAACGCCGGGGTGGTGCCCAGCGAATACGGCGACGGCGGCTACCAGCTGCCGCACTACTGGCTGGACGGCAAGATCGAGCGCGACAACTACCGCGAGCATCCCTGGGTGGAAGGGCACCTGCCGAACCATATCGGCGGCACCATGCGTCCGGTGCAGGGCGTGCCGGAGATGACTCCCTTCTACGTAGAGTTCGAGGAATACCTGGGCGGCTACAACTTCGGCGGCGGCAACGCCCAGCTCGATTTCCGCGACATGCGCTTCGACTGGGCCTGCGGCTGAGGAGGGAAAGGGAGCGCCGGCGGCGCTCCGGGGCGGCGCGGGTCAGTCCTTGCGCCGCTTGAGCTGGTCCTTCAACTGGGTCGGCAACTGGCGGATGATCAGCATGTCGCGCTCTTCGTCGTATTCCACCTTGGAGCCCAGCAGGTGCGCCTCGAAGCTGATCGACAGGCCTTCGGCGCGGCCGGTGAAGCGGCGGAACTGGTTGAGGGTGCGCTTGTCCGCCGGGATTTCCGGCGACAGGCCGTAGTCCTTGTTACGGATGTAGTCGTAGAACGCCCGCGGTTGCTGGTCGTCCATCAGTTCCGAAAGCGCGTCGAGGGTCATCGGCTCGCCGATGCGCG
>NZ_KV828379.1:405294-424848 GCF_001836405.1 Pseudomonas sp. HMSC057H01 | reverse complement strand
CGTCGAGGGTCATCGGCTCGCCGATGCGCGCCTGGGAGGTGGCGTAGTCGACCAGCGTCTCGGTCTTCTCGCGGGCCTGTTCCTCGGCCATGTCCTCGCTTTCCACGAAATCGCTGAAGGCTTTCAGCAGGGTGCGCGTCTCGCTCGGCGAATCCACCCCTTCCTGGCAGCCGATGAAGTCGCGGAAATAGTCGGAGACCTTCTTCCCGCCCTTGCCCTTGATGAACGAGATGTACTGCTTCGACTGCTTGTTGTTGCGCCATTCGGAAATGTTGATCCGCGCGGCCAGGTGCAACTGGCCGAGGTCCAGGTGGCGCGACGGGGTGACCTCCAGCGACTCGTTCACCGCCACGCCTTCGCTGTGGTGCAGCAGGGCGATCGCCAGGTAGTCGGTCATGCCTTGCTGGTAGTGGGCGAACAGGACGTGGCCGCCGGTGGAGAGATTGGACTCCTCCATCAGCTTTTGCAGGTGCTCGACCGCTTCGCGGCTGAAGCCGACGAAGTCGCGGTCGCCCTCCAGGTACTCGCCGAGCCAGCCGCTGAACGGGTAGGCCCCGGACTCGCCCTGGAAGAAGCCCCAGGCCTTGTTCTTGGCGTTGTAGCTTTCGTTGAGGTCGGCCAGCAGGTTTTCGGTGGCCTGGGAGTCGCCCAGTTCGGCGTCGCGCGCGTGGAGCACGGCCGGGGTGCCGTCGGGCTTCTTCTCGATCAGGTGGACGATGGCGTGATGGATCGGCATGTCAGGTTCGACCTTTCAGGTAATCGGCGGCGCCGCGCAGGTTTCCGCGATGCTGCGGGACACGCCGCTGGCGCGCCCGCGGATCGGCCAGTTTACCCGAGGTTGCCGGCTTCTGCCTGCGTCGCCTGGCGTTCCTGCAGACCGTGCAGGCGCTTGATCACGAAGTTCAGGTGCAGGTGCAGCTCGTACAGCTCGTGGTAGTAGGAGAGCGGCACCTCCACGGTGTTCAGCTCGCTCTCCAGTTTCTCCAGCCGCTCGATCTCGCTTCTCAGTTGCTCGGCGTCGGTGCCGCTGTCGAGCTTGCGGTCGATGTCGCGGATGTAGCGGTACCAGCGGTAGATGCGCGCGCGGATGCGCCAGCGATACAGCGGGCCGATGGACTTCATCAGCGGGATGAGGATGGCGATGAACGGGATCAGCAGGATGATGTAGCGGTCCGCCAGGGAGGCGATGCGGAACGGCAGGTAGCGCTGCAGCAGCGGCAGGCCGCTCTTGTAGTAGCGCTCGGCGTCCTCGTGCAGGCGCAGGGTGCGCGGCTCGGCGCTGGGGAAGGCGCCGGGCTTGTCGAGCAGGCTGCCGTCCTTCATCACCTCGCGCGCGGCTTCCAGTACCAGCGGGATCAGCGCCGGGTGGAAGCGCTCGTTGATCACCAGGGTGGCCACCGGCGACAGGGTGCTGATGTTTCGTTCCGGCACGTTGCGCGGCAGGTTGAGCAGGCCTTCGCCGACCTCGACCCGCTTGAGGAACGGCAGGCGCGCCTCGTAGGCGGCGCTGCGGCGGAAGTTGACCAGGCGAAGCTGGTCGTTGTCGGCCAATTTCTGGATCGCCGGGTTCTCCGCCGGGCCGACGATGAACGCCGCGTCCAGCTTGCCGGCCAGCAGGTCGTCGACCACCGCGTTGCCGCCGCGGGCTTCCCAGGTGATCGGATAGTGTCCCGGGGCGATGTCGTTGGCCTGCAGGATCGCCTCGGTGGCGGCGCGGGTGCCGCTGCCGTCGCTGCCGATGGCCAGGCGCAGGTGCAGCAGGTCGCTGAGCTGGTCGATGTGCACGTTGCTGCGGTGGAACAGCCAGAGCGGCTCCTGGTAGACCGCGCCGAGGGTCTGCAACTGGCGCGCCTGCCCGGCTTCGAGCTGGCGCTCCTGGCCGCTCTGGACCAGGGCGATGTCGACCTCGCCGGTGCCGAGCAGGCGCTCCAGGTTGTCGCGCGAGCCGGCGCTGGGCACCAGCCTCAGTTCGAAGCCCTGCTCCTTGAGCTTTTCCCGGAGCTTGCCGGCGAACACGGCGTAGCCGCCGCCCTCGGCGCCGGTGGCCATGGTCGCGCTCATCGGCGGCGGCGGGGCGACGAAATAGAACACCGCGGCGACCAGGGCGGCGATCACCGGGATCAGCCAGAGGTTGGCGCGGATCAGGATGGCGAGGTCCTTGAGCAGGTGCTTGATGCGATTCATGAGCGGTCCTTGTGCTGCTCTCCAGAAGGGTATGACGGATGCGGGCGGGCGCACTCCTCAGCGTAGCCGAGGGTCACCGGCGGTCCGTGCGGAACTGCCGGCAGAGCACCCGGTGGCGATGCCGGAAGATGCGGGTGAGGAACCAGCGTACCAGCCCGGCGGCGAATAGCGGGCGTACGGTCAACTGGTCGACCAGCAGGCATTCCCCGGCCTCGCCCGGTGCCGGCAGGATGCGTCGCTCGTGGCGCCAGAGGCGCATGCCGGTCATCGGCGACTGTTCGATGAAGCCGCGGCCGGGCGTCAGCTCCAGCAGGGTCAGTTGCGAAGTGCCCAGCGGCAGCAAGCCGAACAGGCGCATGTGGCTGCGGAACAGCGGGCGCCGGGGCACCACCTCCAGGTCTTCGAGGCTGCGGATACCGGGCGGTACGCTCATGCTCAGCAACGGGCGTATCTCGCGGAGTATCCCGTCCACCGAGGTGATCCACCGCCAGAGCTGTTCGGGGCTGGCCTGCAGGCGCGATTCGAAATGCAGGCTGATATTCATCGCAGGCTCCTGCTAGGGTTGTGGGAGGACGCGCTGTCCATGGCGCCCGTGCCGTGCAAGCCTAAGCCAGACGAACCGAGACGTCGAACCGAAGGAGGACGCCATGCTAATCCGCGCCGCAACCTCGACCCTGCTGGTGGTCGATATCCAGGAACGCCTGCTGCCGGCCATCGACGACGGCCCGGCGCTGGTCGAGTACAGCCAGTGGTTGTTGCGCGTGGCCCGCGCACTGGACGTGCCGGTGCTGGCCAGCGAGCAGTACAGCAAGGGCCTGGGGCCGACGGTGGCGGCCCTGCGCGATGAGCTGGACGCCACGCAGATCCTCGAGAAGCTGGACTTCTCGGCCGCCGCCGACGGCGCCCTGCTGCGCGCGCCCGGCGGCGACCGCCGGCAGTTCGTGGTTTGCGGCAGCGAGGCGCATGTCTGCGTGCTGCAGACCGTGCTCGACCTGCTTGGCCGTGGTCGCGAAGTGTTCGTCGTGGAGGAGGCGATCGGCTCGCGGCGGCCGAGCGACAAGGCGCTGGCCGTGGAGCGGATGCGCCAGGCCGGGGCGATGATCGTGTCGCGGGAGATGGTCGCCTTCGAATGGATGGAACGCGCCGGCAGCGACCGCTTCCGCGAGATCAGCCGCAACTTCATTCGCTGAGCGGCGGTTGCTCGGCCTGGTAGCGCCGGGCCTCCTCGCGCAGCCAGTCGGCGAAGGCCTGGTGGCGGTCGCTCGGCGGCTCGCGCTGCGGCCAGACCAGCCAGTAGGGATAGGGGTAGGGCACGCGGATGTCGCCCAGTTGCACCAGGCGGCCCTCGGCGAGGGCGCCGGCGACCAGGCTGCGACGCTCCAGGGCGATGCCCTGGCCCAGGCGCACGGCTTCCAGCAGCAGGTTCGAGTCGTTGATCAGCAGTCCGTGCTGCGGTTCCGCCACGCCGGCACGCTGGCACCAGAGCGCCCAGGATTCGGTGGAGCGCAGGGTAGGGCAGGCGACGATCTCGCTCGGCGTGCGCGGCAGGCGGCCGCCGTTGAAGTCGGGCGCGGCGACCATCAGCAACTCGTCGTCGAACAGGCGTTCCCGACCGACCCCTTCCCAGTCGCCCTTGCCGATGCGTACGCCGAGGTCGGCCAGGCCCTGGCGCAGGTTCTGCACGTCGAGACTGGCCACCAGCCGCACGCGACAGTGCGGATGGCGCTCGCGAAAGCGCGGCAGGCGAGGCAGCAGCCAGTTCAGGCCGAAGGACGGCATCACCGTGACCACCAGCTCGCCCTCCCGCGGACGCGCCCGCACCACCCGCGTGGCGTCGGCGATCTCGCCCAGCGAGGCGCGTACCTGCAGGGCGTAGAACCGGCCGTTCTCGCTCAGGCGCAGGCCGCGCCCCTCGCGGACGAACAGGGCCAGGCCGAGGAGGTTTTCCAGCAGCTTGATCTGCTGGCTGATCGCCGAGTGGGTGACGTGCAGCTCGCTGGCGGCCTGGCTGATGCTGCCGAGCCGGGCGACCGCTTCGAAGCTGCGCAGCGCGGTGAGGGGAGGGAGGTCGCTCATGTAAGTTTTTCTAAAGAGTTCGCTGAATTTATCTCGATATTTTTCGCGTTGTGCAACGACTAGAGTGATTTCCCCAGGCGCCACCCTCTTAGCGGCGCTTAATCATCGACAAAGGATGCCGCGATGCAACTGATCGGTATGCTGGATTCGCCTTTTGTGCGCCGGGTCGCCATCGCCCTGCGCCTGCTGGACCTGCCCTACGAGCACCGGCCGCTGTCGGTGTTTCGCAATTTCGAGGCGTTCAGCCTGTTCAACCCGATGGTCAAGGCGCCCACGCTGGTGCTGGACGATGGCACCGTGCTGATGGACTCCAGCCTGATCCTCGATTACCTGGAGTGCCTGGCCGGCCGCGAACGCAGTCTGCTGCCGCAACGGCCGCAGGCCCGTGCACGGGCGCTGAGTCTGATCGGCGCGGCGTTGGTGGCCTGCGAGAAATCCGTGCAGATCTACTACGAACTGAACCTGCGTCCCGAGGAACGCCGCCATGGCCCCTGGCTGGAGCGGGTGGAGGGGCAGTTGCTGGCGGCCTACGACTGGCTGGAGGCAGCGCTGCGCCAGGAGCCGCTGGCACGCGACGGCGGCATCGACCTGGTCGGGGTGACCGTCGCGGTGGCCTGGCGCTTCAGCCAACTGGTGGTCGCGGAGCGGGTCGCCGCCAGCGAATACCCGGAACTGGCAAGCTATTCGGATTATGCGGAGGGGTTGCCGGTGTTCCTCGAGACGCCGCCGGTCTGAGCCCGCGAGGGGCCAGGCTGGCGCCCCTCGAACGGCTCGTTTCCGCCTGCGCCAGGCCCCGGTTCGTCGGCTGGCCGCCCTGACCTGGGCGCTGCGGGTCGGTACCGGGCACATGCCGGGGCGGGCCGCGATCGGGGCCCGTTCCGCGCCGTGGCGTCAGCGGGCGAACGCCTGTGCGGGATCGACCGACGGCTCGACCGCGATCGCGATTTTTCCCCGGATGCCATTGTCGCGACTCTCCAGGCGGGCGTGGGCGAGGGGGATGTCGGCAAGCGAATAGACGGCGCCGACATGCGGGCGCAACCGGCCGCGCTCGACCAGGGCGCTCAACTCGTCGAGCTTGCCGCGGTTCTGCCGGGTGAAGACGAAGTGATAGCTCGCGTTCCGGCCCCAGGCCTGGAGGAGGTTCTGCGGCTGGGCGAGGTCGACGATGCTGACCACGCGGCCGAGCTGCGCGAGTACCTCGGGGCTGCGCGACAGGGTGTCGCCGCCGATGCTGTCGAACACCACGTCGACGCCGTGGCCTCCGGTTTCCCGCAGGATGGCCTCGACGTAGTCCTGCTTCTGGTAGTCGATGAGCACATCGGCGCCCATCTGGCGGGTGAACTCGAAGTTGACCTCGCGCACTGTGGTGAAGACCCGGGCTCCCATGGCCTTCGCCAACTGGATCGCGACATGCCCGACGCCGCCGGCGCCGCCATGCACCAGGATGCTTTCGCCGACCCTCAGCGCCGCGCGTGTGACCAGCGCTTCCCAGGCCGTGCCGCCGACCAGGCTGAGGCTCGCCGCCTCCAGGTGGCTCAGCGCGGCGGGCTTCCTGCCGATGATGCTTTCCGCTGCCAGGTGGTACTCGGCATAGCTGCCCTGGCCTTCGAAGATCTGCGGGGTGTACCAGACCTCGTCTCCCGGTGCGACGGCGGTCACTCCCGGCCCTACCGCTTCGACGACGCCGGACACGTCATGCCCGGTGATGGCCGGAAGCGCTACCAGGTCGGGGTAGTCGCCGCGACGGACCTGGTAGTCCAGCGGATTGATCGAGGTCGCATGGACCCGCACCAATACCTGTCCCGCCTGCGGCACCGGTTTGGGCACCTCGCGCAGCTCGAAGGATTCCGGACCGCCAAACGCCTTGAGTATCAACGCTTTCATTGCATATCCTCGTTTCGGTAAAAAGGGATATCGGGAATTTTCGATATATTGTGGCGTAGAAAGAACTACAGTTCCGCGCCGATCAGCTCGACGAGGGCACGGATATTCGCTTCGTTGCGCTTGTAGTAGGTCCATTGGCCGATCCGCCTGACTTCGACCAGGCCCGCCCGTTGCAGGATCGCCAGGTAATCGGACACGGTCGACTGCGACAGGCCGACGCCCTCCTGGATACTGCTGACGCAGACGCCCACGGTGTCGACGTCGCCCTCGTCCTGCGGAGGAAAGTTCTTCGCCGGGTCCTTCAGGCCTTTCAGGATTTCCAGGCGTGTCCGGTTCGACAGGGCTTTGAATGTTTCGAGCAGGTCCATGGCGGCGAGGATATCGGGAATTTCCGATTTGTCAATCCGGGACGACGGAGACCTGCCGTCGCTGTTGACCTCAAGTTGGGTTCAGGTCCTAGAGTGCCATCCGGCGTTCCCGCCGTTCCTCCCGATCAGCGCAGGCCTTGCGCTCGTTGGCGCCGGAAGGGCGCCGAGCGACGACCGCCCGTACTCTGCAAAGGACCCGGAATGGACACCCAGACTTCATTGATGATCTTCCAGCTCACCTGCTGCCTCGGCTTCGCCCTGTGGCTGAGCCTCGCCCTGATCAACAACCTGCAGGCCTTCGCCAGCTCGGTGGGGGCGATCGGCGTGACCATGTCGATGGCTCCCCTGGCCCAGCCGCCCGCGATCGACATGCCCTTGCTGGCGCGGGCGGTGCGCTCGCCGCTCATGCACCGCCTGGCCTTGTCGATCATCGTCGCGCTGCAGGTCGCTGCCGTCGTCACGGCCTGGACCGGCTGTTACGAACTGCTGTTCGGCGCCGGCCTGGAGACGGCCCGGCCCTGGCTCAACCTGGCCCTGAGCGCGGCCCTCGGCTTCCTCTTCGGCATGCTGCTGGGCGGGCTCTGGTTCGGCTACTGGATCCGCCAGGAGGGATTGCAACTGACCCACCTGCTGCTGGTGGTCTGGGTGCTGGCGAACTTCTTCGTGCTCAACGTCCGCTGGAGCTGACGGGGACTGCCGGTACGAGGGAGCAGGGTGCGAGGACGGCGACGGTGGAGCGAGCCGGACGCCCGTCGATGGCGCGAAGTCGCATCTCGCTCCTGCCACCCGGTCCCTCGGCTCCCCTCTGTTCGCACGCGCTGCATGGGCTGACGCAGCTGGAACTGCCCCCGGGCAGTGGCAGCCGGCTGCCTCGAGGACAGGTGCTCCGGCTGGCTCGGCATGGTCACTCGAGTTCAGCCCCGGGGTTCTTCGAGGAAAGCAGAACCTGCGGCATCGGCTCCTTTCGCACGACTGGGCTCAGCGCAGCTCTTCGGCGGCGGCGACCAGTTGTTCGAGTTGATGGTGGATCTGGGCCCTGTCCAGCAACTGCAAGGGCTGGCGGTTCCAGAGCAGCCGATCGCCGCTTTCGGGGTCGCGGCCCAGGATCGGCTTGCAAGGGTCCTGGCTGAACAGGTTCTGCTCGCTGGCCGCAGCGTCCCCTTGTCCTTCCAGGCGGGTGAACATCAACAGGTGATCGGTCGGATGTTCTGCCAGATGGCAGAGATGCGGGCCCACCTGCAGGCTGAGTACGCTCTCCTCGTCATTGGGCGTCGGGAGATCGAGAGCGAGAAAAAGCTGGTGGATGGCGGCGCGGTAGAGTGGATTCATGGCGTGTTCCGAGTTACTGGAGGTGGCCATTAGAGCAGTGCCAGCCCGGAGAGACTGTTAATCGGGGTTCTCTTTTTTTAGGTTTTGCCGCTGCCGATTCCAATGGAAAAACGGCGGCCGATCCTGATAGGCGATGGGGTGTCCGTTTTTGGGCTCGGCAGCGGAGCCGGGTGGAGAGGCGTGCCAGCTATTCGCCCAGTGGTTCCAGGAGGGCTGCTGTCCAGCGCTCCTTGCGCCAGGCCCGGCGCTGCTTCTTGTCGAGGTAGGTCCAGGCGACGAAGCGACTCTGCTTCTGTCCCTGGGCCATGTCCACCACGCGGATATCGCTGGCGCCCAGCGTCTTCAGGCGCTCCTGGAGGTTCGGCAGGTTGCTCGCCTTGGATACCAGGGTGGTGAACCAGAACACCTGCGTGGCGAACGCCCGGCTTTCCTCGGCCATGCCGGCCAGGAAGGCCGCTTCGCCGCCCTCGCAGTACAGCTCGGCGCCCTGGCCGCCGAAGTTCAGTAGCGGCAGGGTGCGGGTCGGGTCGAGCTTGCCGAGGTTCTTCCACTTGCGCCGGCTGCCGCGCGTGGCTTCGTCCAGCGAGGCGTGGAAGGGCGGGTTGCAGAGGGTCATGTCGAAGCGCTCGTCGACGCCGATCAGGCCCTGGAATATCTGCCTGCGATCAGGCTGTCGGCGCAACTCGATGGCAGCGGCGAAGCGTGGGTTGGCGGCGAGGATCGCAGCGGCCGAGGCCAGCGATTGCGGGTCGATGTCGGCGCCCACGAAGCGCCAGCCGTATTCGTGGTGGCCGAGCAGCGGGTAGATGCAGTTGGCTCCGGTTCCGACGTCCAGCGCACGCAGGCCGGGACCGCGTGGAATCAGGCCATCGTGGCTGGCGCCGAGCAGGTCGGCCAGGTAGTGCAGGTAGTCGGCGCGACCGGGAATGGGCGGGCACAGGTAACCATCGGGTATATCCCACTCGCGTACGTCGTAGAACTGTTGCAGCAGCGCGCGGTTGAAGGCTTTCACCGCCGCCGGATCAGCGAAGTCGATGCTCTGCCTGCCGTACGGATTGAGGATGACGAAGCGCTCCAGTTCCGGGCTGCCGGCGATCAGGCGCGGAAAGTCGTAGCGTCCCAGGTGGCGATTGCGCGGGTGCAGCGGGCTGGCGCTCTTGCGCTCGGCGTCGGGATGCGGGCTGGTCGGGCGGGGCATGGTCTCGGTTTCCGTGACGGCGAGGCGGGCATTATTCACATCCGCCGGAGGCTGGCCAGTGTTTCTGCCGAGCGGCGCGCTCCTGGCCCGGTCACAATGGAAACAGCCACGGAATCACCAGCACGCAGACGAACATCACCAGCAGGGTAAATGGCACGCCGATCCGGACGAAGTCGCCGAAGCGGTATTGGCCAGGGCCCAGCACCAGGGTGTTCACCGGCGAGGAAATCGGCGTCATGAAGGCTGCCGAGGCCGCCACCGCCACCACCATGGCGAAGGGGTAGGGCGAGGCGCCGATCTGGTTGGCGGTGGCGATGGCGATCGGCGCCATCAGCACCGCGGTAGCGGTGTTGGAGATGAACAGGCCGATGGCCGCGGTGAGCAGGAACAGGCTGGCCAGCAGCACGCGCGGGCCGGCGTCGCCGAGGGCGTCGACCAGCAGCGAGACCACCAGGTCGATACCGCCGGTCTTCTGCAGGGCCAGGGCGAAGGGCAGCATGCCGACGATCAGGACCAGGCTTTGCCAATGGATGGCGCGGTAGGCGCCGTCCATGTCGATGCAACGGAACAGGCCCATCAACAGGCAGCCGACCAGTGCCGCGACCACGTTGGGCACCACCCCGCTGACCATCAGCGCCACCATCACGGCCAGGCTGAGCAGGGCGTGCGGCGCCTTGCTCAGGGCCGGCGCCACCTCGTCGATCTCCGCCGGCAGGCTGAGCACCAGGAAATCGCGGTTGCGTCCCTGCAACTGGCGGATCGCCTTCCAGGCGCCGATCACCAGCAGGGTATCGCCCAGGCGCAGCTTCTCTTCCAGCATGCCGTCGGTGAGCGCTTCGTGGTCGCGACGCAGGCCGACCACGTTGAGCCCGTACTGCGAACGGAAGCCCAGCTCCAGGACGCTCTTGCCGAGCAGGGTGGAGTCCGGCGGCAGAGTCACCTCGGCCATGCCGACCTCCCGCGACTGGTCGATGAAGTAGCTGGCGCGGAACGGCAGGCGCACCAGGTTCAGCTCGGCGCAGCGCCGGTCCATGTCCTCCGGAGGGGCGAAGACGTCCAGCAGCAACACGTCGCCCGCCTTCAGCTCGGTGCTGCCGCCGACCTTGACCACCTCGCTGTGGAACTTGCGCACCCGCTCCAGGCCGACCACGTTGGCGCCCAGGCGGGTGCGCAGTTGCAGTTCTTCCAGGGTGCTGCCGATCAACGGCGAGCCGAGCTGGACCTGCAGGCGCCGCTCGCGGCCGGCCAGGCGATAGTCGCGGATCAGGTCGCGCAGGGTCCGCCGTGCCTTCGGCGCGCCGACTTCCGCCGGGCTGGCGGCGTTCAGCCAGTTGCGCGTGAGCAGCATGTAGGCCACGCCGATGGCGAGCACCATCAGGCCTATCGGGGTGAAGGCGAAGAAGCCGAAGCCGGCATGACCCTCGCGCGCCAGCTCGCTGTTGACCACCATGTTCGGCGGTGTGGCGACCAGGGTCATCATGCCGCTGATCAGTCCGGCGAAGGCCAGCGGCATCATCAGCCGGCCCGGAGGGATCTTCAGCTTGGCGGCGATGCTCAGGACCACCGGGATGAAGATCGCCACCACCCCGGTGGAACTCATCACTGAGCCCAACCCGGCCACCGCCAGCATCAGCAGTACCAGCAGGCGCGCTTCGCTGCTGCCGGCGCGGGCGATCAGCCAGTCGCCGACCTGGTAGGCCACCCCGGTACGCACCAGGCCTTCGCCGATCACGAACAGCGCGGCGATCAGTATCACGCTGGGATCGCTGAAGCCGGCCAGGGCTTCGTTGAGGGTAAGGGTTCCGCTGACGCTGAAGGCCATGATCACCAGCAGGGCGATCACGTCCAGGCGCAGGCGGTTGTGGATGAAGAGGGCGACGGTGGTGGCGAGCAGGCCGACCACCCAGAGCAGTTCGAGGTTCATGCGGGCATCTGAGCGGGAGGATGCCTGCGAGTGTGGCAGACGGACGCGGATCGCGCCTTGATCTGCTGCAGGTCGACGGCGCCTCCCCGCTTCGCAGCGGAGAGGCGCCGTGGCTCTGTCAGCCTAGGAGGAGGGCGTCGTCGGCGAGCTTCTCGCCGCGCACCTTCTCGAACATCGCCAGCAGATCCGGTACGTCGAGGCCCTTGCGTTGCTCGCCGGAGACGTCCAGCACCACCTGGCCCTGGTGCAGCATCACCGTGCGCTCGCCCACGTCCAGCGCCTGGCGCATGCTGTGGGTGACCATCATGGTGGTGAGTTTCTTCTCGGCGACGATCCGTGCGGTGAGATGCAGGACGAAGTCGGCGGTGCGCGGGTCGAGCGCCGCGGTGTGTTCGTCGAGCAACAGGATGCGCGACGGCTGCAGCGCCGCCATCAGCAGGCTGACGGCCTGGCGCTGGCCGCCGGAGAGCAGGCCGATGCGGTCGCCGAGGCGGTTCTCCAGGCCGAGGCCGAGGGTCGCCAGGCTTTCCCGGAAACCGTCGCGCATCGATGCCTGCACCGCCCTGCCGAGACCGCGACCGGCACCGCGACGCTGCGCCAGGGCCATGTTCTCCTCGATGGTGAGGTCCTCGCAGGTACCCGCCATGGGGTCCTGGAACACCCGCGCGACGCGGTTGGCGCGGGCCCAGACCGGCTTGCGGGTGACGTCTTCGTCGTCGATCAGGATCTGCCCGCTGTCGATCGGCAGGTCGCCGGATACCGCGTTGAGGAAGGTCGACTTGCCGGCTCCGTTGGAGCCGATCACGGTGACGAACTGGCCGGCCGGGATGTCCAGCGACAGGCCGCGCAGGGCGCGGGTCTCGATGGGGGTGCCGGGGTTGAAGGTGATCTTCAGGTTCTTCGCGCTGAGCATGGTCAGGCTCCCTTCTTGCCGAGCAGGCGTTTCTTCATCATCGGAATCACCAGGGCGACGGTGACCAGCACCGCGGTGACCAGGTTCAGGTCCTGGGCCTGCAAGCCGATGAAATCGCTGTTCAGCGCCAGGGCGATGAAGAAGCGGTAGACGATGGCGCCGAGGATCACCGCGAGGGTCGCCAGGATCAGCCGGCGCGAGGGCAGGATGCTCTCGCCGACGATCACCGCGGCCAGGCCGATGACGATGGTGCCGATACCCATGGAGATATCGGCGCCGCCCTGGGTCTGCGCGAACAGCGCGCCGGCCAACGCCACCAGCGCGTTGGAGATGGCCATGCCGAGCAGGATCATGCCGCCGGTGTTGACCCCCTGGGCACGGGCCATCCGCGGGTTGGAGCCGGTGGCGCGGATCGCCAGGCCTTTCTGGGTGGTGAAGAACCAGTCCAGCAGCAGCTTCGCGGCGATCACGATGAACACCAGCAGCAGCGGGCGGAACACGTAGTCGCTGAGCCATTCCGGCTGCAGCAGGGTGAACAATGTCGGCTCGGCGATCAGCGGTACGTTGGGCTTGCCCATGATGCGCAGGTTGATCGAGTAGAGCGCGATCATCATCAGGATGCTGGCGAGCAGGTCCATGATCTTCAGCTTGACGTTGAGCAGGCCGGTGGCCAGCCCGGCCAGTGCGCCGGCTGCGGTGGCCGCCAGGGTCGCGCTGTACGGGTCCCAGCCGAGGGCGATGAGGGTCGCGCAGACCGCGCCGCCGAGCGGGAAGCTGCCGTCCACCGTGAGGTCGGGGAAGCGCAGCAGGCGGAAGGAGATGAATACGCCGAGTGCCACGAGGCTGAAGATCAGGCCGATCTCCAGGGCACCGAACAGGGAAAACAGAGACATGACTTCGTAACCGAGTGCGTGAAGGCAGGATTATCGTGCCGTCCGGCCACGGGCGGGACGCCCGCGGCCGGCGGCCGCTTTTTTTACTTGATGACTTCCGCGGCCGACTTGAGCAGTTCGTCGGACAGGGTCACGCCTTGCTTCTGCGCGGCCCCGGGATTGACGAACAGCTGCAGGTTGTCGCTGGTCTCCGGCTTGATCTCGCCCGGCTTCTCGCCCTTGAGGATGCGCACCACCATGCGGCCGGTCTGCTTGCCCATCTCCTTGTAGTTGATGCCGAGGGCGGCGATGGCGCCGCGCTTGACGCTGTCGGTGTCGGAGGCGATCAGCGGGATCTTCGCGTCGTTGCCGACCTTGACCAGCGCCTCGTAGGCGGACACCACGTTGTTGTCGGTGTTGGTGTAGATCGCGTCGACCTTGCCGACCAGGCTGCGCGCCGCCGAGCTGACGTCCACCGAACGCGGGGCCGAGGCTTCGACCAGGCTCAGGCCCATCTTCGGCAGCAGCTCCTTCAGCTCCTTGACCACCACCACGGAGTTGGCTTCGCCCGGGTTGTAGACCATGCCGATGCGCTTGGCGCCCGGCACCACTTTCTTGATCAGCTCGATCTGCTTGTCCAGCGCGAGCATGTCGGAAACCCCGGTGACGTTGGTGCCGGAGGCTTCCCAGCTCGGCGTCAGGTGCGCGCCGACCGGGTCGGTGACGGTGCTGAAGACGATCGGGATGCTCTTGGTCGCGGCCACCAGCGCCTGGGCCGACGGAGTGGCGATGCCGACGATCACGTCGGGCTTGTCGCCGATGAACTTGCGGGCGATCTGCGCGGCGGTGCCGGTGTTGCCCTGGGCGCTCTGGTACTGCCACTTGAGGTTCTTGCCGTCTTCGTAGCCGGCCTCCTGGAGGGCCTCCTTGACCCCGTCGCGAGCGGCGTCCAGCGCCGGGTGCTCGACGATGGCGGTCACGGCCACCGACTTCTGCTCGTCGGCGTTGGCGCCGAAGGACAGGGCCATGCCAAGGGCCAGGGCACTGAGGGGCAACCATTTATTCTTATAGGCCTGCATCATGCGGCGATCTCCTGATTGTATTGGCGCGCTGTAGCGAATTGTTCTGATTGGGCGGTGCGGGTACAGCGTGGCCGAAACATCGCATTTTTCGCGCAAGTCGTCAGCAGGTTTGATGTTTTTTCTTGCGGCGGGATTACCGCTGGGGGGGCGGGCAAGGGGGAGTGCCTGCCCTTTGCGAAAATTCGATGAGGCCCCGCGTGGCCTCCGAACAGAAGGTCATCGGTTTCGAGCCCAACCAAAGATATGTGGCCAATTGATGGCCTTGTGGTAAACGTCTCCCGAGTTGCAAGGACGCGTACCGCACCGCCTGCCTGGGAGCGGTGCTTTGCGCCCGGTCTGCGTGCCTGCCATGGGGGTGGGCTCTGGGGGATGCATGGTGGGGCGTTGGAGTGCGTGGATCGTCGCCGTGGCGATCTGTCTCATGGTCGGGGACGCGACCGCCGCTGGCTGGCGTTCGGCAAACTTCCGTGTCTATAGCGGCGACTACAACGGCGACGGTCAGCCGGACCTCTACCTGAAGGCGGTCACTTCGGTGGTCGTGGTGGGGGGCGAAGTGGCTACGCCGATTCCGCTCCTGCCACCGTTGAAGAATGTCGTCCTGCTGCGCAATGGTGCCAGCTACAGCGCCCTCTACGATCCACCGGCGGCGGATCTGAACGCCGTGGCCTGGACGGCGGCGCCCTACCAGAGCTTCATCGGCGACCTGAATCGCGATGGCATCCTCGACCTGGTCCTGCAGCCGAACGATTCCAGCGACTCGCTGCTGATCGTCAGCGGCAACCCTTCCGCGCACGGCGTACTGCAGGTAGCCAGCGGTACCGGGCGTTGAGTCAGGAGATATGGGGGCGGCCTGCTCAAGGATCGTCGGAAGTAAGTGTGCAGGCATATAAAGGATCGCTTCCTGATGTTCATGTTGGTATAGCGTTTTTGACCTTTAATCCCCCTCGTGAAAGTGGGTATCCAACATTTGTGGATTGGCGCTTGGGACAGCCGGGGGGTAAGAGGGGATTATGCCGCTGTCTCTTTGTTTCTTTATAAGAGTGCGCAGGTCTATAGGAGGGATTTAGTTGAGGTCAAGGAGAATGAGTTGGGATGAATGGGCGCTTTTATGACTCGGTGCTCGGGCGGTTTAATCAAGGCTGTTAGAAGCATGGGTGGGAGAGTTGATAGGAGCCCATCCATTTGAGTGGTAGCCGCCAAGGAGGGTGGCATGGACTTACTGAATGAAAGTAACTCATCATGAGTTTTCGGTGACTTGATGAAGAGATACGATATTTTAGCCTTGGTGGAATTATCTGAGGAAGTGCCTAGGCCTAAGGTAAAAGGTGTTGCGAGTGGATACTCTCCGCAGCATAAATTTCGTCAGGTGGAATATCTTGCTAGTGGGGTCCATACCTATCCTGGAGATAAAGTCATCTATCCGGGAGAGGCTGTTGTGGCTAGGATAAAGTTTGCTAGCTGGGAGTTCTTCGGTAATGACGTGAAGGTTGGTGATGTCTTTGAAATCAGGGAGCTTGATCGTGTCGTAGGGGTGGGGGTAGTTAAAGAAATATTTTGAATTTCTCTAGCTTGAAAATGGTGCGGTTATTTGAGTGTTTCTTTATAAGGGTGCGCAAGTTTGTAGGGGCTTGTTTTGCCTGGGAGGGTTTGTTTGAACGGCTGGGCTGGGTAGAATAATTTTCCTGTTGCCGTTATAGATAGGTTTCTGGGTGAAATGGTTGGTATTTGCGGTGAATTTTAAATGAATGAGGATGGTTTGGGTGGGTTTTGTTTTGCTGTTTATGGATGTGTGGGTAAGTATTTATTCTTGTTGAGATATATCAATTGTCATGGTAAGGGTTGAAGTTTTCATGAATATGGTGTGAGGTTGAGCGCCAGAGAGGGATGTGATGGCTGATTTTGAATATTATATTAAAGCTGGTATGGCGCTACGGTGTAATTCAGAAGGGTTGTGGTATTTGTCCATGGGGGATCAGGTCTTTTTTCTCCAGGAGGAAGAGAGTTTTTGGAGGGTTCTGGTTTTATTGGAGAAACCTTACGAAGAGGTTAGGGAAAAGCTTGAGGGGGGATTTTGTTACTTAAATGTTGTTTTGGCGGGACTGGATAGTGAGTCTGACTACTGGATTGGTTTGGCACTTTCTTGGATAGAGCAAGGAGGAGTAGAAGTCAGTGATGTACTACTAGCACGCTTGGAGGGGGTGGTTGAGGGGCGGAGCGCCTCTCAAAAAAATAGGCATAAAGCTTTTTCAGTATTGAGAAAGATAGGTGGGTAACTAATGGATATTTATTTTTCTAAAGGCATGGTTGCTTTAGTCAGTTTATAGAGTGGGGTTTTGACGTTTTGCAGTGAGTGTTGTTAATGGTTTCTTGTTTTTTAAGGTGTTATTGTTTTTTTGTTATGGCTGCTATTCACATCAATATCAGCCCACGCCATCGACAAGAAAGTCAACAACGTCACCATCATGCGTGTGGGCTTTATGGTGGACGCGAATTCTCCGGGTGGAGGCTGGGGCTTCATCGTCAGCAAGCCGGGAGCGGCGGATTGCGGCTTTGGCCTGATGCGCCTGCCGCCGATGAATACCGATGCCGGCAAGGCCATGCTGTCGCTGATGCTGAGCGGCCAGGCCACACAGAACAAACTGCCGGAAATCGCCTATTCGGCCAGCGCCACGGTGAACGCGGTATGCCAGATCACTTCGGCGCAGATAGACAGCGGCGCCTGGGGAGAAAGGTACGAGGCCGCAGCCCCGTACCTAGGCGAGAGTGCTTAGAGCGCGGCGATCTTCTGCCGTTGCTCGGCCAGCTTGGCCAGGGCCTGTTCGGCCTCGGCTAGCTTGGCGCGTTCCTTCTCGATCACGTCGGCCGGGGCCTTGGCGACGAAGCCTTCGTTGGACAGCTTGCCGCCGACGCGCTTGACCTCGCCTTCCAGGCGCTGGATCTCCTTGTCCAGGCGCCCCAGTTCGGCGCTCTTGTCGATCAGGCCGGCCATCGGCACCAATACTTCCATGTCGCCGACCAGGGCGGTGGCGGACATCGGCGCTTCCTCGCCGGCTTCCAGCACGCGGATGCTTTCCAGCTTGGCCAGTTTCATCAGCAGCGGCTCGTTGTCGGCCAGGCGGCGGTGGTCGCTGGGCGAGGCGTTCCTGAGGATGATGTCGATGCGCTTGGCCATGGAGATGTTCATCTCGCCGCGGATCTGCCGTACGCCGAGCATCAGCGCCTTGACCCATTCGATGTCGCCTTCGGCGGCGGCGTCGATCCTGCCTTCGTCGGCCACCGGCCAGGGTTGCAGCATCAGGGTCGGACCTTCCTTGCCGGCCTGGCCCTTGATGCGCTGCCAGATTTCCTCGGTGATGAACGGCATGAACGGGTGCGCCAGGCGCAGGGCCGTCTCCAGCACGCGGATCAGGGTGCGACGAGTGCCGCGCTGGCGCTCGATGGGGGCGTTCTCGTCCCACAGCACCGGCTTGACCAGCTCCAGGTACCAGGCGCAGTACTCGTCCCAGATGAACTCATAGAGGGCCTGGGCGGCCAGGTCGAAGCGGAAGGCGTCGAGCTGGCGGGTGACTTCCTGCTCGGTGCGCTGCAACTGGGAGATGATCCAGCGGTCGACCGAGGACAGCTCGACCGGCTCGCCGTTGACCCCGGTGTCCTGGCCATCGGTGTTCTCGATGACGAAGTTGGCGGCGTTCCAGATCTTGTTGCAGAAGTTGCGGAAGCCTTCGACGCGGCCCATGTCGAACTTGATGTCGCGGCCGGTGGAGGCCAGCGAGCAGAAGGTGAAGCGCAGGGCGTCGGTGCCGTAGCTGGCGATGCCTTCGGGGAATTCGGCGCGGGTCTGCTTGGCGATCTTCTCCGCCAGCTTCGGCTGCATCATGCCGCTGGTGCGTTTCTGCAGCAGGGTATCGAGGTCGATGCCGTCGACGATGTCCAGCGGGTCGAGTACGTTGCCCTTGGACTTGGACATCTTCTGGCCCTGGCCGTCGCGCACCAGGCCGTGGACATAGACGGTCTTGAACGGGATCTGCGGGGTGCCGTCGGGGTTCTTCACCAGGTGCATGGTGAGCATGATCATCCGCGCGACCCAGAAGAAGATGATGTCGAAGCCGGTGACCAGCACGTCGGTGGGGTGGAAGGTCTTGAGGAACTCGGTCTGCTGCGGCCAGCCGAGGGTGGAGAAGGTCCACAGGCCGGAGCTGAACCAGGTGTCGAGAACGTCTTCGTCCTGGCGCAACTCGACCTCGTTGCCGAGCTTGTGCTTGGTGCGCACCTCGACCTCGTCGCGGCCGACGTAGACGTTGCCGGCCTCGTCGTACCAGGCCGGGATGCGGTGGCCCCACCAGAGCTGGCGGCTGATGCACCAGTCCTGGATGTCGCGCATCCAGGAGAAGTACATGTTCTCGTACTGCTTGGGCACGAACTGGATACGGCCGTCTTCCACGGCGGCGATGGCGTCTTCGGCCAGCGGCTTGGTGCTGACGTACCACTGGTCGGTCAGCCAGGGTTCGATGACGGTGCCGGAGCGGTCGCCCTTCGGTACTTTCAGTGCGTGGTCGTCGACCTTCTCGAGCAGGCCCATGGCCTCGAACTCGGCGACGATGGCCTTGCGCGCGGCGAAGCGGTCCATGCCGGCGTAGCTCTGCGGCAGGCTGGGGTCGAGGTTCGGGTTGACGCTGCCGTCGAGGTGGAACACCTGGGCCTGGGCCAGCACCGCGGCGTTCTTGTCGAAGATGTTGATCAGCGGCAGGTCGTGGCGCTTGCCCACTTCGTAGTCGTTGAAGTCGTGGGCCGGGGTGATCTTCACGCAGCCGGTGCCGAATTCGCGGTCGACGTACTCGTCGGCGACGATCGGGATGCGCCGGCCGACGATCGGCAGTTCGGCGAACTGGCCGATCAGCTTGGCGTAGCGCTCGTCTTCCGGGTGCACCGCGACCGCGGCGTCGCCCAGCAGGGTTTCCGGACGGGTAGTGGCGACCACCAGGTAGTCCAGGCCTTCGCTGGTCTTCGCGCCTTTCACCAGCGGGTAGCGCAGGTGCCAGAGGTGGCCCTTCTCGTCGTGGTTTTCCACTTCCAGGTCGGAAATCGCGGTGTGCAGCTTGGTGTCCCAGTTCACCAGGCGTTTGCCGCGGTAGATCAGGCCGTCTTCATGCAGGCGCACGAAGGCTTCCTTGACCGCTTCGGAGAGGCCGTCGTCCATGGTGAAGCGCTCGCGCGACCAGTCCACCGAGGAGCCCAGGCGACGAATCTGCCGGGTGATGTTGCCGCCGGACTGTTCCTTCCATTCCCAGACCTTCTCCAGGAACTTCTCCCGGCCGAGGTCGTGGCGGCTCACGCCCTGGGCGCCGAGCTGGCGCTCCACCACCATCTGGGTGGCGATGCCGGCGTGATCGGTGCCCGGCTGCCACAGGGTGTTGCGGCCCTGCATGCGGCGGTAGCGGATCAGCGCGTCCATTATCGCGTTGTTGAAGCCATGGCCCATGTGCAGGCTGCCGGTCACGTTCGGCGGCGGGATCATGATGGTGTAGGGCTGGCCTTCGCCGCTCGGAGCGAAGTAGTCGTTGGACTCCCAGGTCTCGTACCAGGAAGTCTCGATGGCGTGCGGCTGGTAAGTCTTGTCCATGCGAAAGGGGACCAAAGCTGAATATGGCTGGGGAAAATGCGAAGAAAGTTCGGGAGTATAGCGGGGATGGCGGCCCGGGGGTAAGGCCGCGGGCCGCGGCGGGG
>NZ_KV828379.1:134366-405194 GCF_001836405.1 Pseudomonas sp. HMSC057H01 | reverse complement strand
CGGGCGCCCGCCGCGTCCGGATCAGCCGTTGCGTTGGCCGAGCAGGCGACCCAGGCGGGCTTGCAGGCGGCGGCGCAGTTCGGCTTCGATCTGCGGGGCGAAGTCGTCGATGACTTCCTGCAGGATGAGTTCGGCGGACGCTCGCAACTCGTCGTCCAGGCGCTCCTGTTCGGCGGGCGCCAGCCCTGCCGTGGTGGCTGCCGCGGCCTGCGGCTCTGGCGCGCGGGGGGCGGTACCGGGGGAGACGACGTCGGAGAGCAGGGGAATGTTGTCCGGCTCGAAGGATTCGGTCAGCAAGGGCGGCTCGTTCCGTTCGTAGAGCAGGTCGTGGATCGACTCCAGATCATCGAGCAACTGCTCCGGGGGTTGTGTCGGTTTGTGGCTGTCCATGGTCGTGCACTTCAGATACGCGGCAGGCGATGATCCTGTAGAGGATAGCCCTGCTCCCGGTAGAAGCGGAATTTATCCCGTGCCGCCTGGCGGATCGCCGGCTCCTCGACCACCAGTTCGGCCACCCGCGAAAAGTTCGCGACGAAGCCGGGGGCTTCGAGGGTCAGGTTGATCAGCAGGTCGCGATGGTTCCCCGGGGTCTCTCCCAGACCCAGGGCGACGGGCGCCTCGGCGTCTTCCTCGGCCAGGCTGTGAGGAATGAAAGCCTCGCCGCGGAAGCTCCACAGGCGGCCGTCCAACTCGCTGCGCTGCGCCTCGTCGGCGCAATGCAGGTAGACCCGCATGCCCTGCCGCCAGGCCTTCTCGGCCAGGCGGCAGGCGACCTGCAGGCGCGCCGACGGATCGGCGCTGGGGATCACGTAGAAATCGACCCGGGTCACTTGGCCCGTTCCAGCAGGTACTGGGTCAACAACGGAACCGGGCGGCCGGTGGCGCCTTTGTCCTTGCCGCCGCTGATCCAGGCGGTGCCGGCGATGTCCAGGTGCGCCCAGTGGTATTTCTTGGCGAAGCGCGAGAGGAAGCAGCCGGCGGTGATGGTGCCGGCCTTCGGCCCGCCGATGTTGGCGATGTCGGCGAACGGGCTGTCCAGCTGTTCCTGGTATTCGTCGAACAGCGGCAATTGCCAGGCGCGGTCGTCGGCGAACTCGCCGGCCTTGAGCAGTTGCCTGACCAGCGCTTCGTTGTTGCCCATAAGGCCCGAGGTGTTGCTGCCCAGGGCGACGATGCAGGCGCCGGTGAGGGTGGCGATGTCGATCACCGACTGCGGCTTGAAGCGCTCGGCGTAGGTCAGTGCGTCGCACAGCACCAGGCGCCCTTCGGCGTCGGTGTTGAGGATCTCGACGGTCTGCCCGCTCATGGTGGTGACGATGTCCCCCGGACGGGTGGCTCCGCCGCTGGGCATGTTCTCGGCGCAGGCGAGCAGGCCGACCAGGTTGATCGGCAACTGCAGTTCGAGCACCGCGCGGAAGGTGCCGAAGACGCTGGCGGCGCCGCACATGTCGAACTTCATCTCGTCCATGCCCAGGCCCGGCTTGAGGCTGATGCCGCCGGTGTCGAAGGTGATGCCCTTGCCGACCAGCACGTGCGGGGCCTGGTCCTTCTTCGCGCCGTTGTATTGCAGGATGATCAGCCGCGGCGGCTGGTCGCTGCCCTGGGCGACGGCGAGGAACGAGCCCATGCCCAGCTCGCGCAGTTTCTTCTCGTCGAGGACCTCGACCTTCAGGCTCTTGAACTCCTTGGCCAGGCCCTTGGCCTGCTCGCCGAGGAACGTCGGATGGCAGACGTTCGGCGGCAGGTTGCCGAGATCGCGGGTCAGGGCCATGCCATTGGCGATGGCCTGGGCTTCCTTGCTGCCTTGCTCGACGGCGGCGCTGTCGGCCTTGTCGGCGAGCAGGGTCAGCTTCTTCAGTTTCAGCGGCTCGGCTTTCTGGCTCTTGTAGCGATCGAACACGTACAGGCCGTCGGCCAGGGTTTCCACCAGCAGACGCGCCTTCGCATGGGCACCGCGGCCTTTCACCGCGAGATCGCCGAGGGCTAGCGCGGCATCGGCGCCGGCCAGGCCCTTGAGGGTCGACAGCACGGCGGAGGCCAGCTTGCGGTACTGGCGGTCGCCCAGTTCGCGCTCCTTGCCGGCGCCGACCAGCAGCACGCGCTCGGCCTTGAGATTGGGCAGGCTCTGCAGGAGCAGGGTCTGGCCGACCTTGCCGGCCAGGTCGCCACGCTTGAGCACTGCGCTGATGGCGCCGCCGGTGGCGTCGTCGACCGCCTTGGCGCTGGCGCCGAGCTTGCGGCCTTCGCCTACGGCGAGCACCAGGGTGGCGGTTTTCAGGGTTTCCGGGCGTACGCTTTTAACAAGGAATTCCATGGAAGAGGTCCCCAATACAGACAGTCGGGATGGCGCAAGGGGCGGCATCCGTTAGCGGTAAGCGATTGTTCCGAGCACGATTCGTCCCGAGGACTGACGGTCGCCGCCGGGGCGGTGACGCAGGCAGCGACAGCTTAGTCGTTGCGGCGGGGGTCGTTCCATGCCGAGGATGGCAACCGAGGTTCTACAGCGCCGGAGCCGGGTTGGCGGTGCCTCCCGGCCGTTGCCGCACATGGTCGCACAACTGCGGCGTGTCTGGCACGACTGTGTACGCACGGGAACCCGCGGCCATGCCGCGTCCCTATAATGAACGTTTCGTTCCGCAGGAGTCGCACCGTGCCCGCCAGCAAACCTGTCGCGGATCCCGCCCGGAGTACCGACCCACGCGATTACCAGCGAGTCGGCCGGCCGCTCGGGGTCATGGCCAAGACCTTCCCGGCGGGTTTCGTGGTCGCCGAGCATCGGCACGAGCGGGCGCAGTTGATCCATGCCCTGTCGGGCGTGATCGAACTGCATGTCGGTCGCACGCTATGGCTGGTCCCGCCGCAGCGCGCGGTATGGATGCCGGCGGGGATGGCGCACGCGATGCTGGCGCGCGGCGAGGTCCGCTTGCACACAGTCTATGTCCGGCCGCAGTCCTGCCCGCCGGAATTCCCCCGGGTGCCGCGCGGAGTGATGGTCAGCCCATTGTTGCGCGAGTTGATCGTGCGCGCCGCCGGCCTGCCGTTGTTGTACGACGAGCGCGGCCGGGAGGGGCGGTTGATGGCGGTGCTGCTGGACGAACTGGAGTGGTCGCGGGAACAGCCCCTGGCCTTGCCCGACCCCGCGGACCGACGCCTGGGAAGAATCTGCCAGGCGCTGCTGGAGAACCCGGCCGACCCTCGCGGGCTGGAGGAGTGGGCGCGCTACGTGGGGGCGTCCTCGCGGACCCTGGCACGGCTGTTTCTCTCCGAGCTGGGAGTGACCTTCGTCCATTGGCGCCACCAGGTGCGCCTAGCCGCCGCCCTGCCACGCCTGGCGGCTGGCGAAGCGGTGGCGCGGATCGCCGTGGATCTCGGCTACCAGACGCCCAGCGCATTCAGTGCCATGTTCCGACGCCTGACCGGGAGCACGCCGAGCCGCTACTTCGCCTTGTCCGATTCGGCGTAGCCTTCGTCCGTTGGCGGGCGGCGCCGACGCGGCAGGATTCCTATGCTGGGCCCGTTTCCAGACGACTGCCCCGGGAGGCAAGCATGCAACGACTGAACGTGGAATTCCGCTCCGAGGGTGTCGCCCTGCGCGGCTGGCTGTATTTGCCGGAGGCGCGTGCCGAGCGGCCGGCGATCGTCATGACGCACGGTTTTTCCGGGGTGAAGGAGCAGTACCTGGACCGTTACGCCGAGGTATTCGCCGCCGCCGGCTTCGTCGTGCTCCTCTACGATCATCCGAACTTCGGCGACAGCGACGGCGAACCGCGTCAGGAAATCGATCCGGTGATGCAGCGCCGCGGCTATCGCGACGCGATCACTTGGTTGGGCGCCCAGGCCCGGGTCGACGCCAGCCGCATCGGCATCTGGGGAACCAGCTACAGCGGCGGACATGTGCTGGAAGTGGCCGCACTGGATCGGCGGGTGAAATGCGTGGTGGCGCAGGTGCCGACCGTCAGCGGCCATGCCTCGGCGTTGCGCCGGACCCGCGCCGAGCAGTTGCCGGCATTGCTGGCAAGCTTCGACGCGGACCGCCAGCGGCGCTTCGAGGGCTTGCCGCCAGCGCTGTTGCCGGCGGTCGCCGCGGGCCCCGACGAGCCTTGCGCGATGGCCGGCGCGGACGCCCACCGGTTCTTCACCGACAGCGCGGCGCTGGCGCCGAGCTGGTGCAACCGGGTGACCCTGCGTAGCGCCGAGCTGGCGCGAGAGAACGAGCCGGGCATTCACATTGGGCGGATCAGCCCCACGCCGCTGCTGATGATCGTCGCCGACCGGGACCTGCTTACGCCCACGGACCTTTGCCTGGAGGCCTACCAGCGGGCGTTGCCGCCCAAGCGGCTGCTGATGCTCGCCGGCGGCCATTTCACGCCGTACATCGAGCATTTCGACGCCACCAGCCAGGCTGCGGCAGACTGGTTCGTCCGTCATCTCGGAGAAGGCGGCGAGCAGCCAGCGACAGTCGTCGAATAAATCGGCAAGCGCTGAACGAGCGTTCGCCTCGACGGTCTATCGGGCTCTTGGTTCGGCCTGCGCAGTGACAGGCCCGCCGAATCGCAGGATAATGCCGGCTATTTTCTCCGCGCCATGCCGCCATGGCCGGAAACGCGTGATGACGGGGCCGACGGGCCCCGTCAGAGCCTGGCAACCCAGGAGTGTCCGGATTGATCGTTTTCCGTTATTTGTCCCGTGAAGTGCTGGTCACCATGAGCGCCGTCAGCGCCGTGCTGCTGGTGATCATCATGAGTGGCCGTTTCATCAAGTACCTGGCGCAAGCGGCGCAGGGGTTGCTCGACCCCGGTTCGCTGTTCCTGATCATGGCGTTCCGGATTCCCGGCTTCCTGCAGCTGATCCTGCCGCTTGGCCTGTTCCTCGGCATCCTGCTGGCCTACGGGCGACTCTATCTGGAAAGCGAGATGACTGTGCTCTCGGCGACCGGCATGAGTCAGAAGCGCCTGCTCGGCTATACCATGGCCCCGGCGCTGCTGGTGGCGATCCTGGTGGCCTGGCTGAGCCTGTTCCTGGCGCCCCAGGGCATCAACCAGTTCGCCCTGCTGTTGAACAAGCAGGATACCCTGACCGAGTTCGACACCCTGGTCCCGGGCCGTTTCCAGGCAATGCGCGACGGTACCCGGGTGACCTATACCGAGGAACTGTCGAAGGATCGCGGCGAACTGGCCGGCATCTTCATTTCGCAGAAGGACCTCAACAGCAGCAACCAGGAACGCGGCATCTCCATCCTGGTGGCGGAGAAGGGCACCCAGAACATCCAGGCGGATGGCAGCCGTTACCTGATCCTGCACAACGGCTACCGCTACGACGGCAATCCCGGGCAGGCCAACTACCGGGCGATCCAGTACGACACCTATGGCGTGATGCTGCCCAAGCCCGAGGCCAGCAGCGAGGTGAGCGAGCGTGACGCGGTGCCCACCGCCGACCTGTTCGGCAGCGACAACCCACGCTACCAGGCCGAATTGCAGTGGCGCCTGTCGACACCGCTGCTGGTGTTCGTGGTGACCCTGCTGGCGGTGCCGCTGTCGCGGGTCAACCCACGGCAGGGGCGCTTCCTCAAGCTGCTGCCGGCGATCCTCCTTTATATGGGCTACCTGGCCCTGCTGATCGCTGTCCGTGGCCAGTTGGACAAAGGCAAGATCCCCATGGCCATCGGCCTGTGGTGGGTCCACGGACTATTCCTGGCGATCGGTCTTCTTCTGTTCTATTGGGAACCCTTGCGCCTGAAGCTGGCGTCCTCCCGTGCCGGTCGCGAGGTGGCGCATGGTTAAGCTCGATCGTTACATCGGTGTCACCGTCTTCGTCGCGATCCTCGCGGTGCTCGGGGTGATCCTCGGCCTGGCGCTGCTGTTCGCCTTCATCGACGAACTCAACGACATCAGCGCCAGCTACGGCATTGGCGATGCCCTGCGCTTCATCTTCCTCACCGCGCCACGGCGCGCCTACGACATGCTGCCGATGGCGGCGCTGATCGGCTGCCTGGTCGGCCTCGGCACCCTGGCCAGCAACAGCGAACTGACCATCATGCGCGCGGCCGGGGTATCCCTGTCGCGGATCGTCTGGGCGGTGATGAAACCGATGCTGGTGCTGATGCTGGCCGGCATCCTGGTTGGCGAGTACGTCGCGCCCTGGACCGAGAACATCGCCCAGAGCGGCCGCGCCCTGGCCCAGGGCGGCGGCGATTCGCAAAGCTCCAAGCGCGGTCTGTGGCATCGCCAGGGGCGCGAGTACATCCACATCAACGCGGTGCAGCCCAATGGCGTGCTGTACGGCGTGACCCGCTACCGCTTCGACGAGCAGCGTGGCCTGGAATCGGCCAGTTTCGCCAAGCGCGCGCGCTTCGAGACCGATCACTGGCAACTGGAAGAGGTCACCACCACCTTGCTGCATCCGAGGGAAAAGCGCTCCGAGGTGGTCAAGCTGCCGACCGAACGCTGGGATGCCCAGCTCAGCCCGCAACTGCTGAACACTGTGGTGATGGAGCCAGAGGCGCTGTCTATCAGCGGTCTATGGCAGTACATCCACTATCTCGCCGACCAGGGCCTGAACAACAACCGCTACTGGCTGGCGTTCTGGACCAAGGTCCTGCAACCGCTGGTGACCGCCGCGCTGGTGCTGATGGCGATTTCCTTCATCTTCGGTCCGTTGCGCTCGGTGACCCTGGGCCAGCGGATCTTCACCGGCGTGCTGGTGGGCTTCGTCTTCCGCATCGCCCAGGACCTGCTCGGACCCTCCAGCCTGGTGTTCGACTTCCCGCCGCTGCTGGCGGTGGTGATCCCCGCCTCGATCTGCGCACTGGCGGGTGTCTGGCTGCTACGCCGGGCGGGCTGACAGGCCCGGCAGGCCGGGTATGAAAAAAGGCCACCCACGGGTGGCCTTTGTGCTTCCTTGTCGCGTCGGGCTGTAGCCTGGCCGCCGGCGCGACAAAGGCCAAAACAGCGCGTTCTGCGGACCTGTTTCGCTCACTTCTTGTGAGTGTTCTTCGGCAGCCTGACCACCTGGCTCTCCGAATAGCGGTCGTGCCAGGTACGCTTGTCCTTGTCCCAGAGCATCCAGAGGAAGCCGAGGCCGAGGCACAGCCAGGAGGCGATGGCGATCATGAAGCGCAGCAGCGCCTGGAGCAGGCTGATGGCGCTGCCGTCGCGGTTCTGCACGCGCAGTCCCCAGACCTGCATGCCCAGGGTCTGGCCGTTGTGGGTCCAGAATTTGGCGAAGAAGCCGAACAGGGCGAACACCAGCAGGGTCGAGAGCAGCGGGTCGCCGATCAGCGCGCCGCGGTCGGCCAGTTCGCGCAGATGCTCGCTGCCGTAGATCAGTCGAAGGATGCCTTGCTGGTAAACCAGGGTGACCACCATCATCAGCGCCACGCAGAGCAGGAAGTCGTAGAACATCGCCGCCAGGCGGCGGACCAGACCGGCAGGGGCATAGTCGCCCTGGGGAGAAAGCATGTGTTTCGGCATCGGCGTGTTCCGTGCGGGGCAAAGCCGGGGATTATACGTCCATCCGCAGCTTGCGCCGCCCACCCGGGCAACGCTTTTCCCCGACTGTTCTAGTCTTTGCGCAGACCCCAATCATTACGAGTCTTTTCTATGCCGATTCCGGTGAAGCGAGCCAGGAGAAAGGCGCTCCGGCTGTCGTTGTCCGTGCTGGTCGGGGTGATGCCGATCGTCCTGGGGCTGCTCATCCTCTACTGGCAGGCCGAGCGAAGCCTCCAGGAGACGTCCGAGCAGGCAGCCGGGAATGCGGTGCGGCAGTTCGAACGGATGCTCGACAACGCTGCGTTGGCGGCGCGCAAGGTCATGCCGGTGGCGGGGCGTCCTTGTCCCGAGGCCGAGCTGGCGCTGCGCGAGCAAGTGGCGATCATGCCGTTCGTGCGCTCGGTCAATTTGACGCGCGACAATACGATCTATTGCACGTCGTTGTTCGGCGGCTTCGACGAGCCGGTGCGGATCGAGAACTATGTCGACGGACGCCTCTTGCTGATGCCCGGCAACCAGGTCACGCCGGACGCCGCGCTGCTGGTCCTGCGGGACTTCGACGGCAAGCGCGGGGTATTGGCGGCGATCGACGGGCGCTACTTGAGCTACGTGCTGGACCTCGTCGACCGACGTAGCCGACAGGTGCTGGTGGTCGGTCCCAATTGGCTGGATGCCGAGGGCCGCACTCACCGCGACGCGCCGCCCACCTATGAGGTCGCCGCCGTATCGCTCGCTTCGCAGCGTTATCCGTTGCGGGTGCTGTCGGGTTTCCCCGAGGGCGAGGAATGGCGATCGATCCGCTCGCAGAACCCGGCGATGTTCGGCCTGCTACTGTTCTTCGGACTGCTGGCCGGCACTCTGTGCTACTGGCTATCCAGGCGGGTCGCCTCGCCCAGCAGCGAACTGCGCCGGGCCCTGGAGGCCAACGAGTTCATTCCCTACTACCAGCCGCTGAGTCCCGGCCAGGGCGGACGCTGGATAGGCGTCGAGGTGCTCATGCGCTGGCGTCATCCGCGCGAGGGACTGATCCGGCCCGACCTGTTCATACCTTTCGCCGAGCGCTCGGGACTGATCGTACCGATGACGCGCGCGCTGATGCGCCAGGTCGGGGAAGACCTGGGCGGGCATGCCGGGAAGCTGGAGCCAGGCTTCCACATCGGTTTCAACATCAGTGCCACCCATTGCCACGAACTGGCCTTGGTGGACGACTGTCGCGAGCTGTTGGCGGCGTTTCCGCCCGGGCACATCACCCTGGTCCTGGAACTGACCGAGCGCGAGCTGATCGAGTCGAGCGAAGTCACCGACCGCCTGTTCGACGAATTGCATGCCCTGGGAGTGAAGATCGCCATCGACGATTTCGGCACTGGACATTCCAGCCTGGCCTACCTGCGCAAGTTCCAGGTGGACTGCCTGAAGATCGACCAGAGCTTCATCGCCCGCATCGGCATCGATACCCTTTCCGGGCATATTCTCGACAGCATCGTCGAGCTGTCCGCCAAGCTCGACCTGGATATCGTCGCCGAAGGCGTGGAGACCCCCGAGCAGCGTGACTACCTGGCCGCCCGCGGGGTGGATTACCTGCAGGGCTACCTGATCGGCCGGCCGATGCCGCTGGAGAGTCTGCTTTCCAGTTTGGCAGGGGGGCGGCCAGCGTGCGATAGCGAGTGCAGTGCCGGGCGCTAGCGATGCAACGGTTGCCGGAAATGCGGGTTTTGAATCTCGTCTGGTGTGGGCGTGGGCAGGCTGCCTGTTCTTGAATGGCAAGTGTCTGAAGGGCGCTCGACGCAGGCTCCGCGATGGACGTGCTTGTGTTACCCACTTATTACAGTGTATTGGCCGTGCATTGAAGAAGTCTCATTGAGAAGTCCGCTGGCGAGCGCGAAAGTAAGCGCATCCGACGTAGCCTGGATGTTACGCAAATGCTGAAAGACTTTCGTTGTGGTAACTGCAAGCGACTTCTAGCCCGAATGGGCCTTTTCACGGAACTCCAGATTAAGTGCTCTCGCTGCGGTGCACTGAATCATGCGAAGGCTACGAGCCTCGAGCTATCGCCATTGAGCGACACCCATGCGGAATTTTCCGCCCCTGTTATGCGACTCAAAAGGTGAAGCTATGTATGCTGAAAAAATTGGCAAGCACTTTCGTTCTCTGTTCCCGAATGGTCAGGTAGTACAACTGGTGGATCCGGCCGAGAACACCGATGGGCTGTACGTTCGGTATGCCAACGCGGCTGCGGGTAACGGTTATGTGAACCTGTATGCCTCTCCTACGGCACCGTCTGGCCCCGGCGACATCAATACCCGGATCATCTTCTGTGGCAACAACTCTGGCAGGGCCGGAGAGCAAGCCCAGGTGTTTCTGCCCTATCCTTTGTTCATTCCAGCTGGGCACGGTATCTGGGCGAGCAGTGGTAGCTTCCAGGCTGGCGCTGCGCCTACCGGTGGCCTTGGTCTGTCATGGGACTTCCTTGGCTAGACCGAGAAGAGCGAGGAGCGCCTCAGCGTCATGCTGAGGCGTTTTTTATCGGAGATATGCCATCTGCCCACGCGTCAGACAGCGCGTTTTCTGTCTGTGCTGAGGGTGTCGAGCGTTGGTTGTCCGGTAGCTTTCTGTGGCGTTCTGCAAGCACTGCTGGTGAGTCGCAGACAACAAAAAACCGGCGCGAAGGCCGGTTTCTCTGCTGTCCTGTGCTCCCCTGGAAACGCTTGGGAAGTCAGGATGGTGCCTCGGGAGAGACTCGAACTCTCACTCTGTCGCCAGAAACGGATTTTGAATCCGCCGCGTCTACCGATTCCGCCACCGAGGCAATGGCGGCGCAGTATAGGGAGGCGCCTACCGTTGGTCAATCGGGTTCGTGGCGGGGAAAACACATTTCCGGTAAGCTACGCGGCCTTTCGAGAGTCTCCCCATGCGTGTCGCCGATTTTCATTTCGACTTGCCCGAGGCCCTGATCGCCCGTCATCCCCTGCCTGAACGCCGCGCAAGCCGCCTGTTGGCGCTGGATGGCCCGACGGGAACCCTCGCCCACAGACAATTCGCCGATCTCCTGGACTACCTGCGTCCGGGCGACCTGATGGTGTTCAACAATACCCGGGTGATCCCGGCGCGCCTGTTCGGCCAGAAGGAATCCGGCGGCAAGCTGGAAGTCCTGGTCGAGCGCGTGCTCGACCAGCACCGGGTGCTTGCCCACATACGCGCCAGCAAGGCGCCCAAGCCCGGCACGCGGATCCTCGTCGAAGGTGGTGGCAGCGCGGAGATGCTGCAACGCCACGATGCCCTGTTCGAACTCGCTTTCGCCGAGCCTGTGCTGCCTTTGCTGGAGCGGGTCGGGCACATGCCGTTGCCTCCCTATATCGACCGACCGGACGATGCGGCCGACCGCGAGCGCTACCAGACCGTCTACGCCCAGCGCGCCGGTGCGGTAGCGGCCCCGACCGCCGGCCTGCACTTCGACGAGGCGCTGCTCGAGGCGATCCGCGCGAAGGGGGTGGATACCGCCTTCGTTACCCTGCATGTCGGCGCCGGTACCTTCCAGCCGGTGCGTGTCGAGCGTATCGAGGACCACGTGATGCACCGCGAGTGGCTGGAGGTCGGCCAGGACGTGGTGGACGCGGTTTCCGCCTGCCGGGCCCGCGGCGGCCGGGTAGTCGCCGTCGGCACCACCAGCGTGCGCTCGCTGGAAAGCGCGGCACGCGACGGTGAGTTGAAGCCCTTCAGCGGCGACACCGACATCTTCATCTACCCGGGCCGGCCGTTCCATGTGGTCGATGCCCTGGTCACCAACTTCCACCTGCCCGAATCCACCCTGCTGATGCTGGTCTCGGCCTTCGCCGGCTACCCGGAGACCATGGCCGCCTACGCCGCGGCGGTGGCGCAGGGCTATCGCTTCTTCAGTTACGGTGATGCCATGTTCATCACCCGCAATCCCGCGCCCCGCGGACCCGAGGACTGATCCATGAGCTTCATGAACTTCGAGCTGCTGGCGACCGACGGCAAGGCCCGTCGCGGCCGCCTGACCTTCCCCCGCGGCGTGGTTGAGACCCCGGCCTTCATGCCGGTGGGCACCTACGGCACGGTGAAGGGCATGTTGCCGCGCGACATCGAGGACATCGGCGCGCAGATCATCCTCGGCAACACCTTCCATCTCTGGTTGCGCCCGGGCACCGAGGTGATCCAGCGCCACGGCGACCTGCACGACTTCATGCAGTGGAAAGGCCCGATCCTCACCGATTCCGGCGGTTTCCAGGTGTTCAGCCTGGGAGCCATGCGCAAGATCAAGGAGGAGGGCGTGACCTTCGCCTCGCCGGTGGACGGCGCCAAGGTCTTCATGGGGCCGGAGGAGTCCATGGCGGTGCAACGCGCCCTGGGCTCGGACATCGTGATGATCTTCGACGAATGCACGCCGTACCCGGCCGACCATGACGTCGCCAAGCGCTCCATGGAGCTGTCGCTGCGCTGGGCCAAGCGCTCGAAGATCGCCCATGGCGATAGCCCGTCGGCGCTGTTCGGCATCGTCCAGGGCGGTATGCACGAGGACCTGCGCCTGCGCTCGCTGGATGGCTTGCAGGAGATCGGCTTCGACGGCCTGGCCATCGGTGGTTTGTCGGTGGGCGAGCCGAAGGAAGAGATGATCCGCGTGCTCGATTTCCTGCCGCCGCAGATGCCGGCCGACAAGCCGCGCTACCTGATGGGCGTGGGCAAGCCGGAAGACCTGGTGGAAGGCGTGCGCCGCGGCGTGGACATGTTCGACTGTGTGATGCCGACGCGCAATGCGCGCAACGGCCACCTGTTCGTCGACAGCGGGGTGATCAAGATCCGCAACTCGGTACACAAGCACGACGACTCCACGCTCGACCCGACCTGCGACTGTTACACCTGCAAACATTTTTCCCGCGCCTATCTGCACCACTTGGACAAGTGCGGGGAAATGCTCGGTAGCATGCTCAATACCATCCACAACTTGCGGCATTATCAGCGGGTTATGGCTGGTTTGCGCGAGGCAATCCAACAGGGTACATTGGCCGCCTTTGTCGATGCCTTCTATGCCAAGCGCGGCCTTCCCACGCCGCCGCTGGATGCCTGACTTTCCTTTATCCAACTCTATTGCTTTGTGACAGGAGTGCTACATGAGCTTTCTAATTCCCGCTGCCTACGCCGACGCAGCCGCTCCGGCAGCCGCTGGCCCGGCCGGCACCGGTTTCGAGTGGGTCTTCCTGGTTGGTTTCCTGGTCATCTTCTACCTGATGATCTGGCGTCCCCAGGCCAAGCGCGCCAAGGAACACAAGAACCTGCTGGGCAACCTGCAAAAAGGTGACGAAGTCGTCACTTCCGGCGGTATCGCCGGCAAGGTGACCAAGGTCGCCGACGATTTCGTCGTCGTCGAGGTCTCCGACAACGTCGAGCTGAAGTTCCAGAAGGCCGCGATTGCCGCGACCCTGCCGAAAGGCACCCTGAAAGCGATCTGATTTTCACCTAAACACATGACGGGGCGCGCAAGGCGCCCCGCGTCATAACGGGCGGTGTCATGCTCAACAAGTATCCTCTGTGGAAATATCTGCTGATCCTGGCGGTCCTCGCCGTCGGGTTCATCTATTCCGCACCCAACCTCTACCCGGACGACCCGGCGGTGCAGATCAGCGGCGCCAGCACGGCGCTGCAGGTCACCCAGGCCGACGTCGACCGCGCTGCCAAGGCGCTGACCGACGCCGGTATCGCGGTGAAGGCCAACAGCCTGTCGAAGAAGGGCGGCCTGATCCGCCTGGTCAAGCAGGACGACCAGCTTCCCGCCAAGGAAGTGGTGCGCCGGACCCTGGGCGACGACTACGTGGTGGCGCTGAACCTGGCCCAGACCACTCCCGAGTGGCTGCGCAAGCTGGGCGGCAGCCCAATGAAGCTCGGCCTGGACCTGTCCGGCGGCGTGCACTTCCTGCTGGAAGTGGACATGGACAAGGCGGTCGATGCCCGCCTGAAGGTCTATGAAAGCGAAGTGAAGAGCCTGCTGCGCAAGGAGCGCGTGCGCTACCGCAGCCTGCCGATCCAGGATCGCGCGATCCAGCTCGGCTTCACCGACAGCGAATCCCTGGACAAGGCGCGCAGCCTGATCGCCAAGGACTTCCGCGATTTCGAGGTCGTGCCCGAAGAGCGCAACGGCCTGCAGGTCCTGCGTGTCGCCCTGACCCAGGCCAAACTGGCGGAAATCCGCGAGTACTCCATCAAGCAGAACCTCACCACCGTCCGCAACCGGGTCAACGAGCTGGGCGTATCCGAGCCGCTGGTGCAGCGCCAGGGCGCCAATCGCATCGTGGTCGAGCTGCCGGGCGTGCAGGACACCGCGGAAGCCAAGCGAATCCTCGGCAAGACCGCCAACCTCGAATTCCGCCTGGCCGCCGAGCCGGACGCCCTGAAGTCCGCCACCGAGACCTTCGAGTTCCGCGAGCCGCGCCGTCCGCCGGTGCCGCTGGAGCGCGGGGTGATCATCACCGGCGACCAGGTCACCGACGCCAGCGCCAGTTTCGACGAGAACGGCCGCCCGCAGGTGAACATCCGCCTGGATGGCCACGGCGGCGAGCTGATGAACCGCGCCACCCGCAACAACGTCGGCCGCAGCATGGCGGTGGTGTTCATCGAGCAGAAGCCGGTGACCCGCTACACCAAGCAGATGGTCGATGGCGTCGAGAAGGAGGTCGCGGTTCCGGCGTTCAAGGAAGAGAAGCAGATCATCAGTCTGGCGACCATCCAGTCGCCGCTGGGCAACCAGTTCCGCATCACCGGCCTCGATGGCCCGGGCGAGTCCTCCGAACTGGCCCTGCTGCTGCGTGCCGGCGGCCTGGCTGCACCGATGTACTTCGCCGAAGAACGCACCATCGGCCCGAGCCTGGGGGCGGACAACATCGCCAAGGGTGTCGATGCGTCGCTCTGGGGCATGCTCTTCGTATCGCTGTTCATCATCGTCATCTACCGTTTCTTCGGCGTGATCGCCACCGTTGCGCTGGCCTTCAACATGGTCATGCTGGTAGCGCTGATGTCGATCCTCGGCGCGACCCTGACCCTGCCGGGCATCGCCGGTATCGTGCTGACCATGGGCATGGCGGTGGACGCCAACGTGCTGATCTTCTCGCGGATACGCGAGGAGCTGGCCAATGGCATGTCGGTCCAGAGGGCGATCCACGAAGGCTTCAACCGTGCCTTCACCGCGATCCTCGACGCCAACCTGACCTCGCTGCTGGTCGGCGGCATCCTCTACGCCATGGGCACCGGCCCGGTGAAAGGATTTGCCGTGACCATGTCGCTCGGCATCATCACCTCGATGTTCACGGCCATCATGGTCACCCGCGCAATGGTCAACCTGATCTTCGGCGGGCGTGACTTCAAGAAGCTGTGGATCTAAGGGGACTGAGATGAATATCAAGATCGGTACCATCAACTTCATGGGCATCCGCAACATCGCGTTTGCCGTCACCCTGATCCTGACCGTCATCGCCCTGGGCAGCTGGTTCACCAAGGGCATCAACTTCGGCCTCGACTTCACCGGCGGTACGCTGATCGAGCTGACCTACGAACAACCGGCCGATCTCGGCAAGGTGCGTGGTCAACTGGTCGGCGCCGGCTACGAGGACGCTGTGGTGCAGAGCTTCGGCGACGCCCGCGACGTGCTGGTGCGGATGCCCAGCGAGGACCCGGAACTGGGCAAGAAGGTCGCTACCGCCTTGCAGCAGGCCGATACCGGCAACCCGGCGAACCTGAAGCGGGTCGAGTACGTCGGCCCGCAGGTGGGTGAAGAACTGCGCGACCAGGGCGGCCTCGGCATGCTCCTGGCGCTGGGCGGCATCCTGCTGTACGTCGGCTTCCGCTTCCAGTGGAAGTTCGCCCTCGGGGCGATCCTCTCGCTGGTGCACGATGCGATCATCGTGATGGGCGTGCTGTCGTTCTTCCAGGTGACCTTCGACCTGACCGTCCTCGCCGCGGTGCTGGCGGTGGTCGGTTACTCGCTGAACGACACCATCGTGATCTTCGACCGGGTGCGCGAGAACTTCCGCGTGCTGCGCAAGGCCAGTCTGATCGAGAACCTGAACATCTCCACCAGCCAGACCCTGTTGCGCACCATCGCCACCTCGGTCTCCACGCTGCTGGCCATCGCCGCGCTGCTGTTCTTCGGCGGCGACAACCTGTTCGGTTTCTCCATCGCCCTGTTCGTCGGTGTAATGGCGGGTACCTACTCGTCGATCTACATCGCCAACGTGGTCTTGATCTGGCTGAACCTGACCAGCGAGGACCTGATCCCGCCGCAGGCCAAGGACACCGTCGACGATCGCCCCTGAGGCGCTCTGGTTCGGCACTCCGGCGCCTGCCGGTCACTCGAGGACTCCCGCTTTTGGCGGGAGTTTTCGTATCTGCGCCAACGAAACGTTTGTCGGGAGCCTGGAACTTGGTGGTTTTTGCCCAGTCCTAGGCAAGGCAAAGGGCGAACATAGCCCGCATTGGATGAAAGCCAGGAGGTACATGTGAACAAGTCGATGCTCGTCGGGGCCGTTCTGGGTGCCGTAGGCGTGACCGCAGGTGGCGCGGTAGCCACCTATAGCCTGGTGGATCGCGGTCCCAACTACGCCGAGGTCGTCGCTGTCCAGCCGGTCAAGGAAACCATCAAGACGCCGCGCCAGGTCTGCAAGGACGTGGCCGTGACCCGCCAGCGTCCGGTCAAGGACCAGCACCAGATCGCCGGTACCGCCATCGGTGCGGTGGTCGGCGGCTTGCTGGGCAACCAGATCGGCGGCGGTACCGGCAAGAAGATCGCCACCGTGGCCGGCGCCGTCGGCGGCGGCTACGCCGGCAACAAGGTGCAGGAAGGCATGCAGGAGCGTGACACCTACACCACAACCGAAACCCGCTGCAGCACCGTGCATGACAGCAGCGAGAAGGTCGTCGGCTATGACGTGAAGTACATGCTCGACGGCAAGGCCGGGCAGATCCGCATGGAGCGCGATCCGGGCAGCCAGATCCCGGTCGACAAGAATGGCCGGCTGATCCTCAGCCAGGGCGAAACGCTGCGCTGAGCCTGACTGTCGCAATGATGCACAAGGGCGCCCGCGGGCGCCCTTGTGCATTTTTATGGAGATGAAAAACCCGGCGCCAGGCCGGGTTCTTCGTCAGCGGCGGATCAGCGCTTCAGCGACGGCGGCAGGTGCGGCTGGATGGTGGTCAGCAGTGCCTTGAAGCATTTGGTGTTGCCGGCGACGATGTGACCCTTCTCGAGGAATTCGTGGCTGCCGGTGAAGTCGCTCACCAGGCCGCCGGCTTCCTGTACCAGCAGGGCGCCTGCCGCCATGTCCCATTCGGACAGGCCGAATTCCCAGAAGGCGTCGTAGCGTCCGGCGGCGACGTAGGCCAGGTCCAGGCTGGCGGCGCCGGCGCGGCGGATGCCGGCGGTCTGGCCGACCAGGCTGCGGAACATGTTCAGGTAGTTGTCGAGATTGTCGATCTGGTTGTCGCGGAACGGGAACCCGGTGCCGAGCAGGGCGCCTTCCAGGCTCTTGCGGCCGCTGACGCGCAGGCGGCGACCGTTGAGGGCGGCGCCGCGGCCGCGGCTGGCGGTGAATTCTTCCTGGCGCACCGGGTCGAGGACCACGGCGTGCTCCAGGCGGCCCTTGTACTTGCAGGCGATGCTCACGGCAAAGTGCGGTACGCCATGGATGAAGTTGGTGGTGCCGTCCAGCGGATCGATCACCCAGAGGTAATCGGCACCCTCGCCGCTGCCTTCGATGAAGCCGCCTTCCTCGCCCATGATCGCGTGAGTCGGATAGGCCTTGCGCAGCGCGGCGACGATGGTCTGCTCGGCGGCGCGATCGACTTCGGTCACGTAGTCCTTGGCATCCTTCTCGTTGACCGAGATGACATCCAGGCGTTCGATGGAGCGGAAAATCAGTTCACCGGCGCTGCGAGCGGCGCGCAGGGCGATATTCAGCATAGGCTGCATGGAGAGGTCACCTGGGTCGTTAAAGAAAGCCGGCCATTCTAGCAGAAACCGATGGCGTTTGAAGGGCGACCTGTCGGCCGCATGGTATAAAGCTGACCTCTGCTGTAGGATTTCACACCCTTCAGTAACTTGGCGTTGGAGAGCATCGGCGTTGCTCGACCGTATTCGTGTGGTGTTGGTCAACACCAGTCATCCCGGCAACATCGGCGGGGCGGCCCGTGCCATGAAGAACATGGGCCTGTCGCAACTGGTGCTGGTGCAGCCGGAAAGCTTTCCCCACGGCGACGCGGTGGCGCGGGCTTCCGGCGCCACCGACATCCTCGACGCCGCAAGGGTGGTGGACACCCTGGAAGAGGCCCTGAGCGGCTGCAGCGTGGTGCTCGGCACCAGCGCCCGCGACCGGCGGATTCCCTGGCCGCTGCTGGATCCGCGCGAGTGCGCGACGACCTGCCTGGAGCACCTGGAGGCGAATGGCGAGGTGGCCCTGGTATTCGGGCGCGAATATGCGGGTTTGACCAACGAAGAATTGCAGCGCTGCCAGTTCCATGTGCATATCCCCTCCGATCCCGAGTTCGGCTCGCTGAACCTGGCGGCCGCGGTCCAGGTGCTCACCTACGAGGTGCGCATGGCGTGGCTGGCGGCCCAGGGCAAGCCGACCAAGATGGAAAAGTTCGAGTCCACCTCGATGCTCAACACCGAGCTGGTGACGGCCGACGAGCTGGAACTCTATTACGCGCATCTGGAGAGGACGCTGATCGATATCGGCTTCCTCGATCCGGAGAAGCCGCGCCACCTGATGTCGCGGTTGCGGCGCCTGTATGGGCGCAGCGCGATCAGCAAGCTGGAAATGAATATCCTGCGCGGGATCCTGACCGAAACCCAGAAGGTGGCCCGAGGCCTGTCCTACAAGCGGAGTGACGACTGATGTTCGAACGTGTGCGTGAAGATATCCAAAGCGTATTCCACCGTGATCCGGCGGCTCGCAACGCACTCGAGGTCCTCACCTGTTATCCGGGCCTGCACGCCGTCTGGCTGCATCGGCTGGCCCACGGCTTGTGGACGTCCGGCTGGAAGTGGCTGGCGCGCCTGGTGTCCAATTTCGGCCGCTGGATGACCGGCATCGAGATCCACCCGGGGGCCAGGATCGGCCGGCGCTTCTTCATCGACCACGGCATGGGCATCGTCATCGGCGAAACCGCCGAGATCGGCGACGACGTCACCCTCTACCAGGGCGTCACCCTGGGCGGTACCACCTGGAACAAGGGCAAGCGCCACCCCACCCTCGGCAACAACGTGGTGGTCGGTGCCGGTGCCAAGGTGCTCGGCCCGTTCACCGTCGGCGAGGGCGCCAAGGTCGGCTCCAATGCCGTGGTGACCAAGGAAGTCCCGCCGGGTGCCACCGTGGTCGGCATTCCCGGGCGGATCATCATGCGCGAGGATACCGAGCAGCAGGCCAAGCGCCAGGCGATGGCGGAGAAACTCGGCTTCGATGCCTACGGAGTCAGTCAGGACATGCCGGACCCGGTGGCGCGTGCCATTGGTCAGTTGCTCGATCACCTGCAGGCCGTCGACGGCCGGCTCGAGGGCATGTGCCAGGCGCTCACCGCCCTGGGGAGCGACTACTGCGCGAAGGATCTGCCGGTATTGCGCGAGGAGGATTTCGCCGGGGTCAAGGACGAGGATGGCAATCCGGCCGCGTAATGCGCGGCCGGCGGCTTTCTGCTAGCATGTAGCGCCCTGAATTTGCCTAATCCTGAGTAATTTGATCGGTCTTATAGTTGACCTAATTACTCGGATAAGAGCATAATCCGCGTCAACCCCGAATGATCCCGATGGGAAAAGCCCATGCGTCTGACCACCAAAGGCCGCTACGCCGTAACCGCCATGCTCGACCTGGCGCTGCATGCTCAGCAAGGTCCGGTCTCGCTGGCCGATATCTCCGAACGCCAAGGCATTTCCCTGTCCTATCTCGAACAGCTGTTCGCCAAGTTGCGCCGTGGCAACCTGGTGACCAGCGTGCGCGGCCCGGGCGGCGGCTACCAGCTGTCCCGCCATATGTCGGGCATCCATGTGGCGCAGGTGATCGACGCGGTCAACGAATCCGTCGACGCGACTCGCTGCCAGGGGCAGGGCGATTGCCACTCCGGCGATACCTGTCTGACCCACCACCTGTGGTGCGACCTCAGTTTGCAGATCCATGAGTTCCTCAGCGGCATCAGCCTGGCCGATCTGGTCAGCCGCCAGGAGGTCCAGGAGGTCGCGCTGCGCCAGGACGAACGCCGTTGCTCAGGCAAGACGCCTCGTCTCGACAAGATTGAAGCGTCCGCCATCGACTGAGCAGGGCGCCAGCCTGTAGGAGTTACCTGATGAAATTGCCGATCTACCTCGATTACTCCGCGACCACTCCCGTCGATCCCCGCGTCGCCCAGAAAATGAGCGAATGCCTGCTGATGGACGGCAACTTCGGCAACCCGGCTTCGCGTTCCCACGTGTTCGGCTGGAAAGCCGAGGAGGCCGTGGAGAACGCCCGTCGCCAGGTGGCCGAACTGGTCAACGCCGATCCCCGCGAGATCGTCTGGACCTCCGGCGCCACCGAGTCCGACAACCTGGCGATCAAGGGCGTCGCGCACTTCTACTCGGGCAAGGGCAAGCACATCATCACCTCGAAGATCGAGCACAAGGCGGTCCTCGACACCTGCCGCCAGCTGGAGCGCGAAGGTTTCGAAGTGACCTACCTGGAGCCGGGCGAAGATGGCCTGATCACTCCGGCACTGGTCGAGGCGGCGCTGCGTGACGACACCATCCTGGTCTCGGTCATGCACGTGAACAACGAGATCGGCACCGTCAACGACATCGCCGCCATCGGCGAGCTGACCCGCTCCCGCGGCGTGCTGTTCCACGTCGACGCCGCACAGTCGACCGGCAAGGTCGAGATCGACCTGGACAAGCTCAAGGTCGACCTGATGTCCTTCTCCGCGCACAAGACCTACGGCCCGAAAGGCATTGGCGCGCTCTACGTCCGGCGCAAGCCGCGCGTCCGCATCGAGGGCCAGATGCACGGCGGCGGCCATGAGCGCGGCATGCGTTCCGGCACCCTGGCCACCCACCAGATCGTCGGCATGGGCGAGGCGTTCCGCATCGCCAAGGAAGAAATGGCCCAGGAGAACGCCCGCGTGCTGGCGCTCCGCGACCGCTTCTTCGCGCAGATCGACGGCCTGGAAGAGCTCTACATCAACGGCAGCATGACCTCCCGCGTCCCGCACAACCTCAACGTCAGCTTCAACTACGTCGAGGGCGAGTCGCTGATCATGGCGCTCAAGGACCTCGCGGTCTCCTCCGGTTCGGCCTGTACCTCGGCGTCCCTGGAACCGTCCTACGTATTGCGCGCCCTGGGCCGCAACGACGAACTGGCGCATAGCTCCATCCGCTTCACCTTCGGTCGCTTCACCACCGAGGAAGAGATCGACTATGCCGCGAAGAAGGTGGTCGAGGCCGTTTCCAAGCTGCGCGAACTGTCGCCGCTGTGGGATATGTACAAAGAGGGCGTCGACCTGTCCCAGGTCGAATGGCAGGCGCACTGAGCGCCTCGTGCCCCGGAAAAACGTGAGGATTAGCCATGGCATATAGCGAAAAGGTCATCGACCACTACGAAAACCCGCGCAACGTCGGCAAGCTCGACGCTGCCGATCCCAACGTCGGCACCGGCATGGTCGGCGCGCCGGCCTGCGGCGACGTGATGCGCCTGCAGATCAAGGTCAACGAGCAGGGCGTGATCGAAGACGCCAAGTTCAAGACCTACGGTTGCGGTTCCGCGATCGCCTCCAGCTCCCTCGCCACCGAGTGGATGAAGGGCAAGACCCTGGACGAGGCGGAAACCATCAAGAACACCACCATCGCCGAAGAGCTGGCCCTGCCGCCGGTGAAGATCCACTGCTCCGTTCTCGCCGAAGACGCCATCAAGGCCGCCGTTCGCGACTACAAGCAGAAGAAGGGTTTGCTCTAAGCCGCTCGTGACGAGTAAGGAGTTGCAATGGCCATCAGCATGACCGAAGCCGCCGCCAAACACGTGCAGCGCTCCCTCGAGGGGCGCGGCAAGGGCGAGGGTATCCGTCTTGGCGTGCGCACCACTGGCTGTTCCGGGCTTGCCTATGTCCTCGAATTCGTCGATGAACTGGCGGCCGAGGACCTGGTCTTCGAGAGCCATGGCGTGAAGGTCATCATCGACCCGAAAAGCCTGGTCTATCTCGATGGCACCGAGCTGGACTTCACTCGCGAAGGGCTCAACGAAGGCTTCAAGTTCAACAATCCCAACGTTCGTGGCGAATGCGGCTGCGGCGAAAGCTTCAACGTCTGAGGCCGGCGTGGGTAAACCCTGTCATTTCGCCCAGTTCGACCTGCAACCGGCTTTCCTGGTCGATCTCGACGAGCTCGGCCAGCGCTATCGCGAGTTGGTGCGCAGCGTCCATCCCGACCGTTTCGCCGACGCTCCCGAGCGCGAGCAGCGTCTCGCCCTGGAACGCGCGGCGCAACTGAACGAGGCCTACCAGACCCTGAAGAGCGCTCCGCGCCGGGCCCTGTACCTGTTGACCCTGAGTGGTCACGAGTTGCCCTTGGAGGCTACGGTGCAGGATCCGGAGTTTCTCCTGCAGCAGATGCAGCTGCGCGAGGAACTGGAGGAGTTGCAGGACAGCGCCGACCTGGCCGGCGTGGCGACCTTCAAGCGTCGGCTCAAGGCCGCCCAGGCCGAGCTGGAGCGCGAGTTCGCCGCGTGCTGGGACGATGCGCAGCGCCGCGAAGAGGCCGAACGCCTGGTCCGTCGCATGCAGTTCCTCGACAAGCTCGCGCAGGAAGTGCGCCAGCTGGAAGAGCGACTCGACGATTAATCCCTGCGGCCCCCGGGTCGCACCCCATAGTTAAGACAGAGCATGGCCCTACTGCAGATCGCCGAGCCCGGTCAGAGTCCCAAGCCCCATGAGCGTCGCCTGGCGGTTGGGATCGACCTGGGTACCACCAATTCGCTGGTCGCCGCGGTGCGTAGCGGCGTCGCCGAGCCCTTGCCGGATGCGCAGGGGCGCCTGATCCTGCCTTCCGCGGTGCGTTATCACGCCGAGCGGGCGGAAGTGGGTGAGAGCGCCCGCGCGGCTGCCGCGAAGGATCCCTTCAATACCATCATTTCGGTCAAGCGTCTGATGGGGCGCGGCCTGGAGGACGTCAAGCAACTGGGCGAGCAATTGCCCTACCGCTTCCGCCAGGGCGAGTCGCACATGCCCTTCATCGAGACCGTACAGGGGCTGAAGAGTCCTGTGGAAGTCTCGGCGGACATCCTGCGTGAGCTGCGCCAGCGCGCCGAAACCACCCTCGGTGGCGAGCTGGTGGGTGCGGTGATCACCGTGCCGGCCTATTTCGACGACGCCCAGCGCCAGGCTACCAAGGATGCCGCGCGCCTGGCCGGACTGAACGTCCTGCGCCTGCTCAACGAGCCGACCGCCGCCGCCGTGGCCTACGGCCTGGACAAGGGCGCGGAAGGCCTGGTGGCCATCTATGACCTGGGTGGTGGAACCTTCGACATTTCCATCCTGCGCCTGACCCGCGGTGTCTTCGAAGTTCTGGCCACCGGCGGCGATACGGCCCTGGGTGGCGACGACTTCGACCATGCCATCGCTGGCTGGGTGATCGAGCAGGCTGGCCTTTCTGCCGATCTGGACCCGGGCAGCCAGCGGCAGTTGCTGCAAATCGCCTGTGCGGCCAAGGAGCGTCTTACCGATGAGGCGTCGGTCCGGGTCGCCTATGGCGACTGGAGCGGCGAGCTGAGCCGGGCGACGCTCGACGAGTTGATCGAGCCGTTCGTCGCTCGCAGCCTGAAGTCCTGCCGCCGAGCGGTGCGCGACTCCGGTGTCGATCTGGAAGAAATCCGCTCTGTGGTGATGGTCGGTGGCTCGACCCGCGTGCCCCGTGTGCGCACGGCGGTTGGCGAGTTGTTCGGCTGCGAGCCGCTGACCGATATCGATCCGGACCAGGTGGTCGCCATCGGCGCGGCCATCCAGGCCGATGCCCTGGCCGGCAACAAGCGCGGCGAGGAATTGCTGCTGCTGGACGTCATTCCGCTGTCGCTGGGCCTGGAAACCATGGGCGGGCTGATGGAGAAGGTGATTCCGCGTAATACCACCATCCCGGTGGCGCGCGCCCAGGAGTTCACCACCTACAAGGACGGCCAGACGGCCATGATGATCCACGTGCTGCAGGGCGAGCGCGAGCTGGTGAAGGATTGTCGTTCGCTGGCGCGCTTCGAGCTGCGCGGCATTCCGCCGATGGTGGCGGGCGCGGCGAAAATCCGGGTGACCTTCCAGGTCGACGCCGACGGCTTGCTCGGCGTGTCCGCACGCGAACTGAGTTCCGGCGTCGAGGCCAGCATCCAGGTCAAGCCGTCCTATGGGCTGACCGACGGCGAGATCGCGCGGATGCTCAAGGACTCCTTCGACTACGCCGGCGACGACAAGGCTGCCCGCGCCCTGCGCGAACAGCAGGTCGAGGCGCAGCGGCTGCTGGAGGCCGTGCAATCGGCGCTGGACGTCGACGGCGAGCGGCTCCTGGACGAAGAGGAGCGCCTGGCCATCGCGGCGCAGATGGACACCTTGCGTGAACTGGCCGGTGGTAGCGACACCGCGGCCATCGAGAACCAGATCAAGCGCCTGTCCCAGGTGACCGACGCTTTCGCCGCACGGCGGATGGACGCGACCGTCAAGGCCGCGCTCTCCGGCCGCCGGCTCAACGAAATCGAGGAATAAGCGAAGATGCCGCAGATCGTGATTCTGCCCCATGCCGACCACTGCCCCGAGGGGGCGGTATTCGAGGCGAAGCCCGGCGAAACCATCCTGGATGCCGCGTTGCGCAATGGCATCGAGATCGAGCATGCCTGTGAGAAATCCTGCGCCTGCACGACCTGCCACGTAATCGTCCGCGAAGGCCTCGATTCCATGGAGCCGTCCGACGAACTCGAAGACGACATGCTGGACAAGGCCTGGGGTCTGGAGCCCGATTCGCGGCTATCCTGCCAGGCAGTGGTGGCCGACGAAGACCTGGTGGTCGAGATTCCCAAGTACACCATCAACCAGGTGTCGGAAGGCCACTGAGCCCGGCGGTAGAGAGGAGCGTGCAATGAGCCTGAAATGGACCGATGTGCTGGAAATCGCCATCCAGCTCGACGAAAGCAAGCCGGAGGTCGATCCGCGATACGTCAACTTCGTCGATCTGCGGCGCTGGGTGGTGGAACTTCCAGAGTTCTCCGACGATCCTCAGCGTAGCGGGGAGAAAGTCCTGGAGGCCATCCAGGCCGCCTGGATCGAGGAGCGGGACTAGCCATAGGCCCGCCCTACGCATTTGCCGGGAACCCGCGTATAATTCGCGGGTTTTATTTTAGGTAAGGCCTGAAATCGCCCGCGGGCGCATTCCAGGCTAGGCGCGCCGGGCCCGATGCCAGGCGCAGCCACGCTGATTCCGGCCCTTTCGGGCCGTTTTCGTCAGCGTCCTGAACGAATCACGGCGTCCCGCCCCGCTGGCGGGGCCGCCCATGCTAGACAACCTTGTTTCGGAGTTTTACCAATGGCACTGCAACGCACCCTGTCCATCATCAAGCCGGACGCCGTTTCCAAGAACGTGATCGGCGAAATCCTGACCCGCTTCGAGAAAGCCGGCCTGCGCGTCGTCGCCGCTAAAATGGTTCAGCTGTCCGAGCGTGAAGCCGGCGGCTTCTATGCCGAGCACAAAGAGCGTCCGTTCTTCAAGGACCTGGTTTCCTTCATGACTTCCGGTCCGGTTGTAGTCCAGGTTCTGGAAGGCGAGGACGCCATCGCCAAGAACCGCGAGCTGATGGGCGCCACCGATCCGAAGAAAGCCGACGCCGGTACCATCCGCGCCGACTTCGCCGTCTCCATCGACGAGAACGCCGTCCACGGTTCCGATTCCGAAGCTTCCGCCGCTCGCGAGATCGCCTATTTCTTCGCGGCTACCGAAGTCTGCGAGCGCATTCGCTGATCGAGCGTGGGTGAGGGTGAAACCATGACAACGACCACCGCCGGCAAGGTGAACCTGCTGGGCCTGACCCAGCCGCAGCTGGAACAGTTCTTCGAGTCCATCGGCGAGAAGCGTTTCCGGGCCGGCCAGGTCATGAAGTGGATTCACCACTTTGGCGTCGACGATTTCGACGCCATGACCAACGTCGGCAAGGCCTTGCGCGAAAAGCTCAAGGCCTCAGCCGAGATACGCGGTCCCGAGATCGTCAGCCAGGACATCTCCGCCGACGGCACCCGCAAGTGGGTGGTCCGGGTGGCGTCCGGCAGTTGCGTCGAGACCGTGTACATCCCCCAGGGCGGACGCGGCACCCTGTGCGTGTCCTCCCAGGCGGGCTGCGCCCTGGATTGCAGTTTCTGCTCCACCGGCAAGCAGGGTTTCAACAGCGACCTCACCGCCGCCGAGGTGATCGGCCAGGTGTGGATCGCCAACAAGTCGTTCGGTACCGTTCCGGCCAAGATCGACCGCGCCATCACCAATGTCGTGATGATGGGCATGGGCGAGCCGCTGCTGAACTTCGACAACGTGGTCGCCGCCATGAACATCATGATGGACGACCTCGGCTACGGTATTTCCAAGCGCAAGGTGACCCTGTCCACCTCCGGCGTGGTGCCGATGATCGACAAGCTCGGCGAGGTGATCGACGTGTCCCTGGCCCTGTCGCTGCACGCACCGAACGACGAGTTGCGCAACAAGCTGGTGCCGATCAACAAGAAGTATCCGCTGGGCATGCTGCTGGATGCCTGCCGCCGGTATATTTCCCGGCTCGGCGAGAAGCGCGTGCTGACCGTCGAGTACACCCTGCTCAAGGATGTCAACGATCAGCCCGAGCATGCTGAGCAGATGATCGCATTGCTGAAAGACACGCCTTGCAAGATCAACCTGATTCCGTTTAATCCATTCCCGCACTCCGGCTACGAGCGCCCGAGCAACAATGCCATCCGGCGTTTCCAGGACATGTTGCACAAGGGCGGCTTCAACGTGACCGTGCGTACCACCCGCGGCGACGACATCGACGCAGCCTGTGGCCAGCTGGTCGGCCAGGTCATGGATCGTACCCGCCGGAGCGAACGTTATATTGCCGTGCGCCAACTGGCCGAGTCCGAGTCGGCGGCGAATCGAAATTGAGTGAGAGGAGGGTTCCGATGACTGTACGCGCCGCGCTGGTGTTCCTGTTGGCAGTTGGGCTGACAGGCTGCGTGACGAGCGGAGATCAGAATCCCCTGAAAACCGACAAGGGCCGTGACGAGGCGCGCGATGCCTATATCCAGCTCGGCCTCGGCTATCTCCAGCGGGGGAACACCGAGCAGGCCAAGGTGCCGCTGCGCAAGGCCCTCGAGATCGACCCTTCCAGCGCCGACGCGCATGCCGCGCTGGCGGTGGTGTTCCAGACCGAGATGGAGCCCAAGCTGGCCGACGAGGAGTACCGCAAGGCGCTCGCCAGCGATAGCCGCAATGCCCGGGTACTGAACAACTACGGCGGTTTCCTCTACGAGCAGAAGCGCTACGAGGAGGCCTACCAGCGTCTCCTGGAGGCCAGCCAGGACACCCTCTATCCCGAGCGCTCGCGGGTCTTCGAGAACCTCGGCCTGGTTTCGCTGCAAATGAAGAAACCGGCCCAGGCCAAGGAGTACTTCGAGAAATCCCTGCGTCTGAACCGTAACCAGCCCAGCGTCGCGCTGGAGATGGCCGACCTGCTCTACAAGGAGCGCGAGTACGTGCCGGCTCGCCAGTACTATGATCTCTTTGCCCAGGGCGGCGGGCAGAACGCCCGCAGCCTGTTGCTGGGCATTCGTCTCGCGAAGGTCTTCGAGGACCGCGACACGGCCGCCAGCTATGGCCTGCAGTTGAAACGCCTGTACCCAGGCTCTCCCGAATATCAGGAATTCCAGGCGGAAAAATGATGAAAGCGCCGCAGCCCGAAGTCGTAGCCACCGCTTCCCGTCAGAACCCCGGGGAAACCCTGCGCCAGGCGCGCGAGCAGAAGGGCTTGTCGTTGTCGCAGGTGGCCGGGCAACTGAACCTGACCGAGAATTCGCTGCGTCAGCTGGAAAACGGCGCGTTCGACAAGCTGCCGGGGCACACCTTCTCGCGCGGCTACATCCGCGCCTACGCCAAGCTCATGGGCCTCGACCAGGCCGAGCTGGTCAACAGCTTCGACCATTTCACCGGCACCAATGCCAGCGGCAGCACCGTACAGAGCCTGGGACGGGTCGCCGAGCCGGTGCGCCTGTCGCGCAACGTGCTGCGTATCGTCAGCCTGTTACTGCTCGCCCTGCTGATCGGCTTCGGCTACTTCTGGTGGCAGGAGCATTCCGCGCGCACGCCGGAAACCGCCGGTCTGAGCCTCGAGCATGTCGAAGTGGAAAGCGCCGACGGCACCACCGAGATCCATACCCTGGACGAGCCTGAAGACCAGGCGGTGATCGAAGCGCAGAAGGAAGGCGAGCAAGCGCCCGCCGAGGTTTCTCCGGAAGTCGCCGCCCAGGCCGAGGGTTCGCCGCCGGTGGCGAGCGAGGGCGCGCAGGTTCCCGCCGCTCCGGCCCAGGGCACCCCCGCCGCGCCCCAGCAGCCTGTTACCGCCGCGCCTGCCGGCACGGCTCCTGCTCCCGGTAATGCTCCAGCCGTTCCGGCGACGGCCAGTCCGGCCGCCCCGCCAGCGCCGAGCGAACCTGCCGCCGCGCCCGTGGTGGCCGGCGAGGGCCAGGGGGTGGTCAAGGTACAGTTCGTCGCCGATTGCTGGACCCAGGTCACCGACGCCAACGGCAAGGTCCTGGTCAGCGCGCTGAAGCGCAAGGGCGACAGCCTGGAACTGGCCGGCAAGGCCCCGCTGGAGCTGCGCCTCGGTTTCGCTCGCGGCGCCCAGGTCAGCTACAACGGCCAGCCGGTGGACGTGACCCCCTTCGTCCGCGGCGAAACGGCCCGTCTGAAGGTAGGACAATGAGCATTCATAGCGCTTCTCCGATCATTCGCCGCAAGTCTCGGAAAATCTGGGTCGGCAACGTCCCGGTGGGCGGCGATGCGCCGATCGCCGTGCAGAGCATGACCAACACCGAGACCTGCGACGTCGCTGCCACCGTCGCGCAGATCCGCCGCCTGGAAGATGCCGGTGCGGACATCGTGCGGGTTTCCGTCCCCGACATGGACGCCGCCGAGGCGTTCGGCAAGATCAAGCAGCAGGTCAACGTGCCGCTGGTCGCCGACATCCACTTCGACTATCGCATCGCCCTGCGCGTCGCCGAGCTGGGAGTGGACTGCCTGCGCATCAATCCGGGCAACATCGGTCGCGAGGACCGGGTCAAGGCCGTGGTCGACGCCGCGCGCGAGCGCAACATCCCGATCCGTATCGGCGTCAATGCCGGTTCGCTGGAAAAGGACCTGCAGAAGAAATACGGCGAACCGACCCCGGAAGCCCTGCTCGAATCGGCCATGCGCCACGTCGATCATCTCGACAAGCTGGACTTCCAGAACTTCAAGGTCAGCGTCAAGGCCTCCGACGTCTTCATGGCCGTCGCCGCCTATCGCCTGCTGGCCAGGCAGATCGAGCAGCCCCTGCACCTGGGCATCACCGAGGCCGGCGGCCTGCGCTCCGGCACGGTGAAGTCGGCGGTGGGGCTGGGCATGCTCCTGGCCGAGGGAATCGGCGACACCATCCGGATTTCCCTGGCTGCCGATCCGGTCGAGGAGATCAAGGTCGGTTTCGACATCCTCAAGTCCCTGCACCTGCGCTCCCGTGGCATCAACTTCATCGCCTGCCCGAGCTGTTCGCGGCAGAACTTCGACGTGGTGAAGACCATGAACGAGCTGGAAGGGCGCCTGGAGGACCTGCTGGTGCCGATGGACGTGGCCGTGATCGGTTGCGTCGTCAACGGTCCGGGCGAAGCCAAGGAGGCCCATGTCGGCCTCACCGGCGGCACTCCGAACCTGGTGTATATCGACGGCAAGCCGTCGCAGAAACTGACCAACGACAACCTGGTGGACGAGCTGGAACGGCTGATCCGCCAGAAGGCGGCCGAGAAGGCCGAGGCCGATGCGAGCCTGATCGCCCGCGGCTGACCCGTTTAAGGACCCTACGTGAGCAAGTCCCTGCAAGCCATTCGTGGCATGAACGACATCCTGCCGGAGCAGACTCCGGCCTGGCGCTATCTGGAACGCACCTTCGCCGGCCTGCTGGACGGCTACGGCTACAGCGAGATCCGCCTGCCCATCCTCGAGTTCACCGAACTCTTCGCCCGCGGCATCGGCGAAGGTACCGACGTGGTCGACAAGGAGATGTACACCTTCCTCGACCGCAACGGCGAATCCCTGACCATGCGTCCGGAAGGTACCGCCGGTTGCGTGCGCGCCGTGCTGGAGCACGGCCTGAGCGGTGGTGGCCAGGTGCAGAAGCTCTGGTACACCGGGCCGATGTTCCGTTACGAGAAACCGCAGAAAGGTCGCTACCGGCAGTTCCACCAGATCGGCGTGGAAGTCTTCAACCTGCCCGGTCCGGACATCGACGCCGAGTTGATCATCCTCACCTGGCGCCTGTGGCAGAAGCTCGGCATGGCCGACGCGGTGACCCTGCAGCTCAACACCCTCGGTTCCAGCGAGGCCCGCGCACGCTATCGCGAGGCCCTGGTGGCCTATCTGCAGGAGCGCTTCGAGCAACTCGACGAAGACAGCCAGCGGCGCATGACCACCAATCCGCTGCGAATCCTCGACAGCAAGGTGGAGAGCACCCAGGCGTTGCTGGTCGGCGCGCCGACCCTGCACGACTATCTCGACGAAGAATCGATCGCCCACTTCGAGGGTCTCAAGGCCCGCCTGGATGCTGTCGGACTGCGCTACGAAATCAACCAGAAGCTGGTGCGCGGCCTGGACTATTACTGCCGCACGGCTTTCGAGTGGGTCACCGACAAGCTTGGCGCCCAGGGCACCGTTTGCGGCGGTGGCCGCTACGACGGGCTGGTCAGCCAGTTCGGCGGCAAGCCGACCCCGGGCGTCGGTTTCGCCATGGGCGTGGAACGCCTGGTGCTGCTGCTGGAAACCTTGGGGGTGATCCCCGCCGAACTGAACCGTCCGGCCGACCTCTACGTCTGCGCCTTCGGCGAACCGGCCGAGCTGGCCGCCCTGACCCTGGCCGAACAGTTGCGCAGCGCCATTCCCGGCATACGCTTGCTGGTCAACGCCGGCGCCGGTAGCTTCAAGAGCCAGTTCAAGAAGGCCGACAAGAGCGGCGCGCGCTTTGCCCTGATCCTCGGGGAGGACGAGGTGGCCAATCGCGTGGTAGGTTTCAAGCCCCTGCGTGACGAGGGCGAGCAACAAAGCATTGCCTGGGATGCTCTGCCCGAGCACCTGGCAGCCTGTCTGGCACAGGCTTGAGAACATAAAGAATAGGAGTGATTGGGGTGACATCGCGTACCGAAGACGAAGACCTGGCGCAGATCAAGGACTGGTGGCAGCGCAACGGCAAGCCCCTGGTCACCGGCGGCATCCTCGCGCTGGCAGTGGTATTCGGCTGGCAGGCCTGGCAGAAGTACCAGACCAACCAGGCGCAGGGCGCCTCGATCGTCTACCAGCAACTGATCGAAACCGCGCTGAATCCGGCCGGCCAGCCGGATCCGGCGAAGGTGGCGGAGCTGGCCGGCAAGCTGAAGAGCGAGTTCGGCGGCACCCATTATGCCCAGTACGGCAGCCTGTTCGTGGCCAAGGTCGCGGTCGACAGCGGCAAGCTGGATGACGCCGTTGCCGAGCTGAAGGCGGTCATGGACAAGCCGGCCGACGCCACCCTCGGCGAACTGGCGCGGCAGCGCCTGGCCCGGGTCCTGGCGGCCCAGGGCAAGGTCGAGGAAGGCCTGAAGCTGCTCGATGGCGACGCCGACAAGGCCTACGTCTCTACCCGCGAGGAGCTCAAGGGCGACCTGCTGGTGCAGCTCAAGCGCACCGACGAGGCCCGCGCGGCCTACGAGAAAGCCAAGCAGTCGCTGCCCGAAGACGGTGCCGGCGATGCCCTGCAGATCAAGCTCGACGACCTGTCCAAGGGAGAGGCCTGAGATGGTGCAATGGAAACACGCGGCGCTGCTCGCCCTGGCCCTGGCGGTCGTGGGTTGCAGCAGCAACAGCAAGAAGGAACTCCCGCCCGCCGAACTGACCGACTTCAAAGAGGAAGTCGTGTTGAGCAAGCAGTGGAGCCGCTCGGTCGGTGATGGCCAGGGCGACCTGTACAACCTGCTCGAACCGGCCGTCGATGGTTCCAGCATCTACGCCGCGTCCGCCGAAGGGCGGGTGATGGCGATCCAGCGCGAGACCGGCGACGTGCTCTGGAAGAAGGACCTGGAACGTCCGGTTTCCGGCGGTGTCGGCGTTGGCTACGGCCTGGTGCTGGTGGGTACCCTGCGCGGTGACGTGATCGCCCTCGACGAAGCCACCGGCAAGAAGAAGTGGACCAAGCGAGTCAACAGCGAAGTGCTGTCGGCGCCGGCCACCAACGGCGACGTGGTGGTGGTGCAGACCCAGGACGACAAGCTGATCGGCCTCGATGCGGCCAGCGGCGACCAGCGCTGGATCTACGAAAGCACCGTGCCGGTGCTGACCCTGCGCGGCACCGGCGCGCCGCTGATCGCCGGCAACATGGCCCTGGCTGGCCTGGCCAGCGGCAAGGTGGTGGCGGTCGACGTACAGCGCGGCCTGCCGATCTGGGAGCAGCGGGTAGCGATTCCCCAGGGGCGTTCCGAACTGGATCGCGTGGTGGACATCGACGGCGGCCTCCTGCTGTCCGGCGACACCCTCTACGTGGTCAGCTACCAGGGCCGTGCCGCGGCGCTGGACGTGAACAGCGGCCGCCTGCTCTGGCAGCGCGAAGCGTCGAGCTACGTCGGCGTCGCCGAAGGCTTCGGCAATATCTACGTCAGCCAGGCCAGCGGTTCGGTGGAAGGCCTGGATTCGCGCGGCGCTTCTTCGCTGTGGAACAACGACGCCCTGGCGCGTCGCCAACTGTCGGCTCCGGCGGTGTTCTCCAGCAACGTGGTGGTCGGCGACCTGGAAGGCTACGTGCACCTGCTGAGCCAGGTGGACGGTCGCTTCGTTGGTCGCGAGCGGGTCGACAGCGATGGCGTGCGGGTTCGTCCGCTGGTGGTCGGGAGCTGGATGTACGTGTTCGGCAACGGTGGCAAGCTCGTCGCCTACACCATCCGCTAGACTGGGTTTCAAGTGTCCGGCCGCTGCCGTCCGACGTCAGCGGCCTTTGTGTTTTCTGAATTCTCGTGGAGAGCCGCATGGTTCCCGTTATTGCCCTGGTGGGTCGCCCGAACGTCGGCAAGTCCACTCTGTTCAACCGCCTGACCAAGTCGCGCGACGCCATCGTGGCGGAGTACGCAGGCCTGACCCGCGATCGCCAGTACGGCGAGGCGCGCTGGCAGGGCCGCACCTATATCGTCATCGATACCGGAGGCATCTCCGGCGATGAGGAAGGCATCGATGCGAAAATGGCCGAGCAATCGTTGCAGGCCATCGAGGAGGCGGATGCCGTCCTGTTCCTGGTCGATTCGCGCGCCGGCATGACCGCCGCCGACCAGATGATCGCGGAGCACCTGCGCAAGCGGAACAAGCGCAGCTTCCTGATCGCCAACAAGGTCGACACCATCGATCCCGATCTCGCTCGTGCCGAGTTCAGCCCGCTGGGCCTGGGCGATGCGCTGCCGATCGCCGCCGCCCACGGTCGCGGCATCAACCATATGCTGCAGGAAGCCCTGGGGATCTTCCCCAAGGACAACGCGGAGGAAGAAGGCGAGGGCGAGCCGGCGAGCGAAGAGGTCGCCGAAGGCGAGGAACCGACCCGGATTCCCGGTCCCAGCGAGAAGGACGGGATCAAGATCGCCATCATCGGCCGGCCCAACGTGGGCAAGTCGACCCTGGTCAACCGCATGCTCGGCGAAGAGCGGGTGATCGTCTACGACCAGGCCGGCACCACCCGCGACAGCATCTACATCCCGTTCGAGCGCAACGAGGAGATGTACACCCTGATCGACACCGCTGGCGTGCGGCGTCGCGGCAAGATCTTCGAGGCGGTGGAAAAGTTCTCGGTGGTGAAGACCCTCCAGGCGATCCAGGACGCCAACGTGGTGATCTTCGTCATGGACGCCCGCGAAGGGGTGGTCGAGCACGACCTCAACCTGCTCGGCTTCGTCCTCGAGACCGGCCGTGCCCTGGTCATCGCCCTGAACAAGTGGGATGGCATGGAGGCGGCCGAGCGTGACTACGTGAAGACCGAACTGGAGCGGCGCCTGCTGTTCGTCGACTTCGCCGACATCCATTTCATTTCGGCCCTGCATGGCACCGGCGTCGGCCATCTCTACAAGTCGGTCCAGGAGTCCTTCCGTTCGGCGGTGACCCGCTGGCCGACCAGCCGCCTGACCAGCATCCTCGAGGACGCCGTGCAGGTGCACCAGCCGCCGATGGTCAACGGTCGCCGGATCAAGCTGCGCTACGCCCACCTGGGCGGCGCCAACCCGCCGCTGATCGTGATCCACGGCAACCAGGTGGACGCGGTGCCGAAGGCCTATACCCGCTACCTGGAGAAGACCTACCGGCGGGTATTGAAGTTGGTCGGTACGCCGATCCGCATCGAGTACAAGGGCGGCGAGAACCCCTACGAGGGCAAGAAGAATTCGCTGACCGCGCGCCAGGTCAACAAGAAGCGCCGGCTGATGTCGCACCACAAGAAAGCCGAGAAGAAGAAGAAGGACAAGCGCCGCTGAGTGTGGCGTTTCCTTCGTCGAAAGGCCCGGCGGGTGTCCCTGTCGGGCCTTTTTCATTGGCCGCGGCTGTAGAGCCAGGCCGCCGGTGTTGACCGCCGATTCCCTGTCGTGGCGACGAATGATCGCGAGGCGGTTATTCGTCCTGCGCCATCGCCTGGCGCATATTCCCCTCTGACCTGAAGCGGGCACGGTTTTTTCTAAGGCGTGCCCCTGCAGCGTCGCTCCCGGATCGGCTATCCTGCCCTGCCACCCGTCTGGCCGGGCTGTCGTCCGGCGAGTCTCTGCAGGAAGTCCCGATGATTCAGAGCAAGCTGCCGAATGTCGGCACCACCATCTTCACCCGCATGTCGCAACTGGCCGCCGAGTGTGGCGCGATCAACCTCTCCCAGGGCTTTCCCGATTTCGACGGTCCGCCGGAGCTGCGCGAGGCGGTAGGCCGGCATATCGCCGCCGGGCACAACCAGTACGCGCCGATGACCGGCTTGCCGGCCCTGCGCGAGCAGGTGGCGAAGAAGATCGAGCAGTTCTATGGACGCCGGGTGAGCGCCGACAGCGAGGTGACCATCACGCCGGGGGCGACCGAGGCGATCTTCAGCGCGATCCAGGCGCTGGTCCATCCGGGCGACGAAGTGGTGGTACTCGACCCGTCCTACGACAGCTACGAACCCTCCGTGCAACTCGCCGGCGGGCGTTGCGTGCACGTGCCGCTGGCGCTGCCGGACTTCTCCATCGACTGGCAGCGCATGGCCGAGGCCATCGGGCCGCGTACCCGGCTGGTCATCATCAATACCCCGCACAACCCCAGCGGCGCGCTGATCAGCCGCGAGGAACTGGACCGCCTGGCCGCGTTGATCCGCGACCGGGATATCTACCTGATCAGCGACGAGGTCTACGAGCACCTGGTGTTCGACGGTGTCGCCCATACCAGCGTGCTGTCCCACGAGGAGTTGTATCCGCGCTCCTTCGTGGTCAGCTCGTTCGGCAAGACCTACCACGTCACCGGCTGGAAGACCGGCTACGTGGTCGCGCCGCCTGCGCTCAGCGCGGAGCTGCGCAAGGTCCACCAGTACGTCAACTTCTGTGGCGTCACGCCGCTGCAATGGGCATTGGCGGACTACATGGCCGGCCATCCCGAACATTTGCGGCAATTGCCCGGTTTCTACCAGGCCAAGCGCGACCTGTTCTGCGACCTGCTGTTGGACTCTCGCTTCCGTTTCACCCGTGCGCCGGGCACCTACTTCCAGTGCGTGGACTATTCGGCCGTCCGTCCGGACCTGGACGACGTGGCCATGGCCGAGTGGCTGACCCGCGAACACGGAGTGGCGGCGATCCCGGTTTCGGTGTTTTATGAAAAGGCGCCGGACGCCATGCGGCTGGTCCGGTTCTGTTACGCCAAACGCGAGGAGACGCTGCGTCAGGCAGCGGAAAAGCTATGCGCGATCTGACGGTTCTGCCGGACCTGGACATCGCCCTGGTCCAATCCTCCCTGGCCTGGCACGACGCCCAGGCCAACCGCGAGCATTTCGCCGCCCTGCTGGAGAGCGCCGCCGGCGCCGACCTGGTGGTCCTCCCGGAGATGTTCACCACGGGTTTCAGCATGGCTTCGGCCGAGCAGGCCGAGCCCGAGCTGGGGCCGACCCATGCCTGGCTGCTGGAGCAGGCCCGGCGCCTTGGTGCGGTGGTCACCGGCAGCCTGATCGTCCAGCTCGCCGACGGTAGCCATCGCAATCGCCTGCTCTGGGCGCGCCCGGACGGCGAGATGCTGCACTACGACAAGCGCCATCTGTTCCGCATGGCCGGCGAACACGAGCACTACAGTCCCGGCGAACGCCAGGAACTGTTCGAACTCAAGGGCTGGCGGGTGCGCCCGTTGATCTGCTACGACCTGCGTTTCCCGGTGTGGAGCCGCGACCCGCACGACACCGACCTGTTGCTCTACACCGCCAACTGGCCCGCGCCTCGTCGACAGCACTGGAACCGCCTGCTGCCGGCGCGGGCGATCGAGAACCTTTGCTACGTGGTGGCGGTGAACCGTATCGGCGAAGACGGCAACGCCTTGCGCTACGCTGGGGATAGCCAGGTCCTGGACTTCCAGGGCGACAGCCTGTTCAACGCGGCGGACGCCGACGGCGTGTTCCGCGTCCGGCTGGACGCGGCGGCACTGGCGGCCTATCGCCAGCGTTTCCCGGCCTACATGGACGCGGATCGCTTCGAAATCCATCCTTGAGTGCCGGAACGTCCGCTTCCGGTCGATGTCCGAGGCCATGACCCGGCGCTGCGCATGATGGCGCAGTGCCGGGAATGGAGTTACCCGTATCCCGCGGCGCCGCGCCGTGGGCATCAGATCAGGAGGAAGGCCAATGGGACTGCTCGATTCGATTCTCGGTTCGGCGCTGGGTGGCTCTGAAGGACAGGGAGGTGCTCGCGATCCGAAAGTGGCCCTGTTGATCGGGCTGGTGACCATGCTGATGTCGCGCCAGGGCGGTGCGGCACAGGGCGGTGGCGATGGCGGTGGTCTGCTCGGTTCGCTGGGCAGCATCCTTGGTGGCGCTGGCGGCGGGGCTGCGAGCGGCGGGCTGGGTGGCGTCCTCGGCGATCTGCTCGGTGGCGCCGCGGGCGGTGCCGGGCAGGCGGCGCCGGGCGTGGAGGCCGGCTCCCTGGGCGGACTCGGCGGATTGTTCCAGATGCTCCAGAACGCAGGCCTGGGCGATGCCCTGAATTCCTGGATCGGCGCTGGGCCGAACCAGTCGGTGTCGGCGGCGGACATTTCCCGGGTCTTCGGCGACGGTCAATTGCAGCAACTGGCGGACTCCGCCGGAGTCAGCCAGGGCGAGGCGGCCGAACACCTGAGCAGCCTGCTGCCGGAACTGGTCAACAAGCTGACGCCGGACGGCCAGGCGCCGCAGGGCGACCTGGACATCGGTTCGCTGCTGGCGCGCTTCAGCTAAGGTTTTCCCGTCGATGCGGAGCGGATAGCCGCGATACGGTTATCCGCTCCACTCAACGGGGCGAGGCCGCCCTCGACGGCAGGTCGGTCAATAGGCGCTGGCGCTGTCCAGGCGGTGGATCGCCTGTTCGTCGAGCTTCAGGTGGGTGGCGGCGATCAGGTCGTCGAGCTGTTCCAGGCTGGTGGCGCTGGCGATCGGCGCGGTCACCGTCGGGCGAGCGATGAGCCAGGCCAGGGCGACCTGGGTCGGGTTGGCGTTGTACTGCTCGGCCACTTCGTCGAGCGCCGCGAGGATGGCCACGCCGCGCTCGTTGAGATAACCCTTCACCTTCTCTCCCCGGGCTCGCCCGGCGGTGTCGGCCTGGTTGCGGTACTTGCCGCTGAGGAAGCCGCTGGCCAGCGAGTAGTAGCTGATCACCCCGATACCGAGTTCTTCCACCGTCGGCTCCAGGTTGGTCTCGTAGTCGGCGCGATCGTACAGGTTGTATTCGGGTTGCAGGCTCTGGTAGCTCGGCAGGTTAAGCCGGGCGCTGACCTGGCGCGCTTCGAGGAGGCGCCGGGCGTCGTAGTTGGAGGCGCCGATGACCCGTACCTTGCCTTTCTTGATCAGTTCGCCATAGGTGGAAAGGGTTTCCTCCAGGTCGGTGTGGGGATCGTCGGTGTGCGACTGGTAGAGGTCCAGGTAGTCGGTCTGCAGGCGTCGTAGCGAGCGCTCCAGGGCCTGCTCGATATAGGCGGCGGATAGGCCTTTGTGGCCATTGCCCATGTCCATCCCGACCTTGCTGGCGATCACCATGCGGTCGCGTTTGCCGGTGCGTTTCAGCCACTTGCCGATGAGGGTTTCCGACTCGCCGCCCTGGTGCCCGGGAACCCAGCGCGAATAGACGTCGGCGGTGTCGATGCAGTTCAGGCCGGCGTCGAGCAGGGCGTCCAGCAGCCTGAAGGAGGTGCTTTCGTCGGCAGTCCAGCCGAAGACGTTGCCGCCGAATACCAGTGCCGGTATCTCCAGGCCAGAGTTGCCGAGTTTGCGTGTGGTCATGCGTCATCCCTCCTGAGTGCGGTCCTGTGTGGGCGCTTTCGTTCGCACGTCTTGCTGTGACTCCCGGCGGGCGCGGAATGTTCAGCCGGCGCGCAGCGTCCTATAGACTCTGCCGGTTGCCGGGATTTTCCAATGCCGGCCCTGGTAAAGCTTCAGTAAATATCCGCAGGGAGCACACGCATGAACAGCGACACCGAGAATCCGTTCCGCCCGCCGGAGGCCCGCCTGGACGAGCCTGACGCCACCCATGTCGAGCCGTTGTACAGGCTTTCCGCGATCGGTCTGGGTACCTTCATCGGCACGCCCCTGGCCGGCGCCTTCCTCGCGGCGGTGAATCTCCGTCGCCTGGGACGGGCGCAGGAAGTCGGGAAAACCTGGCTGGTCGGCCTCGGTCTGTTCGTCCTGCTGCCGGTCCTGGGCGCGATACTGCCGGAGAACATCCCCTCGATCGGCTTCACGGTGGCGCAGATATTCGGCATGGTCTACTACGCCAAATCAGCCTTCGGTCCGGCCCTGGACAGCCACAAGGCAGCGGGCGGAGCGTTCATTTCCAACTGGCGGGCGGCGGGGATCGGCCTGCTGTTCATGTTGGTGGTCCTGTCGGTAGCGATCCCGGTGGTGATGCTGGTGGTGTGAGGGGCCGCCCGCGCTTTGCCTTATCATGAGTTCTTTATCCGCGATGACTGGCCATGACTACACAACGCTACCTGCTCGATGAACTGGAAACCGCCGACATGCTCGAGATCGACGGTCTGCACGCCTGGCGCTTCGAACTCAACGAGAACCTGCTGGACCAGGCGGACCTGGCGGCGGAAGCCGACCAGCCGTTCGCCAGCGAAGACTGGGTGCTGGCGGTGGAAAGCCTGGATGGACGCACCCGTCGCGAGTGGCGTTTTTCCTACAACGCGGTGATGGAAGCCGAGCCCCAGGCCGATGGCGAGACCTGGCGCCTGACCACAGGGGAGGGGGCGTACCAGCTCCGTTGCCTGGGAGCGGTCAGCGCCAGCGGCGAGGATGAGTGAAGCGACTCAGCTGAAAGATGCCCATGAAAAAAGGGAGCCGCCTGGCTCCCTTTTTCCCTTCCGTGCCGGTCAGGCCGCCTTGGCCTCGGCCTGGGTCACCGCGCGGTTCAGCGCGCTGAACAGGGCGCGGAAGCTGGCGGTGGTGATGTTCTCGTCGATGCCGATGCCGTGCAGCGGGCGCTGGCCCTCCAGGCGGATCTCGATATAGGCCGCGGCCTTGGCATTGGCGCCGGCGCCGATGGCGTGCTCATGGTAGTCCATGATTTCCGCCTTGACCGGCAGGGCGGCCACCAAGGCTTCCAGCGGTCCCTTGCCGATCCCGCGCCAGTGCTGCTTCTCGCCGTCGAAGGAGACTTCCAGGTCGACGGCGCTGGTGCCGTTCTCTTCCTGCAGGCGATGGCTGGCGAGGACGTAGGGCGAGGTCGCCTTGAGGTATTCGTTTTCCAGCAGCGAGTAGATCTGTTGTGCGGTCATTTCCAGGCCGAGACGGTCGGTCTCGCCTTGCACTACCTGGCTGAACTCGATCTGCATGCGCCGCGGCAGGCTGATGCCGTACTCCTGTTCGAGCAGGAAGGTGATGCCGCCCTTGCCGGACTGGCTGTTGACCCGGATCACCGCTTCGTAGTCGCGGCCGATGTCGGCCGGATCGATCGGCAGGTACGGCACTTCCCAGATCGCGTCTTCCTTCTGCTGGGCGAAGCCCTTGCGAATGGCATCCTGGTGCGAGCCGGAGAAAGCGGTATGGACCAGGTCGCCGACATATGGATGGCGCGGGTGGACCGGCAACTGGTTGCACTCTTCGACCACCTTGCGCACCGCGTCGATGTCGGAGAAGTCCAGTTGCGGATGCAGGCCCTGGGTGTACATGTTCAAGGCCAGGGTCACCAGGTCGACGTTGCCGGTGCGCTCGCCGTTGCCGAACAGGCAACCTTCGACGCGGTCGGCGCCGGCCATCAGGCCCAGCTCGGTGGCGGCCACGCCGGTGCCTCGGTCGTTGTGGGTGTGCAGGCTGATGATCACGCTGTCACGCTTGTCGACGTGGCGGCCGAACCATTCGATCTGGTCGGCGTAGACGTTCGGCGTGGCGCACTCCACGGTGGCCGGCAGGTTGAGGATGATCTTGTTGTCCGGGGTCGGTTGCCAGACGTCGATCACCGCGTTGCAGACCTCCACCGAGAACTCCAGCTCGGTAGAGCTGAAGATTTCCGGCGAGTACTGGAACGACCACTGGGTATCCGGCTGCTCGGCGGCCAGCTTCTTGATCAGTTTCGCGGCGTTGGTGGCGATGTCCACGACGCCCTGCTTGTCCTGGTTGAAGACGATGCGGCGGAACGACGGGGCGGTGGCGTTGTAGACGTGGACGATGGCCTTCTTCGCCCCGCGCAGGGATTCGAAGGTGCGGGTGATCAGGTCTTCGCGGGCCTGGGTCAGCACCTGGATGGTGACGTCGTCCGGGATGTGGTTGCCTTCGATCAACTCGCGGACGAAGTTGAAGTCGGTATCGGAAGCCGACGGGAAGGCCACTTCGATCTGCTTCAGGCCGACCTGCACCAGGGTCTTGAAGAACCGCATCTTCTTCGCCGCGTCCATCGGTTCGATCAGCGACTGGTTGCCGTCGCGCAGGTCGGAACTGCACCAGATCGGCACCTCGGTGATGGTCTTCGACGGCCAGGTGCGGTCGGGCAGATTGATGGCCGGGAATGGGCGGTATTTCTGCGAAGGGTCTTTCAACATGCTCATGGGGCTAATCCTTTGGAGTCGGTTCCTGGGCCGGCGGGGCCAGGCGAACGCAGTGACGAGATGAAGAGAAGCGTCGCTCAGCCACGCAGTCGCGGGCTGACCAGGCACAGGCAGGCGTGTTGGCGGAGCAGGATGAGGGTGTGTGGTGTTTTCATGCGTACCACACTAGTGAGACTGCATTTGAATGGCAAGCATTAAAGGAAAATTAGTAGAATTTCCCATTTGTGCGGCTTTTGTGGGTTTTTATTCTTTCTCGGCGGTGAAAGCTTGTCCTCGATTGCGCCGCCGGCACGCTCTCCGCAATGGAAAATTCTGCGGCCCCATGCCGCAGAAGAGCCAGCCGCCCTTGTGCGATCATTTCGTTCCCCGTGCCTGGGGGCGTATAACGACAGGCGCATTCTTCTTTTCGGCATGACCCGGCGCGAGCGGCCATCCGGCCCGCTACGCGGTGGTCTTCATTCAAGACGGCGGGAGTCGCAGGTGGCGACCACTCTGAAACGACAAGGCATCGGTGCATGGCTGGCTCTGTTCGCCATGCTGATGATCTTCGTCGGGCCGTTGATCTCCCAGTCGATGCCGATGGACCACCCGATGCCGATGGGCGTGGGGATGGGCCACGAAGGCATGTCCCACGAGAACATGGACCATGGCGACATGGCCCATGCCGGCTGTTCCGATGCCCAGCGCTCCGTCGTCCATGCCGGCATGCCGGGGATGGGCGGCGAGGAAGGCAATCGCCTGGCCAGCGACGTGCTCTGGGAGAAGTGCGGTTATTGCAGCCTGTTGTTCCACAGCCCGCCGCTCACCGAAGACGCCTGCCTGGCGCTGTTCTCCGTTCCCTTCGCGACGGCGCCCGCCGTCGCTTTCCTGAACGAGGCGTTCGTCGCCTCGCCGGTGTTTCCCGGCGCCCGTACCCGTGCGCCGCCGTTCCTGATCGCCTGACCTCTTTCAATCCGATAGCCGCCGCTTCCTGGGGGCACCGGCGCGTCTTCGCCGCGCCGGTGACGCGAGCCTGGCCGGGTGCCTGCTCGCCGTGGGGGCGGGGCGGAAGTCACATAGATCATGGAAAAACGTATGTCTACTCAACAACGAGCGGCCGGCAACGCCTGCCCGACCGCCGCTTTCAGCTTCGACCCTGCCCGTCTCGCACAACGCCGCCGCTGGGCGGGAGCCTTCGCCGCACTGTGCGGCCTGGCCCTGTCTCCGTCGGCGCTCCTGGCCGAGGAGCACTCCCAGCACCAGGATCACGCCGTGGAGCTGGCGCCGAGCGTGGTCACCGGAGTCGCCCAGAGTTCGCCGCTGACCATCGTCACCAATCCCAAGGAGCCGCGCCAACCGGTACCGGCCAGCGATGGGGCCGACTACCTGAAGACCATTCCCGGCTTCGCGGTGATCCGCAACGGCGGCAGCAACGGCGACCCGGTGCTGCGCGGGATGTTCGGTTCGCGCCTGAACATCCTCACCAACGGCGGCATGATGCTCGGTGCCTGTCCGAACCGGATGGACGCGCCGACCTCCTACATCTCGCCGGAAACCTACGACAAGCTCACCGTGATCAAGGGCCCGCAGACGGTGCTCTGGGGGCCGGGCGCGTCGGCCGGGACGATCCTCTTCGAGCGTGAGCCGGAGCGCTTCGGCGAACTCGGCTCGCGGGTCAACGCCAGCCTGCTGGCCGGCTCCAATGGCCGCTTCGACAAGGTGCTGGACGCCGCCGCCGGCAACCGGCTCGGCTACCTGCGCTTCACCGGCAACCACGCGCAGTCCGACGATTACGAGGACGGCGCCGGGAATACCGTGCCGTCGCGCTGGAAGAAGTGGAACGGCGACGTCGCGGTCGGCTGGACCCCCGACGAGGACACCCTGATCGAACTCACCGCCGGCAAGGGCGACGGCGAGGCACGTTACGCCGGGCGCGGCATGGACGGCTCGCAGTTCAAGCGCGAGAGCCTGGGCCTGCGCTTCGTCAAATCGAACGTCAGCGATGTGCTGGAGAAGGTCGAGGCGCAGGTCTACTACAACTACGCCGACCACATCATGGACAACTTCCGCCTGCGCACTCCCGACCCGTCCAGCATGATGCCCATGCCGATGGCGTCCCAGGTGGACCGACGCACCCTCGGCGGTCGCCTGGCGGCCACCTGGCGCTGGGACGACTTCAAGCTGGTCACCGGGGTCGACGCCATGCGCAACGAGCACCGCGCGCGCGGCTCCAAGTACGACATGATGACCGACTACTACACCGACGCCGACCAGTTCCCCTGGAGCAAGGACGCGGTGTTCCACAACTACGGGGCCTTCGGCGAACTGACCTGGTTCGCCGCCGAGCGCGACCGGCTGATCGGCGGGTTGCGCCTGGACCGCGCCTCGGTCAAGGACTACCGGCAGACCCTGAAGTCCGGGCACATGGGCCACGCCATGGCCAACCCGACGGCCAACGACACCCGCGCCGATACCTTGCCCAGCGGCTTCGTGCGCTACGAGCATGACCTTGCCGACTCGCCGACCACCCTCTACGCCGGCCTTGGCCATGCCGAGCGCTTCCCCGACTACTGGGAGCTGTTCTCGCCCAAGCGCGGGCCGAACGGGTCGGTCAACGCCTTCGACAAGATCAAGCCGGAAAAGACCACCCAGCTCGACTTCGGCCTCCAGTACAACGGCGACAAGCTGCAGGCCTGGGCCTCCGGCTACGTCGGGGTGGTCCAGGACTTCATCCTGTTCAGCTATCGCGAGGGCATGATGGGCTCCTCGACCCAGGCGACCAACGTCGACGCGCGGATCATGGGCGGCGAGCTGGGCGCTTCCTACCAGCTCACCGGCAACTGGAAGACCGACGCCAGCCTGGCCTATGCCTGGGGCAAGAACAGCTCGGACGACCGCGCGCTGCCGCAGATCCCGCCGCTGGAAGCGCGCTTCGGCCTGACCTACGAGGAAGGCGACTGGAGTGCCGGCAGCCTGTGGCGGGTGGTCGCGCCGCAGAATCGTATCGCCAGGGACCAGGGCAACGTGGTCGGCAAGGACTTCGACAAGAGCGCCGGCTTCGGCGTCTTCTCGCTCAACGGCGCCTACCGGGTGACTCGCAACGTCAAGCTGAGCGCCGGTGTCGATAACCTGTTCGACAAGGATTACACCGAGCACCTGAACAAGGCCGGCGACGCCGGCTTCGGTTTCTCCGCCAACGAAACGGTTCCAGAGCCGGGCCGGACCTTCTGGACCAAGGTCGACTTCAGCTTCTGAACCTTCAACGAGGCCCCGTCCAGCGGGGCCCGCCTTGCCTACGTGCGCTCCGATGAGGTGATCCATGCAATCGAACGAAAAGAACGGCCGTGACTTCTACGCGCTGGCCTGGCGCTGGCATTTCTACGCCGGCCTGTTCGTCGCGCCCTTCATGATCCTGCTGGCGCTGACCGGAATCGTCTACCTGTTCAAGCCGCAACTGGATGCGCTGCTCTATCCGCAACTGCTGCGGGTCGAAGCCGGTGCGCAGATGCGCAGCGCCGACCAGTTGCTCGCCGGGGTGCGCCAGGCGCACCCGCAGGCCGCCGTCAGCCAGTACCTGCCGCCGAGCGAGGCGGGGCGCAGCGCGCAATTCGTGATTGGCGAAGAGGGCAGGCAATGGAACCTCTTCGTCGATCCCTACAGCGGACGCGAACTCGGCCGCCAGGATGCGCAACTGAATCTCCAGGCGGTGGCCCGGGCACTGCATGGCGAGCTGATGGTCGGGACCGTCGGCGACCGGCTGATCGAGCTGGCCGCCGGCTGGGGCATCGTCCTGGTGGTCTCCGGTCTCTATCTGTGGTGGCCGCGCGGGCGGGCGGCGAGCGCGCTGTTCTGGCCGCGCCTGCACCTGCGCGGACGACCGCTGTGGCGCGATTTACATGTGGTCGCCGGGTTCTGGGGCAGCCTGCTGTTGCTGTTCATGCTGCTCAGCGGGATGACCTGGACCGGCTACTGGGGCAAGCAGTTCGCCGATGTCTGGAACCGCTTCCCGGCGGCGATGTGGAACGATGTGCCGACCTCCGACATGCAGGCCGGTAGCCTCAACAGCGCGTCGCGCCAGCAGGTGCCCTGGCCGCTGGAGAACACTCCGCTGCCGCGCTCGCAGCCGCCGGCGGCCGACGCCCATGCCGAGCATCGCGGGCATTCCGCCCAGGCCGGGCACGCGATGCCGATGGACATGCCGATGCCGGCGGGCATCCCTCTGCAAAGGGTGGTGGATATCGCCCGCGAGCGCGGCGTGGCGGCGGGCTACGGGATCGCCCTGCCGAGCGGGATGGAGGGGGTCTACACGATTTCCGTGTTCCCCGACGATCCGCGCCACGACGCCACCCTGCACATCGACCAGTACAGCGGCAAGGTTCTCGCCGACGTGCGTTGGCAGGACTACAACGCGGTGGCGAGGAGCGTGCAGATGGGCGTCGTGCTGCACGAAGGCAAGCTCTTCGGCCTGGGCAATCAGTTGCTGATGCTCGCGGTCTGCCTGGCGATCCTGCTCAGCTCGGCGAGCGGCCTGTGGATCTGGTGGAAGCGCAAGCCGGCCGGACGCCTTGGCGTGCCGCCGCTGCGCCACGAGCTGCCGCGCTGGAAGACCGGCATCGCCATCATGCTGGCGCTGGGCGTGGCCTTCCCGTTGGTGGGGGCCTCGCTCCTGCTGGTCTGGGCGCTGGACTGGCTGGTGCTGTCGCGGCTGCCGGCGGTTCGCCGGGTCCTGGCTTGAGACCTGCTGTCCGGCGCTCAGTCGAGGTCGAGCTGGCGGGTCTTCCAGAGTGCCGCCAGCAACAGCACGCAGAGCAGCGCCTCGGCGCCGAGCCAGAGGAAGGTGGTTAGCGCCGGCGAGGCGTCGATCAGCACACCGTAGAGACGCGCCGCGCCGCCGCTGGCGATCACCGCCAGGGCGGCGAGCAGGCCGAGCACCAGGTAGCGGGGGCGCAGGGCGGCATAGCCGAGCAGCAGGCCGATGCCGAAGCTGGTGCCGCCGTAGCTGGCGCGCAGGTCGGTGAGGGCGGCGGGGGTGAGCGGTTCGCCGCTGGTGAGCAGGGAGGCGAGCGGGCCGGGGAAGAAGACGAAGCCCAGGCCGAGGACCACGAACAGTGCCGAGCACAGCCAGAGCAGGCGAAGCGGGTGAGTCATGCGGTGTCTCCCTTGGTCATGAAAGGGGCGCATCGACGCGCCCCCTGTTCCTTCTGACCTCAGCCGGCGCCGCGTTGCTCACTTCTCAGGGCTGGAAGGCACCGATGAAGATCGCCGGGTCGACCCGCGCGTCGTTCAGGCTGACGTTCCAGTGCATGTGCGGTCCGGTGGCCCTGCCGGTGGCGCCGACCTTGCCGAGTACGCCGCCGCGCGGCACCTGCTGGCCGAGCTTCACGTCGATCTTCGACAGGTGGCAGAACATGCTGATGAAGCCCTGGCCATGGTCGACGAACACCGTCTTGCCATTGAAGAAGTAGTCGCCGATGAGGATCACCTTGCCGGCCGCCGGCGCCTTGATCGGCGTACCGGCCGGTACCGCGAAGTCTAGACCGGAATGCGGGTTGCGCTCTTCGCCGTTGAAGAAGCGGCGCAGGCCGAAGGGGCTGGAGAGCGGACCGTCGACCGGCTTGTCGAGCATCAGGTTGCTGGGCAGGCCGGGACTGAAGCGGCGGTAGGCGGCGGTCTGCTCGGCGAGTTCGCGCTCGATGCGCTTGAGGTCTTCCGGCAGCGGATTGACCTGGCGCTTGTTCTTCAGGGTGATGCGCTGCTCGCGGTAGTGCTTGCTGCCGACGCTGAAGCGTTCCTCGTGGTTGCCGGTCGCCGCCCGCACTTCCAGCTTCTGCGGGCCGGGCTTGGTGCTCAGCGGGATGCCGACCACGGCGATCCAGCGGCGGCCTTCCTCGCGCACCACCAGCACCGGCTTGCCCTGGTAGAAGGCCCGCGGCGGCGGGCCTTCCTCGCCGAGGTCGACCACCGCCACCCCGCCGGGCACCGGCTTGTTCAGCAGGCGCATGATGAAGCTGTCGGCTTGGGCGGGCAGGGCGCAGAAAGCGGCGAGCAACAGCGTGGAAACGAAGGCTAGGGTGCGGGGCATCGGCTTCTCGACTCGTCGGGCGTCAAAGCCGTCTATGCTGGCGGAAGAGCGCGGCGGGGGAAAGCCCGCAAGGGTTGCAAACGTTTTCACCTGCGGCACTCTGTCGCGCCTGGCGTTTTTACTTTTGCCCCGCGCTCAGGCATAAAGGGCCCATTCTCCGGAGAACCGACGATGCCCCTGTCACGGCGCCCCGTGGCCTGGCTGGCCAGCCTGGCCGTGCTGATGAACCTGTTCGTGGTGCCGCTTTCGCAGGCGCTGACGACGCAGGAGCGCGCCTCGTTGCTGCTCGGCGGCTTCTGCAGCACCTCGTCCGATTCGCTGCTGCGCCTGAAGCTGAGCGCCGCGCTCAAGGACATCGATCTTCCCGACGACCACGAGAGCCTGGCCCCGCACCTCTGCTGCTGCGCCGGCGCCGCCGGCACGCCCGGACTGGTCGCCTCCTGGCCGGCATTGCCGCTGGCGCCGCTGGCCGGCCCGGCCCGTAACGCCTTCTCCGCCACCGACCTGCCTCCCCTGCGCTATTGGCGCCTCGCCAATCCGCGCGCCTCTCCTGTCGCCTGACTCCTCCCCCGCGCCTTCGACAACCTGGACCTTCGGGTCGGGGCAGGTCGCGGCGCAATACCCTAGCTTCCCCATGGAATCGCCGGTCCGACGGAAAAAGACCGGTCATACGCTACTGGAGAGTCACCATGCGCACATCCTTCTTCGCTGCCGCGGCCCTGCTGGCCGTTTCCGCTTTCGCCCAGGCCCACGAGTACAGCGCCGGCCAACTGCACATCGAGCATCCCTGGGCGCTGGCCCTGCCGCCGACCTCGCCGAACGGCGCGGCCTACTTCGTGGTGCAGAACCACGGCAAGGAAAACGACACCCTGCTTGGCGCCGACACGCCGCGCGCGGCTTCCGCCGAGGTGCACGAGCATGTGCACAAGAACGGCATGATGAGCATGCAGAAAGTCGACAGCGTCGACGTCGCACCAGGCAAGGACCTGCGCTTCGCTCCCGGCGGCTACCACCTGATGCTGATGGGCCTGAAGCAGCCACTGGTGGCCGGCGAGCGCTTCCCGCTGACGCTGCATTTCCGCAAGGCCGGCGACGTGCCGGTGGAAATCGTCGTCGAGTCCAAGGCGCCGGCCGAACAGGGCGGGCACGAGCAGCACGGCCACTGAGCGCCGTGTCGAGCAGGGGCGCCCGGCGCCCCGCCTTTGCGTGCGAGGTTCAGAGCATGAACAGCAACAGATATCCCTTGCCGGCGCAGACCGGCCTGGTGGTGGCTCCCGGCCTGCCGCCGAAGAACTCCACCCTGCGTCCGGACCAGCTCAACAAGCGCCTGAGCAGCGCCTGGCACCATCTCTACGACCTTTGCCCGGAACTGCTGAAGATCGATCCGCCGGATGGCCTGACCATCCTCCGCGGTTTCCTGCAATGGGCGGCCGAGCAGAAGGCCGCCTGGAACTGGGCGATGCACCTGCGCCTGTACTGCTGGCTGTTGCAGTCGCCGTTCGGCGCCAAGGTGACCGACGAGCATCTGGAGGTGCTGATGGACGCCTCCGCCGCGCGTTGGACGGTGGACGACACCAGCGCCAACCGCGGCATCCTCCTGGCCAGCCAGGGCGGTGCGCACATCACCCAGGACTGGAAGGCGCCGCAGGCCGGCGCCGGCACGCGCGTGCCGCTGGAGCGCCTGGACCTGCCGGCGCCGAACTGGACATTCGCCTATTGCGCGGTGCCTGACCCGCGGCTGCGCGAGTTTCCGGGCTGGAAGCCGTTGCCGGCGCGTGGCTCGCTGGTCGGTTGAGCGCTCGCCGCCCCGCGTACGGGGCGGCGTCGTTTCAGCGGTTGGCCAGGGCCCGCTGGTTGGAGTCGTAGATGTTGTCGCGTTCCGGAACGTGCCGGCCGGCGAGGCTTTCCAGCCATTCCTCGGTGCTGAGCACGGCGGCGAAGGAGGACTGCAGGACGATGCCGAAGATCCGGTGGATCTCTTCCGCGCTGGCCTGGCCGGCGCGGTTGCGGTAGGGCACCGAGCCGCTGGCGTCGTGCAGGTATTCCACTTGCCAGCCTTCGTGGATCGCCTGGCGGATGGTCGAGTCGTCGCAGTGCTGGGTCATGTAGCCGACCACGGCGAGGGTGTCGATGTCGCGTTCGCGCAGCCAGTCGGCCAGCCCGGTGCCGACGAAGGAACTGGCCAGTTGCTTTTCCACCTTGCGCTGGTAGGGCCGCGAGGCGACCACCTCGTGCAGCTCGGCCTGCCGGCTGCCGCGCGCGAACAACGGCGAGTCCGCCGGCGCCAGGTGCTGCACCACGACGATCGGGATGCCCGCCGCGTAGGCGGCATCCATGGCGGCGCCGATACGTTCCAGCGACGATTGGATGGCGGGAAATTCGATACGCAGGTTGCCGCTGACGTATTCGTTCTGTACGTCGATGACCAGCAAGGCGCGTTTGGGTTGACGTGTGGACATGGCGTTTCCTCCTGAGTGGGTGAGTCGGATTCTGGTCCCGGTGCGGCGTAGCGAGTGAGTGGCCTGAGAGACAACTTTCGCTAGAATCGGGCCAACCCGCTCATACCCACCGAGGTGCGCATGTCCCGCCAGTCCGTGGCCGTGGTGGCCTTCGACCGCATCAGTCCGTTCCACCTGTCGGTGCCCTGCCTGGTGTTCGGCCAGGAGTGCTACGACCCTTGCGCGCAGGCCTTCGACCTGCGTGTCTGCGCCGCCGAGCCGGGCCGGCTGCGAACCACGGTGGGGTTCACCATCGAGGCCGAGGCCGGGCTGGAAGCGCTGGCCGAGGCGCAGACCGTGATCGTGCCGAGCTGGCGCGATCCACACGAGCGTCCGCCACAAGCGCTGCTGGATGCGTTGATCGCGGCCCGTGCACGCGGTGCGCAACTGGTGGGCTTGTGCCTGGGGGCCTTCGTGCTGGCCGAGGCCGGGTTGCTCGACGGTCGCCGCGCCACCACCCACTGGATGTGGGCGGAGGATTTCGCTGGGCGCTTCCCTGCGGTGCGGGTGGAGCCCGACGTGCTGTACATCGAGGACGACGGCCTGCTGACCTCGGCAGGCACCGTCGCCGGCATCGACTGCTGTCTGCACCTGGTCCGCCAGCGGCTCGGTGCGCAGACTACCAATCACCTGGCCCGGCGCCTGGTGGTGGCGCCGCATCGACAGGGCGGCCAGGCCCAGTTCATCGAGCAGCCGCTGCCGGACAGTGCCCAGGACGGCCGTCTCGGCGAGCTGCTGGTGTGGCTGCGGCAGAACCTCGACCAGGCGCACAGCCTGGACAGCCTGGCACAGCGGGTGCTGATGAGCCGGCGGACCTTCACCCGGCATTTCCGCCAGCTCACCGGCACCACCGTCAGCCAGTGGCTGCAGGCCGAACGCCTGGCCCTGGCCCAGCGCCTGCTGGAAACCACCGAGCATTCGGTGCAGGCGATCGCCGGGCTGGCCGGCTTCGGTTCGGCGGTGTCGTTGCGCCAGCAGTTCTCCGCCGCGTTCGGCCTGCCGCCGCTGGGCTACCGGCGCGCCTTCGCCTCCTAGTCCGCCGGGGGGCGCTTCTGCAACTGCTGGCGCCAGAGCGCGTCCATCGCCTGCAACTGTACCGGGCCGAACAGCGCCTGCGTCGCGCCGGTGTGCCAGGCCCAGAGCTGGTCGCCGAAATCGTAGTGCCACCATTCGCTGGGCAGGTTGCTGAAACCGGCGTCGAGCATCGCGTGATAGAGCAGGCGACGGTGATCGCGGACGCGTCGCTGGCGCGCGTCGGGCTCCGCCAGGCGTTCGAAGTAGGCGGTGTAGGAGGCCGGCACGGCTTCGTCGAAGGCGCTGCCCATGTCCAGCCAGCGGCCCTGGGCGTCGCACAGGGTGACGTCCACCGCGCCGCCGGTGAGATGCGGGCTGGGCGCCTCGCGGCTGCTGCTCGGCGGCGAGACGAACTGGCGGGTGAGCCGTTCCAGCTCGGCTTCGCCGGCCCGTGGGTAGTGCGCGGCCAGGGCGCTGGACAGGCTGTCGTAGAGATACTGCTGCACGGCGAACGGCCGCCAGGCGTCCAGCACCACCAGGCGCACGCCGCCGGGGAGGGCGGCGGCGACCCGCAGGAGACGCTCGAAGACCTCGCCGCGAGCGTGGCACTCCGGGATCGCGTGAGGAATGCCGAGCTTGTGGTAGGCCGGCCAGACGCTGAAGTCACGGCTCAGCCCGAGCGCCTCCAGCGGCGTGCCGGCATCGACGATGGGGATGCCGGCCACGGCGTGCCAGTCGGGCTCCGGGAGAACGGGGATGGCTTGGGTGAAGTCGGTCATGGTGTCAATTGAGCAGGCGTGGCAGCCACAGGGTCAGGGAGGGGAACAGGATCAGCAGCGAGAGTACCCCCAGGGCCAGCAGGATGAACGGCCAGATACCCTTGAACATTTCCAGGATATCGAGGCGGCTGATGGTCGCCACGATGAACAGGCAGGCGCCCATTGGTGGGGTGATCAGGGCGATGGTGATGTTCAGGGTGAAGATCAGCCCCAGGTGCACCGGATCCACGCCGGCGGCCAGCGCCACCGGAGCGACTATCGGTGTCAGCAGCATCAGTACCGAGACCTCCTCCATGAGCATGCCGCAGACGAAGATCACCGCACTGATGATGAACAGCATCAGGGTCGGCGAGTGGCCGAACGGCTCCAGCAACTGGGCGAACTCGCTGGCGACCTGGGCGTAGTTGAGCAACCAGTTGACCACCGAGGCGGCGGCGATGATCACGTAGATGCTGGCGGTCAGGCGTACCGTCTCGCGCAGCGAGTTCCACAGCCCGACCAGGCTCAGTTGGCGCTGGAGCAGGCCGACCAGCGCCACGTAGAGGGCGATCAGGGCGCCCGACTCGGTGGGCGTGACCAGGCCCAGGACGATTCCGGCGACGATGATCACCGGCGCGATCAGCGCGGTCAGGGCGCCGGACAGTGCCGCCAGGATCTCGCCCCAGGCCGGTGCCGCATGGCGCGCCTGCAGCCCGTTGCGGTAGGCGTACACCGCGTTCAGCAGCATGAAGGCGGCGGCCAGCAGCAGGCCGGGAATCACCCCGGCGAGGAACAGCTCGCCCACCGAGGTGTTGGTCAGCGAGGAGTAGAGGATCATGAAGATGCTCGGCGGGATGATCGGACCGATCAGCGAGCTGCCCGCGGTCAGCCCGGCGGCGAAGCGCCGCGAGTAGCCTTCCTTTTCCATGGCCGGCACCAGCAGGGTGCTGAGTGCCGAAGCGTCGGCCGCGGCGGACCCGTTGACCCCGGCGAAGAACACCCCGGCGACCACGTTGACGTGGCCGAGGCCGCCGCGGAAGTGGCCGACCAGGGCGTTGGCCAGGCGCATCAGGCGCGGGGTCATGCCGGAATGGTTCATCAGGTTGCCGGCCAGCACGAACAGCGGGATCGCCATCAGCGAGAAGATGTCCATGCCGCCGAAGAAGCGCTGCGGCAGGGTGTTGGCGAACAGCGCCGGGTCGACGAAGAGGAACCCCACCAGCGCGGTGAGCAGCAGGCAGAGGAACAGCGGCAGGCCGAGCAGGAGGTTGACCACGAAGGCCGCGATCATGGCGATGGCCATCATGCCTGCGTCCCTCCCTCGACGGTGGTGCTGGCCGGCTGCCGCGGCCAGGGCCCCTGGAGCAACAGCATGAGGGTCAGCAGGCCGAAGCCGAGCGGCAGGCTGAGCAACGGCCAGGTGCGGCTGACGCCCAGGCCGAGGCTGCGGAAGCGCCCGGCGTTCAGCGCGTAGCGGGTGCTGACCCAGGCAGCGAAGGCGAAGAAGGCCAGCGCCAGCAGCCACTGGTAGAGCCTGAGGACCTGCGCCAGGCGCGGCGGCAGGCGTTGTTCCAGCAGATTGACGCGCATGTGCCCGCCTTCCATCCATACCGCGCCGAGCGCCAGCATTACTGCGCCGATGATGAGGTAGCGGGCCAGTTCGTCCATCCAGATCGGCGAGCTGCCGAGCAGGTAGCGGGCGAACACGCCGTAGATGAGCAGGACCAGGTCGAGCAGCAACAGCAGCGTGGCGAGGTTCAGCAACGCGGCGCGCATGCCCTTGAGCAATGACGGCATGGGAGGTACTCCGGAAGTCGGACAGGCGCGCCCGACCGACGGCAGCGGCCGTCGGGGGGCAACGCGCGAAGGTCAGGGGGCGGTGGCGAGACCGGCGTCGCGGAAGGCCATCTCGGTCCAGCGCGGCTCGATGTCCTGGGTCTTCAGCCAGGCCAGGTAGGACGGCTGGCCTTTCTCGCGGAAGGCGGCGAGGTCATCGGCGGACGGCTGGATGATCTGCATGCCCTTTTCCTTGAGGAACGCCAGGTCGTGCTCCTGCTGGGCGGCGACCGCCTCGCGGTTCAGCCGGGTGGCTTCGGCGGCGGCGTCGAGCAGGGCCTGGCGCGCCTTCGCCGGGAGGCTGGCGAGCAGATCGCCGTTGGCCACCAGGAACTGGTCGGAGTACTGGATGTTGGCCAGGGTCAGGTACTTCTGCACCTGGTAGAGGCTGCCGAGGATGATGTAGGAGGTCGGGTTCATCTGGCCGTCGGCGACGCCGGTGCGCAGGCCCATGTACAACTCGGTCCAGGGGATCGGCGTGCCGGAGGCGCCGAAGGCTTCGTAGAGCGCCACCTGGCTGGGATCCATGGCGCGGAAGCGCAGGCCCTGGAAGTCCGCCGGGCCGTGGATCGGCTTCTTGCCGTTGGTGAAGTTGAGGAAGCCGCCTTCCTCGACCACCGCCAGCAGCTCGGTGCCGGTGCGCTCGCGGAAGGCCTCGCGGGCGGCCTTCCAGTAGCTGCCGCTATCGAAGAAGGCATGGGCCGCAGCGGCGTCCTTGAACATGAAGGGCGTGGCGCTGACGTAGATCTCCGGGAACAGCGGGGCGATCCCGGCGAACGAGGCGATGTTCAGGCCGGGGCCGGTCATCACCTGTTCCATGCGCTGCTCCTCTTCGCCGAGCATGCTGTTGGGGTAGAGCTTGAACTGCAGCTCGCCGCCGCTCTTTTCCTCGGCCAGGCGCTTGAGGTTGCTGGCGAACAGGTGCACCAGGTTCTTCTCGCTGTCGGCGGCGCCGTTATAGCTCAGGTTGAGGGTGGTGGCGGCCTGGGCGAGGCTGCCGCCCAGGCCCAGGGCGGCGGCCAGCAGTCCGGCGGCGAAGCGGCGGGCGAGGCCGCGGCGCGGATTCGTGTGCATGTTGTTTTCCTTATGGCAGTCCGAACGGTCGAGGGATCGGCGGCACTTCTTGTCGGGGCGCGGGGCCGGGTGCTCGCACGAAAGCGAAGCAACGCTAGCCGTTGTCTCGTTGACTATTCAAGTCCGGACGTGATGCGAAAAAGACAACGCCTCAGCGCTGCGAGAGCCCGGGCGCGTCGCCACTGAAGAAGCGCATGCCACGGCGCAGGTGTTCCAGGCAGGCGATCGCCGCCACGGTCAGCTCGCGGCCCTTGTGGCTGACGATCCGCGCGCGGGCGTCGCGCAGCGCCGGGTGGGCCAGCGGCAGGCAACGGATATGCCCGGCCTCGATCTCGTGGCTGACCGTCAACTCCGGCATGAAGGCCACGCCGATGCCGGACTTGACGAAATTGGTCAGCACCGCCACCGAGTTGGTGCGCAGCTTCGGCCTTAGCTCGATGCGCTCCAGTTGGGCGGCGATCACCGCCAGTTGGCCCATGCCGGTGCTGTTGTGGATCAACGCCAGCGACTCGTTGCGCAGCGCGCGCATCGGCACCGCGCCGCGGTGTCCGGCGAGGGCATGGTTGGCGGGGATGATCAGGTCGAGGGGCTGGCGGGTGTCGACGTGCACGTCCAGTTCGCCGTCCTCGACCGGGGCGTAGACCAGGGCCAGGTCGACGGCGTCTTCCTTGACCAGCGCCACGCCTTCGTTGGCCCCGGCCATGCGGACCTCCAGCTCGATGCCGGGGTAGCGCAGGATGAAGCTCTGCAATGGCTGGGAGATCAGGTCGGCGATGAAGCCCTCGCCGACCGCCAGGCGCACCTTGCCCTGGCGCAGCCCCTGCAGGGCCGACAGACGCGACAGCACGCCCTCTTCGTTGGCCCGTTGCTGGCGGTAGTGCGCCACCAGCAGCTCGCCGGCCTCGGTAGGCGCCACGCCTTGCGGGGTGCGTTGCAGGAGGCGCACGCCGAGATGTTCCTCCAGGCTGGCGAGCTGCCGGCTGATGGCAGAGGGGTCGATGTTCAGGTGCTGGGCGGCGCGGCGAAGAGAGCCGTGGTGGATCACCTCGTTGAGGTAGGCCAGGGCCCGTTGGCTGAGGCGGATCATCGCGGCTCAGTCCAGCAGCGACAGGGTCACCGGCGTCCGGTGGTTGTCCTCGACCCGCACCTCCAGTTCGCCTTCCGCGAGGCGCGCCTTCAGGCGCTGTCCCGGCTGGGTCTGGCCGGCATCGCGGATCGCCCGGCCACGCTCGTCGAGGAGGATGCTGTAGCCGCGGCCCAGGGTCGCCAGCGGGCTGACCACGTTGAGCGTCTGCGCCAGTCCTTCGAGGTGCTGACGACGATCCTTCAGTACCTCGCGGGCGGCGCGCGGCAGGCGCGCGGCGAGGCTGTCGAGCTTCTGCCGGAGCAGCGCCAGGGTGCGGCCCGGATGCTGTGCGGCGAGACGCGTCTCCAGGCGGACCAGGCGTTCGTGGCGGACCGCCAGATGGCGCTCGAAGGCACGGCGCAGGCGCATGTCCAGGTCGTCCAGGCGCTGCGCCTGCTGGCGCAGGCGTTCTCCGGGATGGCGCAGGCGGCGGGCGACGCCTTCCAGGCGCAGGCGTTCGCGCAGCAACTGGTCGCGCATGCGCAGCACCAGGCGCCGGCGCAGGCCGTCGAGACGCTGCTGCAGGTCGCCGGCGTTGGGCGCCAGCAGTTCGGCGGCGGCCGAAGGCGTCGGGGCGCGCACGTCGGCGACGAAGTCGCTGATCGATACGTCGGTCTCGTGGCCGACCGCGCTGACGATCGGCGTGGCGCAGGCCGCCACGGCGCGCGCCACCGCTTCTTCGTTGAAGCACCAGAGGTCTTCCAGGGAACCGCCGCCCCGGGCCAGGATCAGCGCGTCGAAGCCTTGCCGGTCGGCCAGTTGCAGCGCGCGGACGATCTGCGCGACGGCCTCGCGGCCCTGCACTGCGGTGGGCACCAGGGTCAGCTCGACCTGCGGTGCGCGGCGGCGAAACACGCTGATGATGTCGCGGATCACCGCCCCGCTGGGCGAACTGACGATACCGATGCGGCGCGGATGGGCGGGCAGCGGACGCTTGCGTTCGCTGGCGAACAGGCCTTCGCCGGCGAGTTTTTCCTTCAATGCCTCGAAGGCCAGGCGCAGGGCGCCGTCGCCGGCCGGCTCGACGGTATCGGCGATCAACTGGTAGTCGCCGCGTCCCTCGAACAGCGAGATCTTCCCGCGCACCTTTACCGCCAGCCCGTCGCGCAAGGCCTGGCGTACGCGCAGGGCGTTCTGCCGGAACAGCGCGCAGCGGATCTGCGCGTTGCTGTCCTTGAGGGTGAAGTAGACATGGCCGGAGGCCGGCCGGGCGAGGTTGGACAGCTCGCCCTCGACCCAGACCTGCGGGAACACGTCTTCCAGCAGCAGGCGGGCGCGCTGGTTCAGTTGGCTGACGGTCAGCACCTCGCGATCGAGGCCGAGCCGTTGGAAGGGATCGTTACGCATGGGCGGCATGATAAGGCGGCGCACCGGGATGTGCGATCAATCCTTGGCTTCGTTCGGCAGATTCTCCAGGAAATATTCGACGAAGCCTTCCACCAGGGGGCTATCGTCGCGTCGCCAGGCCAGCGCCACCTCGCTGTATGCCTCGGCCTCGGCCAGAGACATGAAGCGCACGGCGGGCGGTGCGATGGCGCGCATCGAGGCGGGCACCAGGGCGACGCCGAAGCCGGCCTCGATCAGTTGCAACTGGCTGGTCTTGCGCGACAGCGCGCGCGCCGGGCGTGGGTAGAAACCGGCGCCGAGGCAGAGTTCGGCGGCGCGATAGCTGAGGCCGCCGCGTTGCAGGTGGGGAATGGAGACGAAGGTTTCTCCGGCCAGGGCGGCCAGGGCCACGGGGGCTTCACGGCGGGCCAGCGGATGGTCGGCGGCGAGAGCCAGGAGCAACGGCTCGCGGTACAGGGCGCGCAGGTGCAGCCGGGGATGCTGGCGCAGCACCGGCAGGCGCAGCAGGCCAAGGTCCAGGCGTCCTTCGGCGAGATCGGCGAGTTGCTGCTCGGAGGATTGCTGGGTCAGTTCCAGGCGGACGCCGCTCTGCGCCGCGAGGTAGCCGCGCAGCGCCGCTTGCAGGCCGCCCACCAGCGGCACCGAGCTGGAGTGCCCCAGGCGCAGCAGGCCATGGCCGCCTTCACCGACCTCGCGAGCCAGGCGCCGGGCGGCCTCCAGGTCGCCGAGCAGGCGCTGCGCGCGTGGCAGGAAGGCGCGACCGGCCGGCGTCAGCTCGACCTGGCGCGGACCGCGGCGGAGCAGTGGGGTGCCGATGCTGTCCTCCAGTTCGCGCACCTGCCGGCTGAGCGCCGACTGGGCGACGAACAGGCGTTCGGCGGCACGGCTGAAGCCGCCGGACTCGACGATTTCGACGAAGTAATGGAGTTGCCGCAAAGAGATCATCGGAAGATTCCCCATGCCTTTTCGAGATGGCTACAGGGCTCGGATTGTATTGGCTGGCGCGCCGTTGCGCTCGCTAGAGTGCGCAGGTCGTCGTTCCGGGAGTCGCCATGTCCTCGCTCGATCCGTCAGTCCTGTTCGCCGCCCTGCCGTTCAGCCTATGGCAATGGCTGCTGGTCGAACTGGCCATCGTCCTCGCCTATGTGGTGTTCGGCATCGCCGGCTTCGGCACCGCGCTGGTCGCCGGCCCGTTGCTGGCCGGGGTGCTGCCGCTGTCGCAGATCATTCCGCTGCTGGTCCTGCTGGATTTCAGCGCGTCGTTCGGCAACTGGCTGCCGGCGCGGCGGCAGATCGCCGTCACTGAACTCAAGCGTCTGCTGCCCTGCATGCTGCTGGGCTGTGCGCTCGGGGCGTACGGACTTCTGGCGCTACGCGCGGAGCTGCTGATGCTGGCCCTCGGCGTGTTCGTCAGTCTCTATGCGCTCTACGCGCTGTTCCTCCAGCCACTCGGCCAGCCGCGCTGGCGGGCGACCTGGGCGTTGCCGTTCGGTGTCTTCGGCGGGCTGTTCGGCGCGTTGTTCGGCAGCGGCGGCTTCCTCTATGCGCTGTACCTGAACGGACGCCTGGCGAGCAAGGAGCAGATGCGCGCCACCCAGAGCGCGCTGATCGGTTGTAGCACCTTCGTCCGCCTGGGGCTGTTCCTGCTCGCCGGGCTGTATGCCGCGCGCGAGCCCTGGCTGTTCGCCGCCTGCCTGCTGCCGGGCATGGCGCTGGGCCTGTGGATCGGCCGTCGGGTGACCCTGCGTCTGTCGCGTGAAGCCTTCGTCCGCCTGGTCACCTGGCTGGTGCTGTGCAGCGGCCTGGCGCTGGTCGGGCGCTACCTGGCCGCCTGAAGCGGCTGCGCCGGGCACAGGCCGAACTGTGCGGCCAGCTCTTCGAGGCGCTGGCGCTGGAAGTCGCGGAACGCCGCGTTGGGCTGCTGCAACTCGATGAAGTCGCGCAGCGGGTCGCGCACCGCGCTGCGCACGCCGCTGAGTTCTTCGATCACCGCCAGCCCGCAGAACGGCACGTAGGCTTCCGAGTAGCCGCCTTCGTGGACCACCACCAGGCGTCCGTCGGCATGCCGCTCGGCCGCGTCGCGGACCATCGCGGTCATCGCCCGGAAGCTGTCGCTGTGCAGTTGCATGCGTGCCAGCGGGTCCACCGCGTTGGCGTCGAAGCCACTGGCGACCACGATCAATTGCGGGCGGAAGCGCTCCAGCGCTGGCAACACGATGCGTTGCATGGCCTGCATGTAGGCGTCGTGACCGCCGCCGGGAAGCAGCGGCACGTTGAGGTTGAAGCCACGACCGCGATCCTCGCCGATGTCTTCGGCGCCGCTGTAGCCAGGCGGGAAGCAGCCGTCCTGATGCAGGGAAATGCTCAACACGTCGTCGCGCCGGTAGTAGATCGCCTGGGTGCCGTTACCGTGGTGCACGTCCCAGTCCAGCACCGCGACCCGCTCGACGCCGTGGCGCGCCTTGGCCGCCTCGATGGCCACGGCGATGTTGGCGAAGAAACAGAAGCCCATCGCCTGGTCCGGCAGGCAGTGGTGACCTGGCGGCCGCGACAGCGAGTAGGCGTTGTCCGCCTCGCCGGCGAGCACCACGTCCAGCGCGGCGATGGCCAGGCCGGCGGAGAGCCGGGCGATCTCGTAGCTGCCCGGGCCGATCGGCGCGTCCTGGCCGAGGCTGCCGCCGCCGGCGTCGCTCAACGCCTTGAAGCGTTCCAGATAGTGCGCCGGATGCACGCGCAGCAGGTCCTCGTCGCTCGCCGGCGGTGCGCTGCGCAGTTGCAGGCGGGCGGTCAGGCCGGACACGTCGAGCAGGCTTTTCAGCCGGCGCTTGGTTTCCGGTGATTCGGCGTGTCCGGCGGCGGCAGGCGGTTGCACCCAGCCGCCGACCGGCAGGGTCAGCGCGTGCGGGCCGGCGGCGTGCCAGAGGCAGAGTTCGTCGAAGAAGAAAGCGGTACGTCGGGTCATGGCGGGTATCCGTGGTTCGGGAAAGGGTTTCAGCGTGGCCGGCAGGCCAGGGCCAGTAGCAGCGAGAGGCCGGCCAGGCCGGCGGCGATCGGCAGCAGCGGGAGGAAACCGCCGCTGCTTTCGATGAGTCGTCCGGCCAGCGCCGGGCCGATGGCCAGCCCGCCGCCGATGACCAGGTTGGAGGCGTTCATCAGGCGGCCGGAGCGGTCCAGATCGGCGAGGCAGGCGAGGATGAACGGCAGGGCGAAGGTCCAGGTGAACTTGAACAGCAGCGCGGCCAGGGCGAAGCGCGCCAGCGGTGGCTGGCCGATCAGCAGGAGGATCGCCGCGGCCATCGCCAGGTAGCCGCCGAGCAGCATCAGGTCGCGCGGCAGGCGGTTGCCGATGAAGGAGGCGCAGGCCGCCCCGGCGATGCCCATCAGGGTGGCGACGGCGAGTACCTCGCCGCTGGCGCCGGCACCGATCCCCGCGCCTTCGGCGATGGCGCCGATGAAGGTCCAGATGCCGCTGAGGCTGATATAGAAGGTGAGCACGGCGAGGATGCCCAGCCCGACCCGCAGTCGCGAGTGAATCGCGCCGGTACTGGCGCGGGCTTCCGCTGGCGGGCTACCACTGGGGAAGGCCCGCGACAACGGCAGGGCGAGGCCCATCAGGCCGGCCAGCAACAGGTAGCAGGCGGCCAGGCCGAAGCGTTCGAACAGCGCCGGCAGCAGTGCCAGGCCGACGGCGCCGACCACCAGTTGGCCCATCACCCAGAGCCCGTAGACCCGGCTCGGGGTGGCGGTGCTGGCGGCGCTGGACAGGCAGAGGATCATCAGCGAGCCGCCGGCGAGGGCGCTGCAGAAACGCAGGGCGAGCAGCAGCGGGTAGCTGCCGGCCAACGCCGAGGCCAGGTTGGCGGCGATGAACAGCAGGCCGGCGAGCAGCGCCGCGTGGCGCCAATCGACGCGTTTCAGCCAATGGAAGGCCGGCAGCGTCGCCAGGCTCATGGCGCCCAGCTCCACCGAGAACAGGTCGCCGACCCGCGCCGGGCTCAGTTGCCACTGGGCCGCCAGTTGCGCGGCGACGGCGGGGGCGGTCATCAGGATGGTCGGGGTGATCGCGGCGAACACCACGATGGCCGCGAGCAGCGCGAGGTTGCCGGACGCCGGAGAGGCGCTGGCGAGGGTCTTGTCGGAAGCGTTCATGGCTGCGCCTCCTCAGAACACATGGACCAGGCGCAACAGGGCCTGGCTGCCATGGAACGCATTGTCGGTGGCGACGTTGCGCGAGAGACCGAGCATCAGGCTGTTGCGCCGGTCCAGCCAGTGGCCTAGCTCGAAGCCGAGTTGGGTGTAGCGCTGGTGGGTGTCGTCGAGGGTATGGCCCTGCAGCTTCAGTTCGCCGCCATCGGCGTGCACCAGCTTGAGGGCGCCGTAGGTGCTCTGGCTGAAGTCGTAGGAGGCGAAGGCCTGCAGGCGATAGAGCGGTTTCTGCTCCAGGTCGCTGCCGAAGTAGTCGTCGTTCTTCGCGTAGAACTGCGCTTCCAGGTTGGCTTCCAGCACCCAGTCGCGGCCGATGCCCTGGGTGTAGTTGTAGACGAAGGTGGCGCCCCAGCGGTTGGCGCCGGGCGAGACATCGGGGTTCTTCGCGTGGTACTCGCCCAGCGGCAGGGTGATCAGGGTCAGCAGGCCGCTGTAGCGGCGCCGTTCCGGGTCGTTGATGAAGAACAGGGTGCCGCCGACCTGGGGATCGCCGAAACCGGCCTCGCCGGTATGCCCGGCGCTGCCGGGCAGGCGCGCATCGATGTCGACGAAGGGAATGATGAACTGCGGCGTGCAGAGAGTGCCGCAGATGTCGCTGAAGAACACCTGGCGGTAGGCCACCGCGTTGGTCTTCAGTTCGGCCTTGCCGTTGCGATCGGCCGGCCCGTGGAACTCGTGGGCGCGGGTCGCCGGCAGGTAGAGCACGCCGAGCGTGGTGCCCGCCGGGGCGCCGAAGAAGTCGCGGGCGTTGAGGTCAGCGGCGCCGGCCTCGGCGCCCAGCAGGAGCTGGATGCCGAGCAGCGCGAGGGCGCTGGCGGTCGGTACGGCCATCGAGGCGGTGCGGTGGGTCATGTGACGGTCTCCCCGGTCGTTGTGTGCCCGGCGTTCGTCGCGCCGGTGGTGGTTGCGCCTTTTCGCAGGCGAAAGGGCGCCCATGCCGCCCTTGGCGGGGCGGTCGAAGCGGTGATGGCAGGGGTGGAGGGCTGTCAGCCAGGCGGGAACTGGTGCAGCAGGTGGGCGATGCTCGCCTTGTCGTTGACGCCGAGCTTGGAATAGATGGTGCGTATGTGATGGCGCACGGTGTTCGGCGCCAGGCCGAGGTCGCGGGCGATCTGCTTGTAGGTCTTGCCTTCGCTGAACAGCAGGGCGACGTCGCCTTCGCGATTGCTCAACTGTTCGATCGCGCTCGGTTGTCGCGCGGTGAGCAGGTAGAGGTCGCCGACCTGCCGCGAGTCGATCACCAGGCGCGCATCGCGATAGCCCTGCGGGCTGGTTTCCTCCGGCAACTGCGGACCGGTCCAGCCCGGCCAGGCGCCGAGCAGCAGGTCGACGAAGCCGCGTTCGGCACAATGCAGCACGCCGTAGCGGTCGCATACCGCCATGGCCAGAGCCTGGCGTTCGAGGGATTCGCGCAGGGCCACCAGGGTACGGATCTGGTTGGCCGAGACGGCCGCGGCCAGGTGCGCCGAGAGTTGCCCGAGGAGCAGCTTCTCCTGGTCCGCGAAGGGCGGGCCGCCAGGCGTGCGATAGAGGGCGATATGGTCGCTGAGGCGGGTGATCGGATCGACGTGGATCACGCAGAGCAGCTCACCGATGTCGTGACGTGCGCCAAGCCAGCGCAGCCCGGCGGTGGCCTGCATGTCGACGGCCACGGCGGTGCCCGGGCGGGCGTGTACCAGGCCGACGGTGATGTCGTCGTGGCTGATCGATTTCCAGTCCTCGACATAGTGCTCTTCGAGGTTGAACAGGTGTGCGCTGTGCTCCACCGGCACGCCGTCGATCAGCGCCGCGCGGCCCCACCAGGCACGCTGGAACGGCACCAGTTGCTGCAGACGTTCCAGCGCGGTGCGATGGAAACGCTCCAGGGTCTTGTCGCGCGCCAGCCGGTTGATGTCCAGCACGGCGGCGCCGAACGCCGCGAGCAAGGCTGCGGATGACGAATGCGGGTCAGTGCTCCCTTTCATTCTCTCCCCCGTCCCACTTTTATAGTTCTTGGAATCGGCGTCCCGCCGCCTGGGCGGTCGCTGGGTGACGTACGCAGTATCCGGCCATCCGCCGCCGCGCTGCCATCCTGCAAATGCGGGATAGGACAGGCGGAACGGGGCCTGGCGGGCGCCTTGCAAGATATTTGCCCATTCGCCGTTTTCGGCGATCAACTGCGTTGAGCGGAAGCGCGTGGCTGGGTATAATGTCGCGCTTCCATTTTTCCCGTCTGGGAGCGCCCGCCATGCTGCGAATCAGTCAAGAAGCCCTGACTTTCGACGACGTCCTTCTGATCCCCGGTTATTCCGAAGTCCTGCCCAAGGACGTGAGTTTGAAAACTCGCCTGACCCGCGGCATCGAACTGAACATCCCGCTGGTATCCGCCGCGATGGATACCGTGACCGAAGCCCGCCTGGCCATCGCCATGGCCCAGGAAGGCGGCATCGGCATCATCCACAAGAACATGGGCATCGAGCAGCAGGCCGCGGAAGTCCGCAAGGTCAAGAAGCACGAGACGGCCATCGTCCGCGACCCGGTCACCGTGACCCCCTCGACCAAGATCATCGAACTGCTGCAGATGGCCCGCGAGTACGGCTTCTCCGGCTTCCCGGTGGTGGAGCAGGGCGAGCTGGTCGGTATCGTCACCGGTCGCGACCTGCGGGTGAAGCCGAACGCCGGCGATACCGTCGCCGCGATCATGACCCCGAAGGACAAGCTGGTCACCGCCCGCGAAGGCACCCCGCTGGAAGAGATGAAGGCCAAGCTCTACGAGAACCGCATCGAGAAGATGCTGGTAGTCGACGAGAACTTCTACCTGCGTGGCCTGGTGACCTTCCGTGACATCGAGAAGGCCAAGACCTACCCGCTGGCGTCCAAGGACGAGCAGGGCCGCCTGCGCGTCGGTGCCGCCGTCGGCACCGGCGCCGATACCGGCGAGCGCGTCGCCGCGCTGGTCGCCGCCGGGGTCGACGTGGTGGTGGTGGACACCGCTCACGGCCACTCCAAGGGCGTGATCGAGCGCGTGCGCTGGGTCAAGCAGACCTTCCCGGACGTCCAGGTGATCGGCGGCAACATCGCCACCGCCGAGGCCGCCAAGGCCCTCGCCGAGGCTGGCGCCGACGCGGTCAAGGTCGGCATCGGCCCGGGCTCGATCTGCACCACCCGCATCGTCGCCGGTGTCGGCGTGCCGCAGATCTCCGCCATCGCCAACGTCGCCGCCGCCCTCGAGGGCACCGGCGTACCGCTGATCGCCGACGGCGGCATCCGCTTCTCCGGCGACCTGGCCAAGGCCATGGTCGCCGGCGCCTACTGCGTGATGATGGGCTCGATGTTCGCCGGTACCGAGGAAGCGCCGGGCGAGATCGAGCTGTTCCAGGGCCGTTCCTACAAGTCCTACCGCGGCATGGGTTCGCTGGGCGCCATGTCCGGCTCCCAGGGCTCGTCCGACCGCTACTTCCAGGACGCCTCCGCCGGCGCCGAGAAGCTGGTGCCGGAAGGCATCGAGGGTCGCGTGCCGTACAAGGGTGCCTTGTCCGCCATCGTCCACCAACTGATGGGCGGCCTGCGCGCCGCCATGGGCTACACCGGCAGCGCCGACATCCAGCAGATGCGCACGCAGCCGCAGTTCGTCCGGATCACCGGCGCGGGCATGGCCGAGTCCCATGTCCACGACGTCCAGATCACCAAGGAAGCCCCCAACTACCGGGTTGGTTGAGGCTGATTGAAATGAGTGCTGCACGGGGCTGTTCGATTCAGCCCCGTGTCGTTTTCGAATTCCGTAGCGAGAGATGGCCATGTCCCAAGACATTCACGCCCACCGTATCCTGATCCTCGATTTCGGCTCCCAGTACACCCAACTGATCGCCCGCCGCGTGCGCGAGATCGGCGTGTATTGCGAAATCCATCCCTTCGACATGAGCAACGAGGCGATCATCGCCTTCGCGCCGCGCGGCATCATCCTCGCCGGCGGTCCCGAGTCGGTGCACGAAGCCGACAGCCCGCGCGCGCCGCAGGCGGTGTTCGACCTGAAGGTGCCGCTGTTCGGCATCTGCTACGGCATGCAGACCATGGCCGAGCAGATGGGCGGCAAGGTGCAGGGCTCCGACGTGCGCGAGTTCGGCTACGCCCGCGTCGACGTGGTTGGCAAGGCGCGCCTGCTGGACGGCATCGAGGACCACGTGGACGACGACGGCGTGCTCGGCCTCGACGTGTGGATGAGCCACGGCGACAAGGTCACCGAGATGCCGGCCGGCTTCCACATCCTGGCCAGCACCCCGAGCTGCCCGATCGCCGCCATGGCCGACGATGCCCGCGCCTACTACGGCGTGCAATTCCACCCGGAAGTCACCCACACCAAGCAGGGCCTGCGCATTCTCTCGCGCTTCGTCCTCGACATCTGTGGTTGCGCCGCGCTGTGGACCCCCTCGAACATCGTCGACGACGCCATCGCCACCGTGCGCGCCCAGGTCGGTTCCTCCAAGGTCCTGCTCGGCCTCTCCGGCGGCGTGGACTCCTCGGTGGTCGCCGCGCTGCTGCACAAGGCCATCGGCGACCAACTGACCTGCGTGTTCGTCGACAACGGCCTGCTGCGCCTGCACGAAGGCGACCAGGTGATGGCCATGTTCGCCGAGAACATGGGCGTGAAGGTGATCCGCGCCAACGCCGAGGACAAGTTCCTCGGCCGCCTGGCCGGCGTCGCCGATCCGGAAGAGAAGCGCAAGATCATCGGCCGCACCTTCATCGAAGTCTTCGACGAAGAAGCCACCAAGCTGCAGGACGTGAAGTTCCTCGCCCAGGGCACCATCTACCCCGACGTGATCGAGTCGGCCGGCGCCAAAACCGGCAAGGCCCACGTGATCAAGTCGCACCACAACGTCGGCGGCCTGCCGGAGGACATGCAGTTCGAACTGGTCGAGCCGCTGCGCGAACTGTTCAAGGACGAAGTGCGCAAGATCGGCCTGGAGCTGGGCCTGCCCTACGACATGGTCTACCGCCACCCGTTCCCCGGCCCGGGCCTGGGCGTGCGCATCCTCGGCGAGGTGAAGAAGGAGTACGCCGACCTGCTGCGCCAGGCCGACCACATCTTCATCGAGGAACTGCGCGCCTTCGACTGGTACCACAAGACCAGCCAGGCGTTCGTGGTGTTCCAGCCGGTGAAATCGGTCGGCGTGGTCGGCGACGGCCGTCGCTACGCCTGGGTCGTCGCCCTGCGCGCGGTGGAGACCATCGACTTCATGACCGCGCGCTGGGCGCACCTGCCCTATGAACTGCTGGAGAAGGTCTCGAACCGCATCATCAACGAGATCGCCGGTATCTCCCGGGTCACCTACGACGTGTCGAGCAAGCCGCCGGCGACTATCGAGTGGGAGTGATTCCACGTCTGGCATCGGCTGGCACTGAGTAGCACGAAAACACACCTAAGCCCGCGTCACTGCGGGATTTTTTGTGACTTGGTTCGGCACCATCAGGCAATCTTTGGCATCGCCAAGCACCAATTTTTCATGGCATGATAAATGGCATTGAGTGCTTCGATACCATGAGATGCCATCGATACCATGCAGTCCACTTTCTTGGGTTCATGGTATTGATCTGACGTAGTGCAATGATTTTATTGTGTTTTACGTCAAGATGGGACGGGTTCCAGATCATGGTATTTGAGCCGAACTAAGGCGAGAACCATGCTGACCGATACCAAGCTGCGTAACCTCAAGCCGAGGGACAAGCTATACAAGGAAAACGACCGTGACGGCCTCTATGTGGCCGTCACGCCCGCCGGAGCGATCTCGTTCCGCTACAACTACTTGATCCACGGCCGGCAGGAGACCATCACCTTCGGCCGCTATGGCGTTGGCGGCATCACCCTTGCGGAAGCCCGCGAGCGGTTGGGCGAGGCCAAGAAGATGATCGCGGCCGGGAAGTCGCCGGCCAAAGAGAAGGCGCGGGACAAGGCCCGCGTCAAGGATGCGGAGACGTTCGGGGCGTGGGCGGAAAAGTGGCTGCGCGGCTACCAGATGGCTGACTCCACCCGCGACATGCGCCGTTCAATCTACGAGCGCGAGCTGAAGCCTAAATTCAGCAACCAGAAGCTGGTGGAGATCACCCACGAGGACTTGCGGGCGCTGACCGATGCCATCGTGGAGCGCGGTGCACCGGCGACCGCAGTGCATGCTCGCGAGGTGATGTTGCAGGTCTTTCGCTGGGCCATCGAGCGCGGCCAGAAGGTCGAGAACCCGGCAGAGCTGGTGCGGCCGACGACTATCGCCAAGTTCGAGCCGCGCGACCGTGCGCTGACGCCCGACGAGATCCGTCTGATGTATCAGTACATGGAGCGCATCGGCACAACGCCATCCATTCGGGCTGCCGCCAAGTTGTTGCTGCTGACGATGGTGCGCAAGAGCGAGCTGACCAACGCGACCTGGAGCGAGATCAACTTCAGCGAGGCGCTTTGGACCATCCCGAAGGAGCGGATGAAGCGACGCAATCCGCACCTGGTGTTCCTGTCCCGGCAGGCGCTGGACATCTTCATTGCCCTCAAGACCTTTGCCGGCGGATCGGACTACGTGTTGCCGTCGCGGTACGACTCGGACTTGCCCATGAGCAGCGCCACGCTCAACCAGGTGCTGACGCTGACGTATCGGCTGGCGCAGAAGGAAGGGAAGTCGCTCGCCAAGTTCGGGCCACATGACTTGCGGCGCACAGCCAGCACGTTGTTGCATGAGGCCGGCTACAACACGGACTGGATTGAGAAGTGCCTGGCGCACGAGCAGCGAGGCGTCAGGGCCGTCTACAACAAGGCCGAGTACCGCGAGCAGCGGACGGCGATGTTGCAAGACTGGGCGGACATGATCGACGAATGGACACTGAAGCGGCCGAAGGCGTAAGCCAGAAGATGACAGTTTGCTCGCCTGCCCGAACATCGAGGCATGGCCCCGGGTTTCATTGACACTTGAGGGGCGCTGCGTTTTAGCCGCTAAAAAGTGGCTGCTGCGACCGACGGGGTGAAGCCGGGACGCATGGCCTGAGTGCCCGATGCCTTGCGCGCCTCGATCCATTCCTCGACCTCGGCCAAGTCCCAGGCGACGTTTCGGCTGGTGAGCGCAATGCGACGCGGAAACTCCCCGCGCTGCTCCATATTGAAAATCGTGCGCTCAGACAGCGGGATCATCGCCAGTAGCTTCTTGCGGTTGATGAGCGTCTTACTTGTCGTTGTCTGCATCCCTTGGCCTCTTTCAGTCACTTGCGAACATGTGCCTGATGGTGCCTGTGAATGCGGATTGTTTCGTTCTATTAGTTGGTCAATTTGGTTGACGCCGCGAGCGCGACTTTGAACTCAAGTGGAACATCGCAGGGATCGACGCCAGTGCCTTCGATACGGCTTGGCGTTCTATACCTAGCTTTCGCGCAATCTCCGACTGGTTGAGCCCAGACCACTGGAGCATCAGCATCTGTTTTTTGCGGTCTGACAGCTTCGAGTCCACCATGAGCCGCGCTTGATTGCGCAACTCCGCTTTGTCTGCTGGCTGAAAGGTTTGGCCGGCGACGTAGTGGAAGAAGTAGCTGTCAACCAGTTGATCGCCCGATTTCACTTGAGGCGTAGCTGGCTTTGCGCACTGCTGGCTGAGCCTGGCGAGTTCGAGATCGAACTGCGCGAGTGAGCGTCTTGCTTGTCTGTATGAGGGATTCCATGCGCCATTCGGCAATTTGGGCCGGTGATCCAGGCAGTACAGGCTGCTGAGTCGAAGTTTCTCCTCGGGGTCGTCAGCCTTTGGGTCATCGCTCCCACCGGCGAACGAGGTCAACTCGGCGAGTGCTCCGCAAAACCGGCAGAAGCCCTGCTGACGTTCACCATTCAGGCGGGTGTCGCGCACCTGTGACTTGGCTGGTCGTTTGCACGCACAGTCCCACACCAGTTCGATCAGTGATTCCAGCGTTGCGACAAAACGCTGATCTCTCGCAGACTGTCGATCTTCCGTGAGAACGAACGCGCGCAGCAATTGCCGCTGCAAGCGAACCATCGCATCAAGCCCCACCAGTCGAATGATCGCGCTGAAGCTCACTCCCGTGCCGGCGCCGGGGACGTGGCCCGAATAGCGCACTGGAAGGGCTGCCATGTAGGCGGCCACGGCGGGATCGATCAGTTCCTGTATCAATCGCACGATGGGATAGCGCCGCGAGGATGCGGAGTACGGCCGCCAGCGATCTTGAAACTGCCGGATGGCTTCCGAGACGGTGGGGTCGCAACCTTCCCAGATAACGATGATTGGGTCATTCTTCATGTCAACCATTTTGGACAATTAATAAGATGTAGGCAACCCCCAATAGCACCTAACCTTCGTAGCAATTCAGTTGATAACGGAGGTTTACGCAATGACGATAGAAGACACGCTGCTGCAACGCTTCGGCCCACTGCTAAGCATCGCGCAGCTCGCCACTGTCCTTGATCGCTCGCCTGATGGACTGCGGATCAGCTTGCGCGCAACGAACGAGTGGGCGCAGCGAATCAACAGGGCCCGCTTGAAGATCGGCCGGCGGGTCTACTTCCGAACCTCGCAGATCGCCGAGGTGTTGAGCGACGAGTCCCTGTACTGAGCGGGGAACAGCGTCATGGCGATTGATGTACTGGCGGCGTTTGAGCACGAACCGCCGGTGCTGGACTTCTTATGGCCTGGCTTCCTGGCGGGAACGGTCGGCGCGCTCGTCGCCCCAGGGGCTACGGGCAAGAGTTTCTGGGCGCTAGAAGCGGCCATGAGCATCGCATGCAGCGTTCCGGGTGGCGACCTCGTGGGCCTTGCCCCCGCACATTCCGGGCGCGTGGTCTATCTGGCCGGTGAAGACCCGCCGCCCGCGCTTGTGCGGCGCGTTCACGCCATCGGCCAGCACCTCGGGCACGCAGCTCGCCAAGCCATCGCAGAGAACTTGGTGCTTGAGCCGATCATGGGCAAGCGCATGGACATCATGAACAAGGCTCACCTGCGCCGCGTCATTGAGGACGGTGCCGGGGCGAGGCTGATTGTGCTGGATACCCTGAGCCGTATTCACGCCCTCGATGAGAACAGCAACGGCAACATGGCCCACCTCGTGGCCGTGTTGGAGCACGTTGCGGCCACCACGGGCGCATCCGTGCTCTACCTACACCACGTCAGCAAGGGAAGCGCCCGCGAAGGGCAAACCGACCAGCAGCAGGCTGCGCGTGGCGCATCGGCGTTGATCGACAACGCCAGGTGGTGTGGTTACGTCGCTCGCATGACCGAGGATGAGGCAAAGCGCCTCAGCGACCGCCCCCACGACCGGCAGCCCATCGGTAATGAGCGCCGCAGCTACTTCGTGCGTTTCGGCGTCAGCAAGCAGAACTACGACGCCACGCCGCTTGATCGCTGGTACATGCGGCACTCCGGCGGCGTACTGGTGCCAGTGGAACTGCATGAGGCCCGCAGGAGTGAGGAGAAGGGATGCGATGGCCGGAGGCGAAGCGATGGCTTTTGACCTCACCCATGCCAGGCACGATCCAATGCACTGCTTGGTCCCCGGCTTGTTCCGCAGTCTCAAACGCGGAGAACGGAAGAAACTCAAGCTCGATGTGACGTATCACTACGCCGAGAATGAACAAGCGCGGTTCGTCGGCTTTGAGCCGCTCGGTGCCGATGACATGCGGCTGCTGCAAGGTCTGGTGGCTCTTGGCGGGCCGAAAGGCATTATCCTGACGTCGGAGCCAACAGCAGACTTACCGAAGCAGCTCCGTCTATTCCTTGAGCCAAAATTTGACGCGGTAGGGCAGGATGCGCTTGTCGTGAGAGAGAGCATGGCCAGCCTACTAAGCGAGATCGGCTTGACCGATGGCGGCGACAATATCAGGGCGATCAAGGCGTGCTTGCTGCGCATGGCAAACGTGACAGTAGTAGTCACCAAAGGGAGCAGGCAACGGTCTTTTCACTTGATGAGCTATGCCTTCGATGAGGAGGACGGACGGCTATTCGTCGCGCTGAATCCTCAGATTGCAGAGGCGATTCTTGGGCGGCGTCCGTATACCCGCATTGAGATGGCCGAGGTGCGGGCGCTACAAACCGATCCGGCCCGCCTGATTCACCAACGACTATGCGGCTGGATCGATCCTGGCAAAGCCGGCCGCGTGGAACTGGATACCCTTTCCGGTTACGTTTGGCCGGACGACGCGAACGCTGAGGCCATGAAGAAGCGCCGTCAGAAGGCCCGCAAGGCTCTGGCCGAGCTTGCCGCCGTGGGCTGGAAGGTGTCCGAATATGCGGAAGGGAAGTGGGAAATCGGGAGGCCGAAGCCCGTAGTAACGTTCCCCAATCTCCGTAGTAACGTTCCCCTTCACCCGTAGCAACGTTCCCCGCCAAAAACTGGAAAACACAGTAACGGCGCGGGCTTGCGGCTGGTTCGAAAATTCCATCCATGATCTTCCAAGATCATCCACTAGGCGCGGCATTTGCCGCCGCCCTGTAGGGCGACGCCAAGCCCTTGCCGATGGTCGGCCTTCGGCCGTTGAGTTGTACGCCAGAAGAGGTGGTCAGCTCCGGTCGGTCCTTTTTGGGGTCGCCTCAGAAAACGGAAAATAAAGCACGCTAAGCCGGTTGCAGCGGTCGTAGCGGCCTGAACTTGCCCGCGCCGATCTTGGCGCTGCTGCGCCAGAGGTAATCGCCGGTGAGGTTGATGTGCTCCCAACCGAGCGGCGACAGGTACTGCAACAGCGCGTCATCAACGGCATGGCCGTTGCCACGCAGCGCGTGCGCAGCCCGTTCCAGATAGACCGTGTTCCACAACACGACGGCAGCCGTTACCAGATTGAGGCCGCTAGCCCGGTAGCCGGGCCGCGCCGCTGCCGGATGATGGAGAGGTCGGTTTCGCTGAACGTGTAGTGACGGATCAACTCATCCTTGGTGTCCGGCAACGCCAGCAGGCTTTCGCGCTCGGCGGCGGACAGGATTGAACGACGTGGCATATTTACTGATCCGTTCTCAAGTATTGATACAGGGTTTCGCGACTGATTCCGAATTCACGAGCCAGCTTGGTCTTTTGCTCGCCAGCCTCGACACGTTGGCGCAGTTCGGCAATACGCTCAGACGACAGGGATTTCTTCCTGCCACGGTAGGCCCCGCGCTGCTTGGCGAGCGCGATGCCCTCGCGCTGCCGCTCGCGGATCAAGGCGCGTTCGAACTCGGCGAACGCGCCCATTACCGACAGCATCAGGTTCGCCATCGGCGAGTCCTCGCCGGTGAAGGTCAAATGCTCCTTAAGGAACTCGATGCGTACGCCGCGCTGGGTGAGGCCCTGCACCAGGCGGCGCAGGTCGTCGAGGTTGCGCGCCAGACGATCCATGCTGTGCACCACGACCGTGTCGCCTTCGCGCACGAAGGCGAGCAGCCGTTCCAGTTCGGGCCGCCGTGTGTCCTTGCCCGACGCCTTGTCGGTGAACACTTTATCCACCTGGATCTGTTCGAGCTGCCGTTCTGGGTTCTGGTCGAAGCTGCTGACGCGGACGTAACCGATGCGCTGACCGTGCAAGGTATCCTCCTGAGGGAAATGTGTCAGGAAGAAATCCATGACCCTTGACGGCGTATGTCAATCAATTCGGAAGGCAACTCTATTCTGACGATTTAGCGCCGGATGGTCTGACGCCAAGTTAGGGTATGCCTCAATCTGACGGTAGCGAGTCGCAGGCGTTCGGATCGGCATCGGTTTCGTTCCCTGTCTTGGCACGCGCTTCGAAGCGTTGATAACACTCCAACCCGCAGAAGTGCTCGACGTATTCCGCGCCTTCCGGGGTGAAGGCGGCATCGAGCGGGATTTCCTTGCAGCACACGCAGCAACTGGTGGTGGTCGAGTCACTTGCATTCATGGTGGCACCCCTCCATTGACTGACGAAGACGGCGAATGCCGCCGCCGGCATTGGCTTCGCGAACAGGAAGCCTTGTCCTGTGTCGCAGTCCGCTTGTCGCAATAGATCAAGACTCGCCGATGTTTCCACGCCTTCAGCCACCACATCCATGCCCAGCCCGTGCGCAAGCTGAATCACGGTGTGCACGATGGTTTGGTCGCGGCGGTCGTTGGCGAGCCCGGCGACAAACGATTGGTCGATCTTGAGCGTGCTGATTGGGCAGCACTTCAGATGTTGCAGACAGGAATACCCCGTCCCGAAGTCATCGGCGGCGAAGCGCACACCGATCTGCCGCAAGGCGTCCAGGGCGGGGAAGATCGCCGGATCACCAAACGCGACCGATTCGGTCAGCTCGATTTCGAGATACTCGGCGGGCAACTCGGCATCAGCCAGCACGCCCTTTACCCACCCGTCGAAGTCCGGTCCCACTTGGCTCGCCGAAACATTGACGGCCAGCCGGAACGGTCGCCATGCCAGCATTCGCCAGTCACGCATCTGGCGGCAGGCTTCGCCCAGCACCCAAGCGCCGATTTCAGGCATCAGGCCGGACGATTCGACCACGGGCAGGAACTGGCCCGGTGGCAATAGTCCAAGCGTCGGATGACGCCAGCGCAACAGGGCTTCCGCGCCGACAATCCCACCACTGCGCAGATCGACGACGGGCTGGTAGTGCAGTTCAAGCTGCCCGCGCTCGACCGCTTGGGCCAGTTCCGGCGTCGTCCATCCATCCGGCCGGAAAGCGCTCATTCTCTTTCCCTGAATGCCCGCAGCGCCCGCGACAGGGACAGAAGGAACAGGCCGGTCAAACCGAGCGCCGCGATGACCCAATGCTCGCCGAGGAAAGCACCGGCGGTTGTGCCGGCCAGCACGACAGCGAGGATGGGCAGGTGGCAGGGGCAAGTCAGCACAGCCAGTCCGCCCCACAGGTAGCCGGTGATCGGTTTGTGCGTCTCGGACGGCAAGCGCTCGGGGTTGTTCATGGCAGACTCTCCGCGTGCTGTGCCGGCTCGGTCGGCAGGGTGGCCAACTGCACTTCCAGATCGGCCAACGCTTCGCGCCGACGCTCGACGAACTGACGCAGCAGGGCAAGCTGCGCGGCCGCTTCGTCGCCGTCCGCCGCATCCAGCGCCCGGCACAGCCGCGCCAGCGCGTCGAGGCCGATGCCCGCCTCGAAGGCCGCCCGCACGAAGCACAGCCGTTGCAAGGCGGCGTCATCGAACAAGCCGTAGCCGCCTGGTGTGCACGCCACCGGGCGCAGCAATCCGCGCAGCAGGTAGTCGCGCACGATATGCACGCTCACCCCGGCATCAAGAGCCAGCCGGGACACCGTGTAGGCGTTCATTGAACACCTCCTTTTTCTCACCCGGCGCAGCAGGAAAGCTGCTTCACATCCTTGTTGAAGGTCTGCGCCGCGAGCTTCAACCCCTCGACCATCGTCAGGTAGGGGAACAACTGGTCGGCCAGTTCCTGCACCGTCATGCGGTTGCGAATGGCCAGAGCCGCCGTCTGGATCAGTTCACCCGCTTCCGGCGCGACCGCCTGTACGCCGATCAGCCGATGGCTGCCTTCCTCGATAACCAACTTGATGAAGCCGCGTGTGTCGAAGTTGGCGAGCGCACGCGGCACGTTGTCCAAGGTCAAGGTGCGGCTGTCGGTCTCGATCCCGTCGTGGTGGGCTTCCGCCTCGCTGTAGCCCACGGTCGCCACTTGCGGATCGGTGAACACCACGGCCGGCATTGCGGTCAGGTCGAGCGCCGCATCGCCGCCGGTCATGTTGATCGCGGCACGGGTGCCGGCCGCTGCCGCCACATAGACGAACTGCGGCTGGTCGGTGCAGTCGCCGGCCGCGTAGATGTTCGGGTTGCTCGTGCGCATGCCTTGGTCGATGACGATGGCACCTTGCGCATTGACAGTGACCCCCGCTGCGTCCAGCGCGAGGCTGCGCGTGTTCGGTGTCCGACCGGTGGCAACCAGCAGTTTGTCGGCGCGCAATTCACCGTGCGTGGTGGTCAGCACGAATTCACCGTCCATATGGGCGACCTGGCTGGCTTGCGTGTGCTCCAGCACCTCGATGCCCTCGGCACGGAAAGCGGCTGTCACCGCCTCGCCGATGGCCGGGTCTTCACGGAAGAACAAGGTATTGCGCGCCAGGACCGTGACCTTGCTGCCCAGCCGGGCAAAGGCTTGCGCCAGCTCCAGCGCCACCACCGACGAGCCGATTACGGCAAGGCGTTCGGGAATGGTGTCGCTCGCCAGGGCCTCGGTGGAAGTCCAGTAGGGTGACTCTTTCAAGCCCGGAATCGGCGGGACCGCCGGGCTGGCACCCGCGGCGACCAGGCAGCGGTCGAACATCACGACGCGCTCGCCACCCTCGTTCAAACGGACGGTAAGGCTCTGGTCGTCCTTGAAGCGCGCCTCACCGTGCACAACGGTGATGGCCGGATTACCGCCCAGGATGCCTTCGTACTTGGCGTGCCGCAGTTCGTCGACGCGGGCCTGCTGCTGGGCCAGCAGCTTACTGCGGTCAATCGTAGGCACAGTTGCCGCAATACCGCCATCGAACGGGCTTTCCCGGCGCAGATGGGCGATGTGGGCGGCGCGGATCATGATCTTGGACGGCACACAGCCGACATTGACGCAGGTGCCGCCGATGGTGCCGCGCTCGATCAGCGTGACCTGCGCGCCTTGCTCGACGGCCTTCAGCGCCGCCGCCATCGCGGCTCCACCGCTGCCAATGACCGCTACCTGCACCGGGGGCTCGTTGCCACTGTGCTTTTCGGCGGCGGCCATCCATCCCCGCACCTTGTCGAGCAGTCCGACGCGGTTGTCCGCCAGTGGCGCATCGGCTAGCGTTGCCTTGTAGCCCAGTCCGGCCACGGCGGCAGTCAGCGCGTCCGGCGATGTGCCCGGCACGATGGCGAGTTGCGCTGTGCCCTTCGGATAGGACACCACCGCCGACTGCACGCCTGGCACTTTTTCCAGCGCTTCCTTGACGTGCGCCGCGCACGAGTCGCAAGTCATGCCGGTGATTTTTAGATGGGTCATGCAACAGATCCTTTATCGTTTGTGGCGCCAGACAATGACGTCCGTTGTGCTGCGGTGCCGTTTTCAGTGACTCACTGCTTGACGCTGGACGGATAGCCCGCGTCTGCGGTTGCCTTGGTCAGCTTCTGCACGCTGGTCTTGGCATCGTCGAAGGTGACGACCGCTTGGCGTGTCTCGAAAGTCACGTCAACTTTGCTGACGCCTTCGACCTTGGAAATCGCCTTCTTGACAGTGATCGGGCAGGCGGAGCAGGTCATGCCCGGTACGGACAGCGTGACGGTCTGGGTGGCGGCCCAGACGGGGGCAACAACGGCGGCGAGGGCGAGGGAGGCAAACAGTTTCTTCATGGTGAACTCCGATCAGTAGAAAAATGGCATGACGTAGGGAAATCCGAGCGCGACCAGAACCAGCGCGGCCACGATCCAGAAAATGAGCTTGTAAGTAGCTCGCACTTGGGGAATCGCGCAGACCTCACCCGGTTTGCAGGCCGCTGCCTGCCGGTAGATGCGCCGCCAGGCGAAGAACAACGCCACCAGCGCCACGCCGATAAAGATGGGGCGATAGGGATCCAACACCGCCAAGTTGCCGATCCAAGCGCCGCTGAACCCCAAGGCGATCAGAACCAACGGCCCGAGGCAGCAAGCCGAGGCGAGGATGGCGGCAAGCCCTCCAGTGAAGAGCGCGCCGCGCCCGGTTTTTGGTTCAGACATGCGCTTGTCCTTTCGAATTGAAATTGGATAGCGTAACCTTACTTCCGTACTCATGTACGGAGTCAAGCGATATGGAAAACAATTTGGAGAACCTGACCATTGGCGTTTTCGCCAAGGCGGCCGGGGTCAATGTGGAGACCATCCGTTTCTATCAGCGCAAGGGCTTGTTGCTGGAGCCTGACAAGCCCTATGGCAGCATCCGCCGCTATGGCGAGGCGGATGTAACGCGGGTGCGCTTCGTGAAATCAGCCCAGCGGCTGGGCTTCAGCCTGGATGAGATCGCCGAGCTGCTGCGGCTGGAGGATGGCACCCATTGCGAGGAAGCCAGCAGTCTGGCCGAGCACAAGCTCAAGGACGTGCGCGAGAAAATGGCTGACCTGGCGCGCATGGAGGCCGTGCTGTCTGAGTTGGTGTGCGCCTGCCATGCGCGAAGGGGGAACGTTTCCTGCCCGCTGATCGCGTCACTACAGGGTGGAGCAAGCTTGGCAGGTTCGGCTATGCCTTAGCGTGCTTTATTTTCCGTTTTCTGAGACGACCCCTTTTTTAGCGGCTAAAACGCTACGCCCCTCAAGTGTCAATGGACTGACGTTGTATGTTGTATGTTGTAGCGCGCTACAACATACAACAGTTCTATTCGGTGCCACGGTCACATATGGCGCCACTTTTTTTGGCGCGCCCACCAAGCTGCAGCATCGTCATTTTCGGCGAGGCTGGCCATTGTCTCCGTTCCGACGATTGCGGCCGGCTGAGCATTGACTCTTGAGGGGCAGCAAGCTGCCAGGCAATCTTTCGGCCCTCTTTTTGGCGTTCAACTTTTCCGTGGTGCTGAATCTGAGTGGTGCCTATCGCGGTTTCGATAGACGTGCTTGCGTCACTCGCTTCATGTCAACCAGTTTGGCCAATTATTGGAATGTTGCGCAGGCTGCCAATCCGTAACCTTCGGAGTAGTTCAGTTGATAACGGAGGTTTACGGACATGGCGACAAAGATTGAACAGGAACTGGCCGCGCGGCTCATGCGCGCGCAGCAAACCGGGCGGCTGAAGCGGAAGGACTTCTTGCCCGCGTTCATGGCGGCGCGCTCGGACGTGATGGAAGCAATGGCCGCAGGCTTTGCGCTAAAGATCATCTGGGAGCACATGCACGAGATCGGGCGCATTCCGTTTCGCTATGAGACTTTCCTGAAGTACGTCCATCGGCACATCACCAACGCGCCGGCTGGTTCCGAAAATCCCATAACTCAACCGCAACAAGCGGCGGAATGAATCGCTGCGATACGCAAATGGATCGCTGCAAGCGCACGGAAACCATGCGGAAACCGGCTATTACTGTTCATTTTCGCGCTGTTGCGTTCCAAACGTGCGGTTTCCGCGAAAGATTTGCGGTGCCGGACGAGGACTTTCCTTGGAGTAATCAACGCCGTTATGCGGGCAGGATGTGTGAAGTAGGCCCACCCGCAAGCGGGTTGTCCTTCTTCACGTCCCCTTATTCGCGCCGGGGGCGCTCAACGGGGCATCCTGCTCTGCGAGGCTGCCGGCTACCGCCGGTTGGAGAATGAATGGACGACGAGAAGAGAGTCACGCGGAAGAGCAGCCCGCCCATCAAGGTGTACTGCCTTCCCGAAGAGCGTGAACTGATCGAGGCGAACGCCAAGAGGGCGGGGATCAGCGTTGCGCGCTACCTGCGCGACGTGGGCCAGGGCTACCAGATCAAGGGCGTCATGGATTACGAGTACGTGCGCGAGCTGGTGCGCGTGAATGGCGACCTTGGCCGGCTAGGCGGCTTGCTCAAGCTTTGGCTCACCGACGACCCGCGCACAGCCCGCTTCGGCGATGACACGATCCTCGCTCTGCTGGGTCGGATTGAGGCCACCCAGGACGAAATGAGCCGGCTCATGAAGTCGGTAGTGCAGCCGAGGGTCGAATCATGAGAGTTTTAGCCGCTAAATTGCGGCGTGCTGCACGCGACACAAACCTCTTCCGGGCCGCCGGCCTGGCCGTTATCAACACTTGGGAGGACGCATAAGGCCAGAGACACCCATAAGGGCCGAGAACAGAAACACTGAAGTCCGGGCCTCAGTGCCAAGGGCGATACCGATTAGCTAGTGGCGTAGCTCTTCGATGAAACCTTGCCGTGGGCAAGCGCGAGCTTGGTCAAGGCATTGCCTTCCTTTCATCGAATGGAGATTGCGACCATGAAGCACGTCCGTTTTTTAGCGGCTAAAACCGCGCTCGCCGCCGTTCTGGCCGGCAGCATCGTCATCACGCCTGTGCAGGCGGGTATCCCCGTCATCGACGGCACCAACCTGTCGCAGAACATCATGACGGCCATCGAATCGGTGGCTCAAACGCTCAAGCAAATTGAGCAGTACAGCACCCAGCTCCAGCAGTATCAGAACCAGCTCCAGAACACGATGGCTCCGGCAGCCTATATCTGGGATCAGGCGCAGTCCACCATCAATGGGCTGATGAACGCCGTCAACACGCTGGACTACTACAAGACGCAGCTCGGCAGCCTGGACAGCTACATCAGCAAGTTCCAGGACGTGAACTACTACAAGGGGTCACCGTGCTTCTCGGCTACTGGCTGCTCGGCCGCCGAATTGGCCGCCATGAACAACGTGCGGCAGCTCGCCAGCCAGTCGCAGAAGAAGGCCAACGATGCGTTGTTCAAGGGCTTGGACAAGCAGCAATCGAACCTGACGGCCGACGCGGCGACGTTGCAGCGTCTCCAGTCGGCCGCGCAGGGTGCGACCGGCCAGATGCAGGCCATCGGCTACGCCAACCAGCTTGCCAGCCAGCAGGCCAACCAGCTCTTACAGATTCGTGGCCTGTTGATCGCGCAGCAGAACGCGGTGGCGACCAAGATGCAGGCCGACGCCGACCTTGAGGCCCGGCAGCAGGCGGCGCACGCCGCTTCGACGGAATCGCGGATCGGGAAAACGGCAAGCCCGAAAAACTGGCTCGAACTGACCCGCTGACCAGGGAGGCTGACACCATGAAACCGACGATGCTGCTTGCCGGCCTCGTGGTGGCGCTGCTGGCCGGCTGCGACAGCAAGCCGGCCACCCAGGCCATGCCCGAGGTCAATGACGCGAACTGCCAGATCGAGAAGATCAAAAAGATCGAGGACAAGGCGACGCGCGAAACTTTCGCCGGGCTGTGCTCGCGCCGGTCGCGGACCGGCGGCGGCATCGCCCCGACCGAGAAGCCGATGAACTGGCTGGAACTGGCCGACCCGAAAGACTCGAAGGGGCAGGAGGCGAAGCCATGAAAGCACTGCACAAGGCGGCGCTGATCGGCGTCGCGCTCGCGCTCTACTCCACAGCCGCGTCGGCCCAGCTCACCAACCAGGGGATGCTTGACCAAGTGGTAACGGAGTTCGCCACGCGGGCCACGGCCTGGCAGACGGTGGTGATGAATGCCGCGACGTTCTTGTTCTGGACGCTGGGCACGATCTCGCTGGTCATCACCTTCGGCTTCATGGCGCTGCGCAAGGCTGACATTGGTGAGTTCTTCGCCGAGTTCATCAGGTTCATCCTGTTCTTCGGCTTCTTCCTCTGGTTGCTGCGCAATGGGCCGAACTTTGCCAACTCGATCATCCAGTCGCTGTCCAGGATTGGCGAGCAGGCTTCCGGTATCTCCTCGATCACGCCGTCGGGCATCGTCGATGTGGGCTTCCTGATCTGGAAGCAGGCCATCAACAACCTGTCGGCCTGGTCGCCCATCGACAGCTTTGTGGGCGTGGTCTTGAGCGCCGGCATCCTGCTTCTGCTGGCTGTCATCGCCGTGAACATGTTGCTGCTGCTCGTGTCAGCCTGGCTGCTGTCCTATGCCGGCATCTTCTTCCTCGGCTTCGGCGGATCGCGTTGGACTTCCGACATGGCGATCAACTACTACAAGACCGTGCTGGGCGTCGCCGTGCAGATCATGACGATGGTGCTGCTTGTTGGCATCGGGAATGATCTGCTGTCCAGCTTCTACGCCAAGATGAGCAAGGGCACACTGAACTTCGAGGAGCTGGGCGTGATGCTGGTGTTCTGCCTGGCGTTGCTGCTGCTGGTCAATCGCGTGCCGCCGCTGGTCGCCGGCGTGATTTCCGGTACGGGCGTTGGGAACGCCGGTGGCATCGGCAACTTCGGTGCGGGCGCTGCTGTTGGTGCCGCGATGGGGGCTGCCAGTGTTGCGGCCGGCGCTGCAAGCATGGCCGGCGCTGCCGTGATGAGTGGCGCGGCCAACCTCGCCGGCGGGGCTTCGGCCGTCAAAGCCGCCTTCGAGAAGGCCCAAGGCAGCGCGACCGGCGATGCCGGCGCGGGCATGGACATGATGGCGAGCGTGGGGGGCGCGGGTGCTTCGGGCGGTCAGGACTCAGCCGGCGCAGGGGGATCGCCCTTCGCGCAGGCTGCGGGCTTCGGGGGCTCGTCGTCGGGTGGCGGCAGCAGCTCGGCCGGCTCGAAGGGGGGTGACAAGGGCGGCGCCGGCGACAAGGGCAGCAGTTCGACCACCAGCACCGGCGACGGTGCCGACAAGTCGGCCAAGAGTGAACCCAAGCCCTCAGCCGGCGGTGTTGGGCAGGGGCAGCAGGCCGCACCAGGCAGCACTGGCCGCAGTGGCCTGACTCGTGCCGCAGCATTGGCTGCGGGCACCGCCGGCGAGCTGGCGAAGGGTGCGGGTGCCGTGCTCAGGGGCAAGGCGGTGCAACTTGCGGAGGGCTTCCACGAACGCATGGACCAAACGATCGGCGGCCAAGTGGCAACGGCGATCCGAGCCAGCACTGCGGCAGAGGCTCCTGCCTTCGATGGCGACAGCTTGGCCGGCGAGCAGGCCGGTAATCAGGCGGCCGATCCCGATGATGAAGTCGCTGCTTTCGTGAATCGCACGACGCCGGCGTGAAAGGCGCGTCGGCCGGCGTGGGGCCGGCCGACACTTCCATTAACCCACCTGATGGAGAGGTGAATCATGGCAACTTTGAATCCTACCAACGCAACTCAGGCAGTGCATCATGCGGCCGTGCAGCTCGCGGCCCTAGACTGGATTGACCAGGATGCAGCCCGGCAGCTCGGGCCGCTGGCCGAAGCAGTCGCCAATGCCTTCATGGTCGTCTTCTACCAGGCCGAGACGGGCCGAGCGACGCCGGCGGACTTCCGTGAGGCACTGAATGCCGTGCGCCAGTCGCTTCACCCAGCGTAAGCCACATACTAGGAACAACAAGGGCAGCCAATGGCTGCCCTTGTTGTCTCCGGGCCTGCATCGTCGGAAGTGGCGATGCGCGCCGGCGCTCGAGCATCGCCAGATGGGGCGATGACGCCCCGCCTTACTCTTCCCCTTGGCGTGGATCTCGCATCGTCATTTCCGGCGATGAGATCCAACTGCAGCACCGCCAGGAATGGCGATGCTGGCCAGCTCGCTCACGACGCGATGCCGTGCATGGTTCGCGCACGTGCCGCGACCTGGTGCGCGTGCTCGATATAAGCCGGGTCGGCCGTGGCCTCGGCGTCCGCCAAGAATGCGGCCACGGCTTCGGCGGTGGTCAGGTCTTCGGCCGGGTCAAAGGGCGTTAGGGATTCTAGGTCCGCATCGACGCGGCGGGCCAGTTCGATAGCTTGGGCGATGTCGGCCAGACGGGTGCGCACCTGGTCAGCGGTAACGGCGCGGCCTGGGTCGGCCTTCAACGCATCGTAGGCTGGGCCGATCCGTTCATGTAGCCAATGTTCCATATCCACTTTCTCTGTTTCCTCTTTGCCCATCGCACGCCTTACGCTGATATTGCTCAGCCCGTCTCATCCAGATGAGGCCACAGGCTACTACGTTGCCTGCTTTCCTTGGAAAAAGACACGCCGTCCACCTTCTTGGCGTAATCCATTTACGACCTGGCGGCCAAAGCACATGGCGTTGCCGTCAAGCTGGTGTGGCGAACTTGCCGCAGGGCGGAGCGCCGGCCGAATCTGTGGCTTCGCCACATGAGATTCCGGGTTCATTCGGGCAGCTCAAATGGTAAACTTGGCCAAACTTTGGAAGACTTCGCCGCGCGACACCAAGCGAGCCGCCTGAAATGAACCAACCCGATAGCGAAATTCTCACGCTGGATGAAGTGGCGGTCTACCTCAAGGCAGGGAAGAAGACCGTATACCGGCTGGCCCAGCAGGGGGAGATACCGGGATTCAAGCTGGGCGGCACCTGGCGGTTTCGTCGCAGCGAGTTGGATCGCTGGATTGCCGCGCAGATAGCCGAGAAGACGCAGGACAAGACATGAGCGCCCCGCAAAACGATAGCAACTTGGCGGCCTCGCCCCTAGGGGGGGCTGCACGCCGATGAATGCCGTAGAAATCGAACAAGCCATCACCGACCTCGCGGAGCAGCCCTTCGACCGTGCAGAGTTCCCCTACGCCTTCCTTGAAGCCTTTGGCAACAAGGCGACGACAATCAAGCGCCTGCGTGCGGGGGCGTCGAACAAATCCGACCTCGGCGGTGTTCTCCAGACCAGCAACATCCACATTCTGACCAGCGACGCTGGGCGGGTGACGCAGACGCTGGCCGCTCTCAAGGCCAGCCCTGCGACGGCCAAGGCCAAGGCGAAGTTCATCCTTGCTACGGACGGCGCGGACTTCGAGGCCGAAGACCTGACCAGCGGCGAGACCGTCGCCTGCGCCTTCAAGGACTTTCCCGATCACTTCGGCTTCTTCCTGCCGCTGGCGGGCATCAGCACCGTCCGCCAGATCAGTGAAAACGCTTTCGACATCCGGGCCACCAGTCGGCTGAACCGGCTGTACGTTGAATTGTTGAAAGACAACCCGGCCTGGGGCACAGCGGAGCGCCGCCACGACATGAACAAGCTCATGGCGCGGCTGATCTTCTGCTTCTTCGCCGAGGACACCGATATCTTTGGCGGCAGGGGCAAGTTCACCGAGACCGTCGCGCGGATGAGTGCGGGGGATTCGACCAATACGCACGAGGTCATCGCCACGCTGTTCCGCACCATGAATACCAAGCGTGAAGACCGGGCGGCCGCCGGGCTGCCCCGGTGGGCCAATATCGACGATTTCCCCTACGTCAACGGGCAGTTGTTCTCTGGCGGCGACGAAGTGCCGCGATTCAGCAAGATCGCCCGGTCCTACCTGCTGCACGTCGGCGGGCTGGACTGGACCAAGATCAACCCGGACATCTTCGGATCGATGATCCAGGCCGTCGCCGAGGACGAGGAGCGCGGCGAGCTGGGGATGCACTACACCAGTGTTCCCAACATCCTGAAGGTGCTGAACCCGCTGTTTCTCGACGACCTGCGTGCAAAGCTAGAAGAGGCGGGTGACAACCCGCGCACCTTGCTCAACCTGCGCAAGCGCATCGCCAAGATCCGAGTTTTCGACCCGGCCTGCGGCTCGGGTAACTTCCTTGTTATCGCCTACAAAGAGATGCGTGCCATCGAGGCAGAGATCAACAAGCGGCGCGGCGAACCAGATCGCGCGTCTGACATCCCGCTCACCAACTTTCGCGGGATTGAGCTGCGCGACTTCCCGGCGGAGATCGCCCGCCTTGCGCTGGTCATCGCCGAGTACCAGTGCGACGTGCTGTACCGAGGGCAGAAGCTGGCCCTGGCCGAGTTCTTGCCCCTGCGCAATGAGAACTGGATTACCTGCGGCAACGCGCTGCGTCTTGATTGGTTGAGCGTTTGCCCGCCGACTGGAACGGGGGTGAAGTTGCAGGCGGACGACCTGTTCAGCTCGCCGTTGGACCAAGCCCAGATCGACTTCGAGAACGAAGGGGGCGAAACATATATTTGTGGCAACCCGCCGTATCTGGGAAGCAAGTGGCAGTCAGACGAACAGAAGGGCGAGCTTAAGGCGATCTTCGAACGCATTGGTGTCGCGTGGAAATCTCTGGACTACGTTGCCGGGTGGTTCATGAAGGCTGCAGCATATGGCGAGCGCACTAATGCGGCCACTGCCTTCGTTTCCACCAACTCAATCTGCCAAGGCTTGCAGGTTCCTATTTTGTGGCCTGCAATTTTTAACACCGGACACCAGATCGTATTCGCGCACACATCCTTCAAGTGGACCAATCTCGCAAGCAATAACGCTGGTGTGACTGTGGCCATCGTGGGTATTTCATCCACGCCACAACCTATTAAAAGGTTGTTCTCCGTGAGTGAGGATGGCTCCGTGCAGGAGCGGCAAGTTGACTATATCAATGCCTACCTTGTGCCGGGGCGCGTCAACTCGGTGGAGCAGGAGCGTCGACCGATTTCATCTGTATCGCCCATGCTGTTTGGCAACATGCCGCGTGATGGTGGTGCATTTGTTTTGGACGGCGAGGAACGAGCACGTGTGCTGATGCAGCACCCCGAACTCGAACGCTTCGTTCGCCCGTACATGGGCTCTGAACAGATGATCCAGGGAAAACCTCGGTGGTGCCTGTGGATTGAGGACGACGATGCGCCTTATGCGCAGCAACACCCCTACCTGAAGACGGTGTTGGACCAAGTACGGGATTTTCGCCTATCAAGTGCTGCCAGTTCTACCCGCGACTTCGCGGCACGGCCTCATCGCTTCGTCCAAATTGCCGGTACCGCTAAGCAGCATTCGCTTGTCGTGGCGAAAGTCTCGTCCGAGCGCCGACCATACCTGCCTGTGGACCTTTTAGACGGCAGCGTGATCGTTAGCGATCTCTTGTTCGCGCTGTATGACGCGCCGCTATGGAACTTGGCGGTGTTGGCGTCACGACTTCATCTCGTGTGGATTGCAACCGTGTGCGGAAAAATGAAAACCGACTTCCGGTATTCGAACACCATCGGCTGGAATACCTTCCCACTGCCTAAGTTGACAGAGAAGAATATCGATGACCTCACCAGATGCGCACAAGAGATCCTGCTAGCGCGTGAGCGCCACTACCCGCAGACTCTTGCCGAACTCTATGCGCCTGACGCAATGCCGACCGATCTACTTCGCGCACATGAGCGTAACGATGAAGTTGTGGAGAGAATCTATATAGGTCGCTTATTCAAGAATGACACGGAGCGCCTTGAAAAACTCTTTGAGCTCTATTCACGCATGTCCGGTCAAGCGGGTGCCGGGCAGCGCCGAGTCAAACGAGCGTAATTGGGGGGCATCTTGAATCTTTCGACTTTCCTACACCGCGACGCGAATGCACCGACCACGATATCGGAGATCCGACGCATCCATGAAGAGATCGCGGCCACCGACTTCCTTGGGCTGTACGCCTATGCGACCCAGTCTGGCGCCGCCTTGTTCGATTTGACGTTTGCCGGAAATTTCTGGGCAGATACACCTTCGCGATGGCTCTTTGGCATTGACTATGGTCGCACTCAGCCGCAAGCCCTTCGATTGTTGTGTTCGCGACCGAACGTGGACGTCAGGATTCACGATGGGATGTATGTTTTAGACCAAAGCGGTTTTGTCCCCCGGCGCGATTTTCACGCCAAGATGGCCATGCTGCTGAACCAAGAGGCCGAGCGGTCTGGTGCAGTTGTTGGTTCCGGAAACTTTTCGTCGAATGGCCTTCGCAAGAGCGTCGAAGCCGGTGCCTCCGTTATCACGCATGGCATCAACGAGTTCGACGTAGTGCTCCGTCCCACCCTCGTAGCAGCCGAACTTCTATGGGAACAGGCCACACCTGTTGCCGATATCTTGGATGTTTACGAGGAGCGATGGAGTACCTCCTTTTTTCGGCGAGTCGTTGAGAACCAGCCCAACGTCGATGTCGACCATGCTGCGACACCTGTCTTCTGGATCGAAGCAGGGTATGTCACCAAGAATCGCGGGCCTCACCGCCCAGGTAACCAGATCGACTTTCCTCGGGGAATGTCCAGATATTTTGGGTTTAACCCTCCGGCCGACCTGCCAGCCAACTCCGTCATCGGGCAGGTTGTCTTCGAAACTCCGACTGGCGAACCCGTAGCGAATAACCTCCGTCTAGGGAACAACATGATGGAGAAGATCTCGCTGCCTATCCCGGAAACGCATGGTTTCGACATCTACGATGGCAAGGTCCTTTTGTTCCAACGAGCCGAAGGCCGATTCGTCATGAGGGCATTGGAGGCGGACGATTTCGAAACATCTTTCGGTGACCGTCTGGCGGAGGTTCGTGTCATGAACAGCGGCAGGCGTTATGGCCATATCACATGACAGCAAAGCCGGCACAACGCAGCACCGAAGCGAGACCTTCCTCATGAACAACATCAAACCTCGGAGCGTCCCCTCCGTATCTGTTACGTATGCGCGTAACGGTGCATCAACCAAGGCTAATGCGCTCGGTATGCGTCCGATGCAGGAGCGGGCCTATGACAAGCGGGGCGAGCAGTACCTGCTCATCAAGTCGCCGCCCGCTTCGGGTAAGAGTCGCGCCCTGATGTTCGTGGCGCTCGACAAATTGCAGAACCAGGGCTTGAGGCAAGCCATCATCGTCGTGCCCGAGAAGTCCATCGGGGCCAGCTTCAACGATGAGCCGCTGTCAAAGTACGGCTTCTGGGCTGATTGGCACGTCGAGCCAAAGTGGAACTTGTGCAATGCGCCAGGCAACGACAACGGCGGTAAGGTCAAGTCCCTCGGCGCGTTCCTCGAAGGCGACGACAAGGTGCTGGTCTGCACGCACGCCACTTTCCGATTCGCGGTCGATGCCTATGGCATCGAGGCGTTCGACGACCGTCTGATCGCCGTCGATGAGTTTCATCACGTTTCGGCCAACCCCGACAACAAGCTGGGCACGCACCTGGGCCAGTTCATCGCGCGAGACAAGACGCACATCGTCGCCATGACCGGCTCCTACTTCCGGGGCGACGCGGAGGCCGTCCTCGCTCCGCACGACGAGTCGAAATTCGATACCGTTACCTACACCTACTACGAACAGCTCAACGGCTACGAGTACCTCAAGCAACTCGACATCGGCTATTTCTTCTACAGCGGGCCTTATGTCGATGACATTCTCAATGTCCTCGACCCTGTTGAGAAGACCATCATCCACATCCCCAACGTCAATTCGCGCGAAAGCACGAAGGACAAAATGCGCGAGGTGGAGCACATCATCGAGGCGCTGGGGGAGTGGCATGGCATCGACGCCACCACAGGGTTCCAGCTCGTTAAGCTCCCCGATGACCGCGTGTTGCGCATCGCTGATCTGGTCGATGACGATGCCTCGAAGCGCGACCGAGTGTCCGCCGCGTTGAAAGACCCGGCTCAGAAGAACAATCGCGACCATGTGGACATCATCATCGCGCTGGGTATGGCGAAGGAAGGCTTCGACTGGATTTGGTGCGAACACGCGCTGACCGTGGGCTACCGTGCCAGCTTGACCGAGATCGTTCAGATCATTGGTCGTGCCACCCGAGATGCGCCTGGAAAGACTCGCGCGAGGTTCACCAACCTTATCGCCGAGCCGGACGCGACCGAGGAAGCGGTCACCGAGGCCATTAACGATACGTTGAAGGCCATCGCGGCGAGTCTGCTGATGGAGCAGGTTCTCGCTCCGCGCTTCGAGTTCAAGCCCAAGAATCCCGACAGCGGCCCGACGCCAGGCTTTAATTATGGCGAGGGTGGCTATGACCCGGACCGCTGCAACATCGGTGTCAATGAGCAGACAGGGGCCTACCAGATCGAGATCAAGGGCCTCGCCGAACCCAAGAGCAAAGAGGCAGCGCGCATCTGCCAGGAAGACTTGAACGAAGTGATCGCGGCTTTCGTGCAGGACAAGCACACCATCGAGCGTGGCTTGTTCGACGAAGAGCTGGTTCCCGAGGAGCTCACGCAGGTTCGCATGGGCAAGATTATCAAGGACAAATATCCCGAGCTTGACGCTGAAGATCAGGAGGCGGTACGCCAGCACGCCATCGCCGCCCTCAACCTTACGCAGCAGGCCAAGCGGCTTGTCACCGAAGGCGAGAGCGACGGATCGCCCAACACCGCCCTGATCGATGGCGTGCGCCGCTTTGCGATGGACGTGCGCGAGCTGGACATTGACCTCATCGACCGCATCAACCCCTTTGGCGAAGCCTATGCCATCCTCGCCAAGACAATGAGCGAGGACAGCTTGAAGCAGGTCGCGGCGGCCATCTCGGCCAAACGCACCTCTATCACGCCTGAAGATGCCAAAGTGATCGCCAAGCGCGCGGTTGAGTTCAAACGCGAACGTGGGAGGGCTCCATCGGTTACCTCGCAGGACGCCTGGGAAAAGCACCTTGCCGAAGGTGCGGCCGCCTTCATGCGGTTCAGGGCGGAGGGACGCTATGAGTAACTCCGATCTTGACGACCTGGCGGCAGAGCTGGCCGAGTTCGCGCCGCCTGAGAAGAAAAATGGCCGCCCAGCCAGCGAGGAGCGTGTCATTGCCGGCTTCGAGGAAATCCAACGCTTCACAGAGCAGCACGGGCGTGCGCCTCAGCATGGCGAAGACCGCGACATATTCGAGCGCCTATATGCCGTGCGGCTCGACCGTCTACGCGCGCTACCGGATTGCCGCACCTTGATTGAGCCGCTGGACCATCAGGGCTTGCTTGCTGGGGCATCGACCGTTGCCGCTTCAGCGGACGAAACTATCGACATCGACGACCTGGCTGCCGAACTAGCGGATGTTGCCGGCGCGGACGACATCACGGTCTTGCGCCATGTCCGTACCAGCGCCGAAAAGCGCGCCGCCGAGGAGGTCGCGGATCGCAAGCCCTGCGAGGACTTCGAAACCTTCCGGCCCTTGTTCGAGCGCGTGCAAGCGGAAGTCAAGACCGGTATGCGCCAGTCCCAGCCCATCGAAGCGGGTCGCCGTGCGATTGAAGCCGGGGACTTTTTCGTTCTCGATGGCCTTACTCTCTACGTTGCCGAGGTCGGCGAGCCGTTGAAAACCACCGCCGGGGAGGTGGACCGCCGCCTGCGCCTCATCTTCTCCAACGGCACCGAAAGCAATTTGCTGCTGCGCTCGCTCCAGCGTGCGTTCTACAACGACCCTGCCGCGCGGCGGCTGGCCTCGCCCGAGAGCGGGCAACTCTCCTTTGGCGGCGAGCTTGAGGCGGATGATGTGGAAAGCGGCACGATCTACGTCCTGCGCTCCCTGTCCGATCATCCCTACGTCGCCCAGCACCGCGACATCATCCACAAGATGGGCGTGACGGGCGGCAGGGTTGAAACGCGCATCGCCAACGCCGAGAACGAAGCGACATATCTGCTGGCAAAGGTCGAGGTCGTTGCGACCTACAAGCTCGCGGGGATCAATCGCATTCGGATGGAGAACCTGTTCCACAGGCTGTTCGCGACCGCACGGTTGAACATCACTATCAATGACCGCTTCGGTCACCCCGTGCAGCCCGAGGAGTGGTTTCTTGTTCCGCTGTTCGTTATCGACGAGGCCGTCGCGCGCATCAAGGATGGCAGCATCACCGGCTACATCTACGATCCCAAGGCTGCGAAGCTGGTGAAGGCATAGGGCAGTGCAAATGCATGAATAGCCCTGGCCGTAGGCCAGGATGAACGCCAGGAGGAAGCAGCATGACGAAGACTCATCAGGAAGAACAGGCTGAGCCGTTTTTCATCACCGAGGAAGTCGAGGCCGAATTGATCGCGGCCGGCTACGAATTCGAACCGCCTGGCCACGCGAGGACCGCAAGCATCTCCGAGCTGTTCGGCTGGCGGCCTGGTGAGACGCTGTCGGAAGCCGTGAGCAGGCGCTTGGCGAGCACTGGCACAGCTAGCGAGTGCGAACCGCGAGGCAAAGGTCTATGACGACGGAAGCAGAGGCGCTCGCCAACATCCTTGCGTGGTCTGCTGATAGTCCCGGCTGGCAGCGCGACGCACTGCGCCGACTTGCAACGCAAGCGGCTCTGGAGCCGGCCGAGATCGACGAGCTGGCTTCCATCTGCAAGGGCGACAATCCGGCGGTCCCGCTGGAAGCTGGGCACCTTCGCGGCCCGAACCGCGATCAGGGGGAAGTCTATCTGCGGCAGGTGCATGGAGTCCGGCATGTCAACGCCCTGGCTCCCGACCAACGGCTGACACTCCACCGCGTCGGTTTGACGATCATCTATGGCGACAACGGATCGGGAAAATCCGGCTACGCGCGGATTCTCAAGAAGGTATGTCGCGCCCGTATGTCTGGCCGAGCCGAGGAAATCGCCCCCGACATCTATGACGCTGCGCCAGGCACGCCGAGCGCCACTATTGAATACGCGATCAGCGGCCAGAACCGCACTTGCGCTTGGCAGCTTGGTCAGGCTGCCGACAACGCGCTTTCAGGCATCAGCGTGTTCGATTCCCGTACCGCGAACGTCCACGTGGACGATACGAATGACGTGGCTTACACGCCGTTTCCGCTCAAGCTGCTAGGTGCGCTGGCGCAGCTCTGCAAGTCGGTCAAGGATAAGCTGGCAGCCGAGATCGCGCAGATAAAGGCGCAAACGCCCGAAGCGATCAGGACCCCGGCATGCAGCCGGGACACAGCGGTCGGCAAGCTCATGGCCCGAATCACCGCCAACACTGCGCCGGCGACGGTCGAAGCGTTGGCAGCGCTCACGCAAGCAGAGCAAGACCGATTGGCGCAGCTCACGGCGGACCTGGCAGGTGATCCGGCTCGCGCGGCGCGTCAGCTTGCGGCGATGAAGGCCAAGGTTGACGGGCACATTGCGCGCCTGGATCGGCTATTTGCTTCAATCAGCGACGATTCCGCCAATAACCTGCGCCGCCTTGCCGTTGATAGCGATGCCGCACGCCGGGCGGCAGAAGCTGCTTCCAGTGCGCTTTTCCGCGACGAACCGTTGCCGCAGATTGGGTCGGAGGTTTGGCAGGCGCTATGGGCCAGTGCCCGAGCGTTTTCTGACGCGGAAGCCTATCCCGAACGGCGATTCCCCGTCACAGACCCCGGCAGCGTATGCGTGCTTTGCCAGCAGGAATTGACGCCCGTCGCCGCTGATCGGCTCAATCGCTTCGAGGCTTTTGTGCGCGACGACAGCCAGCAACGTGCCGACGCTGCGCGCGTCGCATACGACAGGGCGCTGGCAACGTTCAAGGGTGAGGCTGTTTCGTTGGCCGAGCTGGCGAACATTGTGGCAACCGTCCGCGACGAACTGCGCCAGGATGCCTTGGCGATGGAGATCAGGGGCGCGACCCTTCGCGCCCTGTGGCGTCATCGCCAGATCAGGCGACGCCACGCAAATCCAAGCGCCGCTATTGACGTGCCCGTTACGGAATATTCGCGTCAGGCACTGGTCGATCAAGCAGCGGGCATCGAGACTCGGGCGAACGCCCTTGCCGCGGAGGCTGGCTCTCCAGCTCGCGCCGCCTTGCTTACCGAAAAGGCCGAGCTTGTGGATCGGCAATGGCTTGGTGGCATCAAAGCCGATGTTCTCGCCGAAATCGAACGACAGAAGAAAATCGCACTGCTTGAGACGGCCCAGCGGGACACTGCTACCAACCGCGTCACCACCAAGAGCACCGAGATCGCTCAGGCTTTGGTGACGGACGCGCTACGCGCGCAATTTGCTCGCGAGGTGGCGAGCTTCGAGATTGCTGGCCTCGCTGTGGAGCTTCGACAGCAAAACAGCGTTCAGGGCATCCCTCGCTTCAAGGTCGCACTTACACGGAAGCCCACGGCTGCGGTGGGACAGGTTTTGAGCGAGGGCGAGCATCGCTGTGTTGCCTTGGCCGCGTTCATGGCCGAACTCGCCACCACCGAAAACAAGTCTGGCATCGTCTTTGACGATCCCGTTTCCTCGCTCGACCACATGCACCGGGAGGCCGTAGCTAAACGCCTGGTTGCTGAGGCCGCTCATCGCCAGGTCATCGTCTTCACCCATGATCTTGCGTTTCTGTTCGAGCTGAACCGCGCGGCTGACGATGCGCAGCCAAAGCCGCCGGTTGCGATTAGCTCCATCAGCCGAGGTGCTGACAAGGCAGGCTTCTGCCGCAGCGAGCCGCCATTCAAAGCGCGTCGGGTCAGTGACATCACCACAAGTCTGAGCAATCAGCTTGCCGGTGAACGCTACCATTTCGAGCAAGGCAATCAAGACGAGTGGCGAAAGTCCGTCAAATCCATCGCCGCGACGTTGCGCGATACGTGGGAGATCGCGGTTGAAGAAGCTGTCGGGCACGTCATCCGGCGGCTGTCCAACGAAGTGAAGACGCCTGGCTTGGTCAAGCTGACCGCGATCACGGTTCCCGACTGCGAGGCCATGCGTGACGGCTTTGGCCGCTGTTCCGAGCTGCTGCACAGCGCCGCCGCTGCGTTGAACCGCCCGCTGCCGAGGCCAGAGACACTGACAGCGGAGATTGATACCTTGGCGGCCTGGGCGGACAGCCTTCGGCAGCGTCAGGGCGCTGCGAGGTTGCCCTGAAGCCTTGGCGTCATCCAAGTGCTGTGGAGCTGAGCGTGGTATTGTTCATGGCACTTATAGAGATGCCTTTGGTAAGGCGTTGATTTATATGGTTGTTTTTTGACTATTTATGATCGAGTGGGAGTGATCCCGCAAGCCGCATGATCTCATGCGGCTTTCTCGCAGTGTCTATCCGTTCGTGACACTGGAAGTTGCCACGGACGGGAAGCGGGGCGATGTCGTCCCGCTTTCTCCATTCAGCCCACGTATCGGCGACGCCATGCCTTTGCGTCCGTCGCCAGGTTCCTCGAGGGCTAGCGCCTGCCTCCCTGTTGCAGCGTCCCGCCGATCATCGTTCGCCCCCCCGGTCCACGGGTGCCCCCTGCGCCGCCCGGCGAGTCTACCGTTGCGCTCCGCCACTGAGCGTCTTTCGCGCTGAAGCTCCGCCATCCCACGCTTTTCTTGCAGCGGAGATGAAACAGGTGCTTACGGGATCGGACGATCTCGACAGGAAACTGGATTCTGCTGCATTCAGAATCCAGTTTTCCACTTCGATAATGACCCTCGTCCCAAGAGCCAGCGCTATCCGCCTGGCCGCTTCCGCATGCGAGGAGAATTCTCATGACTATCAGGCAAACCCCCATCAATTCGGGATTCGGAGCGAAAACGCAGGCCAGCGAGGTGATGGCGGGGCAAGACCTCTCCGGAAAGACCGCCATCGTGACCGGCGGCTACTCCGGTCTTGGCCTGGAAACCACGAAGGCGCTGGCCTACGCGGGCGCGCGGGTCATCGTTACGGCGCGCAGACCGGATGTGGCAAGGGAGGCGCTGCTCGGGCTCGACGAAGTCGAGGTGCAGGCGCTCGACCTGGCCGAGTTGGCCTGCGTGCGTCGGTTCGCCGAGGCCTTCTCCGCCTCGCGCCGTCGTGCCGATATCGTCATCAACAACGCCGGTGTGATGGCCTGTCCTGAGACCCGCGTAGGCCCGGGCTGGGAGGCGCAGTTCGCGACCAATCACCTTGGCCACTACGCCCTGGTGAACCTCTTGTGGCCGTCGCTCGCGGACGACGCGCGAGTGGTCGCCGTGTCCTCCGCCGGGCACCACTACTCGGCGATCCGCTGGGACGACGTGCAGTTCGAACGGGGCTACGACAAGTGGCTGGCTTATGCGCAGTCGAAGACTGCCAACGCCCTGTTCGCCATCCAGTTGGATGCGCTGGGTCGCGAGAGGGGTGTGCGTGCCTTCGCAGTGCATCCGGGCAGCATCGCCACACCGTTGCAACGCCATGTTCCACGGGCGGAGATGATCGCCCTGGGCTGGATGGACGAAGCCGGCAATCCGGCCAGCCCCGATACGCTCAAGACCCCGCAGCAGGGGGCTGCCACCCAGCTATGGGCTGCGACCTCTCCGCTGTTGGCGGGGATGGGCGGGCTCTACTGCGAGGATTGCGACATCGCAGGCGTCGCGCCGGACGACTCGCGCACCCTGGCCGGCGTACGCGAACATGCGATCGATCCGGAGCAGGCCCGCCGCCTCTGGAGGCTTTCGGCGACGCTCACCGGGATCGACGCATTCGCGTCCTAGTCGAGCACACGGAAGACGCCGCGGATACCGCGCTTTCGCTGTCCATCAAACAAGCACCGGGATCGATCGAATGACCTCCAGCAGCGTAGGGAAAGGTATTGCCATCTCCGGCATGTTCTTCATGCTCGGACTGTGTTTCGGGAGCCTCAGCTCCCGGATGGCCACGATAAAAGACGGACTCCAGCTTTCCGACGGGGTGTTCGGCAGTGCGCTTTTCGCCATGTCGGCCGGGGTGGTGCTTTCGTTGCCGGTATCCGGCTGGATGATCGCGAAGCTCGGCAGCAGAAACGTTGGAGTAACGGCGATTCTCACGAACGCCGTTCTGCTGTCCTTGGTTCCCTTGGCTTCTAGCGTCTACCAGCTTGCTGCCCTGTTGTTCGTATCGGGGTTCTCCTATAGCGCGGTCAATGTGTCGAACAATACCCAGGCAAGCCTGTCGGAGGCGCTCAGCGGAAAGACCGAGTTGCCGTTCTTCCACGGTATATGGGGGTTGGCGGGATTCGTCGGCGCCGGGTTCGGGGCGTTGATGATCGGGCAGGACTTTGCCTTGTCCACGCATTTCGGCGTGATATCGGTGATCGCCTTCCTGGCCGCCCTGGCCTGCTGGCGCTTTCTCCACGACCAGCCTGGCGCGGAGCGGGTCGGGCGGGCCTTCGCGATGCCGGACAGGAGGCTTTTCAACTACGGGCTGATCGTTTTTTTCTCGATGGCCTGCGAAGGCATCATGTACGACTGGAGCGTCGTCTATTTCCAGGACGTGGTATCGGCCGAGCGGCAACTGGTCGGAGTCGGCTTCATGGTATTCATGGGCGCCATGACTGTCGGCCGGCTTCTGCTGAACCGGGTCGCCGATCGTTTCGGTACGCGCAGCACCTTGCAGTGGAGCGGGGGGCTCGCCTTGATCGGCATGGTCACGACGATTGCCTATCCGAGCCTGCCGGCGTCGATCATTGGCTTCTGCCTTGTCGGTCTCGGCATCTGTACCGTCATTCCGCTGGTGGCGGGGGCCGCCGCCCGCTCCTCGAGCATGGCGCCGAGTTCGGCTATCGCAGCCGTTCTGACGATAGGATTCCTGGGCACGTTGATCGGCCCGCCGCTGATCGGCTTTCTCTCCGAAGCGTTCGGCCTGCGTTATGCCTTCGGCGCGTGCGTGGTCCTGGCCATCGGGATCATCCTTCGGGCGGGAAAGATACCGCGGCAAGCTCCGTCGGTCGTTTGACCATGCGCTCGACCGCTCGGGGAACCTGCCGCATGGGCGGTTCGCCGAGCGCTATGCCCTGCTGGCCTGCCGGCTGCGATAGTCTCTGGGCGAGCATTTCATGATGCGTTTGAAGGCGTTGCTGAAAGCGCTGTCCGAGCCGTAGCCCAGGGTTTGCGCGATCGAGGAAATCGTCGCTTTGCTGTCGCGCAGGGCGCGAGCGGCCAATTGCATACGCCAGTGCGATACATATTCCAGCGGCGCCAGTCCCGCGGTTTGCTTGAAACGCAGGGCCAGCGTGGAGCGCGAGGTACCCGCTACGTCGGCCAGGCGCTCGACCGTCCAGACTTTGGCCGGCTCGGCGTGGATCGCCCGGATCGCCGCGCCTATGCGCGGATCGGACAACGCCAGCAGCCAACTGGGCGTGTCGCTGCCCTCGCCGGCGAGATAGAGCCGCAGCACCTGCGCCAGCATGATGTGGCCCAGGTGGCGAGCGATCAGCGCGCTACCGGGTGACGGGCAGGAAAACTCATGGGCCAGTCGGTGCAGCGCCCAGCTCAGTACGGATGCCTGGTCCGAATCGCTTTTCACGACGGTCACCGGAGGCAGCCCGTCGAACAGCAGGTTGGCTTCTTCGCCAAAGGCGAAGCGACCGCCGATCAGGAAACAATCCTCGCTTTCCCCATAGTGCGCGACGCCGTCAGGGGCATCTCGGTAGAGCAGCGTGGCGTCGGCGGCGGGAAGGGATAGATCGCTGCCGACCAGCAGCGGACTGCGGCAGGACACCAGAAAGCAGTCGCCCGCTTCCAGTCGGATCGGCTCTTCCATGCCGTCGGTGGCCAGCAGGCAAGCGCCACGGACTACCACGTTGAACTTCACACCTTCCGGTGCCGGAAAGCGGAGTGCCCAATCGCCGCCGGTCTTCAGGGCGCCGAAGGAGGAGTCCTGGCTGTTGACCAGGGAAAGGACTTCGGAGAGAGGATCCATTGATGCTGGACGATCGCGATAGAAGATAGGAGTTTTTTGCATTCTAAGTCCGGAGATGTTCTCTCACAATGAGATTGCATCAGGTTGCCATCGACTCGGAGAACAGCATGCACGACAGACAGTTTCACATGCCTCCCGCTTTCGGCGGTGAGGCCAGCGACAGTCTCGCTCTCGCGGCGGGAGAGAAGCGATGATCAACCGTCAGATCGTTCTGAGCGAGCTTCCCCGGACTGCGCTCGCTGTCCGGCATTTTCAGGGGCGCGAGGTGCGTTGTCCGGTTCCGGCCGACGGTGAGCTGTTGCTTCGTGTCCTGTACATACCGCTGGACGCCGCCAGCCGGGCCTGGATGCAAGGCGCGACCTATCGCCCCGGCCTCGTGGCCGGGGAGGTGATGGCGGGGTTGGGGCTGGCCGAGGTGGTGGAATCGCGCTCGGCGTCGTTCCAGCCCGGCGACCTGGTCTGTGCCGAGACCGGCTGGCAGACTTTCGCGGTCGTGCCGGCGGCCGGGCTCATCAGGCTGCCGCGCCTGGAGCCCCTCACGCATCTGCTCAGCGTCTACGGCGTAGCAGGCCTGACGGCCTATTTCGGCCTTCTCGAATGCGCCAGGCCGGTGCAGGGCGAAACGCTGGCAGTGTCTGCCGCCGCCGGTGCCGTCGGCTCTATCGTCGGGCAGATCGCCAGGATCAGGGGCTGCCGTACCGTCGGCATTGCGGGAGGCGCCAGCAAATGCGCCTGGCTGGTTCGTGAACTGGGTTTCGACGCGGCACTCGACTACAAGACGGGGACGCTGGCCGATGACTTGCGGCGGACCTGTCCGGACGGGATCGACGCGTATTTCGACAACACTGGCGGTGCAATCCTCGATGCCTGCCTGCCGAACATGGCGGAGCATGGACGGGTCGCCTGTTGCGGCGCGATTTCGCAATACGACCTGGACCGACCCGCCGCCGGTCCTGCCGGGATCCCCGGGCTGCTCATCATCAAGCGCCTGACGTTGCGCGGATTCCTTCTTGGCGATTTTCTCGAGAGCAGAGAGCGGGCGCTCTCCGATCTCAAGGCATGGGTCGACTCCGGGCAGATCAAGGTATACGAGGATGTGCTCTACGGGCTGGAAAGCCTGCCGGCGGCTCTGGTCGGCCTGTTGAATGGCGAGAACTTCGGCAAGCGCATCGTGAAGGTAGCCTGAGCGCAGTCCGCGACCAGCGATCCGCCGCTGGCGCTGGGGAGCTCTTTTGCTTGCTGCAGGTCAGCGGGAGTGTATTTGTTCCGAGCGAGAACTCGCCTTGCGGGCGTGGAAATGAGAAAATCTATCATTTCCCAGCCGCAGTACCCGCGAAGGTGAAGGCTCCATGACATTTACCCGTAGACAAGTGCTCGGCGGCCTCGCCGGGCTGGCGGTAGTCGGCCTCGGCGCCGGCGGCGCGCGCCTCTGGCTGGCGCGTCCGCAGGTGGCGCAGGAGTACGACTACGAACTGATCGCCGCGCCGCTGGATCTGGAGATCGTCCCGGGCTTCAGCAGTCCGGCGCTGGCCTATGGCGGCCAGTGCCCCGGCGTGGAGTTGCGGGCGAAGCAGGGCGAGTGGCTGCGGGTGCGCTTCACCAACAGGCTGGACGAACCGACCACCATCCACTGGCACGGCATCCGCCTACCGATCGAGATGGACGGCGTACCGTACATTTCCCAGCCGCCGGTGCAGCCGGGCGAGAGCTTCATCTACCAGTTCAAGACCCAGGACGCCGGCAGCTACTGGTACCACCCGCACCTGATGAGCAGCGAGCAGCTCGGCCGCGGACTGGTCGGCCCGCTGATCATCGAGGAGCGCGAACCCACCGGGTTCCGCCACGAGAAGGTTCTCTGCCTGAAGACCTGGCACGTGGACGAGCAGGGCGCCTTCACCCCCTTCAGCGTGCCGCGCCAGGCCGCGCGAGAAGGCACCCGCGGGCGCTATTCGACGATCAACGGCAAGCATGTGCCGACCATCGACCTGCCGGCCGGGCAGATCGTCCGGGTGCGCCTGCTGAACGTCGACAACACCGTCACCTACCGTCTCAACCTGCCCAACGGCGAGGCGAGGATCTATGCCATCGATGGCCATCCGGTGGAACCGCGCGGATTCGAGGGGCAGTACTGGATCGGCCCCGGGATGCGCCTGGAGCTGGCGCTGAAGGTGCCGGAAGCGGGCACCGAGCTGTCCCTGCGCGACGGGCCGGTACGCCTGGCGACGATCCGCAGTGTGGCCAGCGCCGAGGCTCCTGCCGGCGACTGGCCGAAGCCGTTGCCGGCGAATCCGGTGAGCGAACCGGACCTGGCCAATGCCGAGAAGATCGGTTTCCGTTTCGAGTGGGTCGGGGCGATGTCCGATACCAGCGGCAAGAATCCCTATCCGTCGTTCTGGCAGATCAACGGCAAGGCCTGGGAAGGCGGCGAGGAGCACAAGCACAACGCGCCGCCGCTGGCCAAGCTCAAGGAAGGCCAGAGCTACATCTTCGAGCTGCGCAACATGGCGCAGTACCAGCACCCGATCCACCTGCATGGGATGGCCTTCAAGGTACTGGATTCGGATCGCCGGGAGATCATCCCGTACTTCACCGACACCTACCTGCTGGGCAAGAACGAGACCGCCCGCGTCGCGCTGGTGGCGGACAATCCGGGCCTGTGGATGTTCCACTGCCACGTCATCGACCATATGGAGACCGGCCTGATGGGGACCATCGCGGTCGGCGAGGCCTGGTGCGGGTGACTAAGCTGATCAGCAACGGCAAGGGCTACCCGACGGTAAAAGGTGTGCGTCCGATCATCGATCGCAGCCGGGACCCGCATTTCATGCGCGAGGCCCTGGCAGAGGCGGAAAAGGCCGCGGCCCTCGGCGAAGTGCCGGTGGGCGCGGTCCTGGTGCGCGAGGGCGAGATCATCGGGCGGGGCTTCAACCGGCCGATCAGCAGCCACGATCCCAGTGCCCACGCCGAAATGCTGGCGATCCGCATGGCAGCGGCGGAGGCGGGCAACTACCGGCTGCCAGGCAGCACCCTGTATGTGACCCTGGAACCCTGCAGCATGTGTTCCGGACTGCTGGTGCACGCACGCATCCAGCGCCTGGTGTACGGCACGGTCGAGCCCAAGTCGGGCGCAGTGGAAAGCCGTGGGCGATTCTTCGAGCAGGAGCATCTCAACCATAGGGTCATGGTCGAGGGCGGCGTGCTGGCGGAAGAATGCAGCCAGGCGCTCTCGGCGTTCTTCCGCGCGCGGCGCGAAGCGGCGAAGAAGCCTCGCGAAGACTGACGGATGTTTCTCTTTTCGAACGCTCCGGCTGAAACGTTAAAGCACGCCATGGCGCCTTTCTCTCCTTCAAAAGCCATCTGCATCAATTATTTATCCGGATATTTCGGACGATCGGCATAGGCGTAAAGTCGTAGTCGCCGCGCGCTTCCTCCGTCGAATTGTGTGATATTTTGCACGGCCGCTTGAGCAAGCGGCCCGCAGGCAATGGCTTCAGGTGAGAGCGAGCCCGCCTGCGGATACCCCCGCCGGACCGCGCAGCCGAAAAGCGCGGCCGGTCCGGAGGCGTCCGCGATTCCCGGCCCTGCATTGTCCTCGAAGAAGGCCATCGGTACGGCGGTCCTGGCCGCCTCCCGCACAATGCCAATTCGAAATGCAGGGAGTTGTTGTCATGAGTGATACCCGGGTCCAGCAGTATCAGGATCACGCCGGGGCGGAAGCCGTCGATTCCTCGGGACTGGAGGTCAAGCGCCTGACGTTCCTCGAGGCGGTGGCGATGATCGTCGGAACCAACATCGGCGCAGGCGTGCTGTCCATGGCCTACGCCAGCCGCAAGGCCGGCTTCATGCCATTGCTGCTCTGGCTGGCGGTGGCCGGCCTGTTCACCACCATTTCCATGCTCTACGTCTCGGAAACCGCCCTGCGCACGCGCACCCACAACCAGTTGAGTGGCCTTGCCCAGCGCTATGTCGGCTCCTTCGGCGCCTGGGCGATCTTCCTGTCCGTGGCGGTCAACAGCATCGGCGCGCTGATCGCCTACATGAGCGGCAGCGGCAAGATCCTCAGCGCCTTCTTCGGCATCAGCCCGGCCCTGGGCAGCGTGCTGTTCTTCATTCCGGCCGCCGGCGTGCTGTATCTGGGACTGAGCGCCATCGGCAAGGGCGAGAAGTTCATCAGCATCGGCATGGTCAGCATGATCCTGATCCTGGTGGCGGCCACCCTGCTCAACGACAATACCGAGTTCGCTCGCCTGCTCGAAGGCGACTGGATCTACATGGTCCCGGTATTCAACATCGCGGTGTTCTGCTTCTCCGCCCAGTACATCGTCCCGGAGATGGCCCGTGGTTTCAGCCACGCCCCGGAGCGCCTGCCGAAGGCGGTGATCACCGGGATGCTGACCACCTTCGTCCTGCTCAGCATCGTGCCGCTCTCGGTGATCGCCCTGACCGGCCTGGAGAACCAGTCCGAAGTCGCCACCCTGGCCTGGGGCAAGGCGCTCGGCGAATGGGCCTTCTTCACCGCCAACACCTTCGCCCTGTGCGCCATGCTGACGTCCTACTGGGGCCTGGGCGGTAGCTTCCTGACCAACATCTTCGACAAGTTCCACAAGCTCGGTCCGGAGAACCGGCCGAAGACCCGCCTGCTGGTGCTGGCGATCGTCGCACTGCCGCCGTTCGTCCTGGCCTACAGCGGGCTGGTCGGCTTCGTCAACGCGCTGTACTTCGCCGGGGCCTTCAGCGGGGTGATTCTCTCGATCATGCCAATCCTGATGCTGCGCTCGGCGCGCAGGAACGGCGACTTCGAGCCGGCCTGGAAATGCGGCTGGATCGCCCATCCGGCGATCCAGGCGGTGATCGTGACGATCTACCTGGCCAGCGCCGCCTACGCCATTTGCAGCGCCATGAACCTGCTGCCGGCCGGCTGGTAGGTCATCGCTGCCGGAAGAGGCCGCCATTAGGCGGCCTTTTTCATGGGATTTATTTTATCCGGATAATATTGTCGCTCTATTTATATCCGGGTATTATTCGGGCGTACTATCCATGGGAGCCTGTCATGGCCAATGATCCATACATCCGATCCTTCACCTGCTTCGACGGCACGCGCCGGCTGCTGACGGCGGCGCTGCCGGAGGTTGCGCTGGCCTTGAAGCAAGCGGTCGCCGGCGGTGCTGCCGGGCCGCTGCTGGTGTTCGACAATGCCACTGGGCGCTCCGTCGATCTCGATATCCGCGGTTCCCGCGAGGACCTGCTGGCGCGCCTGGTCGGCGCAGGCGAGCGGCAACCGGCGGAGGAGGCCGCGCCGCGCGGGCGCGGGCGGCCGAAGCTGGGCGTGGTGGCGCGCGAGGTGACCTTGCTGCCGCGCCACTGGGAATGGCTCGCCGCGCAGCCCGGGGGCGCCTCGGTGGCGCTGCGCAAGCTGGTCGAGGAGGCGCGCCGCAGCCAGTCCGGGCGTGCGCGGCAGGCGCAAGAGCGCGCCTACCATTTCATGAATGCGATGGCCGGCGACCTGCCGGGCTTCGAGGAGGCGACGCGGGCGCTGTTCGCCGGGGATCGCGAGGGCTTCGCCGAGCGGATCGCCGGCTGGCCGACCGATGTGCGCGAGCACGCCGCCTGGCTGGCAAGCGACGGAGAATCCTGAGGGGAGGGGGCGGCTAGAGTTTCTCGTCGCCGCTGTCTTCTTCCGGGCGCGTCTTGTTCACGCCGGGCAGGTGCAACCCGCTCTCGGCGATCTGGCTGCCTTCCATCTGCGGCTGGGTCACCCAGGTGAGGATGTCGTAGTAGCGCCGCACGTTCTGTACGAAGTGCACGGTCTCGCCGCCGCGCGCATAGCCGTAGCGGGTCTTGGCGTACCACTGCTTCTGCGCCAGGCGCGGCAGCATCTTCTTCACGTCCAGCCACTTGTTCGGGTTGAGGCCTTCCTTCTCGGCCATCTTGCGCGCGTCTTCCAGGTGCGCGCCGCCGATGTTGTAGGCGGCCAGGGCGAACCAGCTGCGGTCCGGTTCCTTGATGCTCTCGGGCAGTTCGCTGCGGATCTGCACGAAATACTTGCTGCCGCCCTGGATGCTCTGCTTCGGGTCGAGCCGGTTGGACACCCCCATCGCCTGGGCGGTGCGGTTGGTCAGCATCATCAGGCCGCGCACGCCGGTCTTGGAGGTGGCGCCGGGCTGCCACAGCGATTCCTGGTAGCCGATGGCGGCGAGCAGGCGCCAGTCGGTATCCAACTGCTTGCCGCTCTGCTTGAAGTGGCTTTCGTAGCGCGGCAGGCGTTGCTGCAGGTGCTGGGCGAAGGTGTAGGCGCCGACGTAGCCGAGTACGTCGACATGCCCGTAGTAACGGTCCTTCAGGCGTTGCAGCAGCCCTTCCTTCTTGGCCTGGTCGAGGAACGCGTTGACCTCGTTCATCAGGCTGTCGTCGCCCCCCGGCAAGGCCCAGGCCAGCCCGCGGGCTTCGCCGAAGTCGAAGGCGACGCGGACGTTGGGGAAGTACACCTGGTTCATCGCCAGTTCGTTGGAGTCGACCAGGGTCAGGTCGATGTCGCCGACGTCGACCATGCGCAACAGGTCGACCACTTCGACAGCATCGGATTCTTCGTACTTCAGTTCGGGATACTGCTTCTTCAGCTCGGCGAGCTGCTCCGCGTGGCTGCTGCCCTTGAGCACCATGATGCGCTTGCCGACCAGGTCTTCCGGGCGGGTCGGGCGCTGCTGGCCGTTGCGGTAGATTATCTGCGGGGTGACGTCGAGGTAGGTGTGCGAGTAGCGCACGCTGGCGTCGTCTTCGCGTCCCGGGGTCAGGCCGGCCGCGGCGAGCGCCGGGCCGCCCTCGCGGGAAAGCTGGGCATAGAGGTCGTCGAGGTTGTCGGCGGTCTCGATCTTCAGCTCGACGCCGAGACGCTCGGCGAAGCGCTTGGCCAGTTCGTATTCGAAGCCGGTTTCGCCGTTGCGGTCCTGGAAGTAGGTGGCCGGGCTGTTGCGGGTGATCACGCGCAGTACGCCCTCCTTCTGCACGCGCTCCAGGGCGGTAGGGGCTTTCGCCTCGCTACAGCCCGCAAGCAGCAGAAAGATGCCGGTCGCCAACAGCCAGGCGGCGCAACGTAAGCGGTACGCGGTCAGGGCAAACATCGGCGCAGTATACGCAAAGGCGAGACGGCGCCATATCTCGACAGCCGGGACCTTCTCTGCTATCGCCGGGATACCGTTCGTCCGCCGTTTCGCTTGCCCCGTCGCAGAGCGCTGCGGCGCCGTTCTCGAAGTGCTTCGAAGCGGGCCGCCGCGGATCCGATGGAGGGCTATGCGATAGCCATCGGCGCGGGTGCCGCCGGACGGTGCTTTACGGTAGAATGCACGGCCTCTGCGGGCCGGCCCGGCCGGCCCCCACACCTTCCCGTCTCCAGAGGCTGTTCCGACAATGCTGATCCTGCGCGGCGCTCCCGCCCTTTCCGCTTTCCGCCACGGCAAACTGCTCGAGCAACTGACCCAGCACGTACCTGCCGTTACCGGGCTGTACGCTGAGTTCGCGCATTTCGCCGACGTCACCGGCGCGCTCACCGCCGACGAGGAGCAGGTGCTGGCGCGGCTGCTGAAATACGGCCCGAGCGTGCCGGTGCAGGAGCCCAGCGGCCGGCTGTTCCTGGTGGTGCCGCGCTTCGGCACCATCTCGCCGTGGTCGAGCAAGGCCTCCGACATCGCCCGCAACTGCGGCCTGGCGAAGATCGACCGGCTGGAGCGCGGCATTGCCTACTATGTGCAGGGCGAACTGTCTGAGAGCGACGCCCAACAGGTCGCCGCCCGCCTGCATGACCGCATGACCCAACTGGTGCTGGACCGCCTGGAAGGCGCCGCCGAGCTGTTCAGCCATGCGCAGCCCCGCCCGCTCACCGCCGTCGACGTGCTTGGCGGCGGTCGCGCCGCGCTGGAGAAGGCCAACGTCGAGCTGGGCCTGGCCCTGGCCGAGGACGAGATCGACTACCTGCTGAAGAGCTTCGGCGAACTGGGGCGCAACCCGCACGACGTCGAGCTGATGATGTTCGCCCAGGCCAACTCCGAGCATTGCCGGCACAAGATCTTCAATGCCAGTTGGGACATCGACGGGCAGGCCCAGGACAAGAGCCTGTTCGGCATGATCAAGAACACCTACGAGATGAACCGCGAAGGCGTGCTGTCCGCATACAAGGACAACGCCGCGGTCATCGTCGGCCATGTCGCCGGGCGTTTCTTCCCCGATCCGCAGACCCGCGAATACGCCGCCAGCCGCGAGCCGGTGCAGATCCTGATGAAGGTGGAGACCCACAACCACCCGACCGCCATCGCGCCGTTCCCCGGTGCCTCCACCGGTTCCGGCGGCGAGATCCGCGACGAGGGCGCCACCGGCCGCGGCGCCAAGCCGAAGGCCGGCCTGACCGGCTTCACCGTGTCCAACCTGCAGATCCCCGGTTTCGAACAGCCCTGGGAAGTGCCCTACGGCAAGCCCGAGCGCATCGTCACCGCGCTGGACATCATGGTCGAGGGCCCGCTGGGCGGCGCCGCGTTCAACAACGAGTTCGGCCGTCCGGCGCTGACCGGCTACTTCCGTACCTTCGAGCAGAAGATCGCTACCCCTCACGGCGAGGAAGTGCGCGGCTACCACAAGCCGATCATGCTCGCCGGCGGCATGGGCAACATTCGCGACGAACACGTGCAGAAGGGCGAGATCAGCGTCGGCGCCAAGCTCATCGTCCTTGGCGGCCCGGCCATGCTGATCGGCCTGGGCGGCGGCGCCGCCTCTTCGATGGCCACCGGCGCCAGCTCCGCCGACCTCGACTTCGCCTCGGTGCAGCGCGACAACCCGGAAATGGAGCGACGTTGCCAGGAAGTGATCGACCGCTGCTGGCAGCTCGGCGAGCGCAACCCGATCAGCTTCATCCATGACGTCGGTGCCGGCGGCCTGTCCAACGCCCTGCCGGAACTGATCAACGACGGCGGCCGCGGCGGTCGCTTCGAGCTGCGCGCGGTGCCCAACGACGAGCCGGGCATGAGCCCGCTGGAAATCTGGTGCAACGAGTCGCAGGAGCGCTACGTGCTGTCGGTGGACGCCGCCGACTTCGAGACCTTCAAGGCCATCTGCGAGCGCGAGCGCTGCCCGTTCGCGGTGGTCGGCGAGGCCATCGAGCAGCGCCAGCTGACCGTCGCCGACAGCCATTTCGACAACAAGCCGGTGGACATGCCGCTGGAAGTCCTGCTCGGCAAGGCGCCGCGCATGCACCGCGCGGTCACCCGCGAGGCCGAGCTGGGTGACGATTTCGACGCCGCCGGGCTGGAGCTGCAGGAAAGCGTCGAGCGCGTCCTGCGCCATCCCGCCGTGGCCAGCAAGAGCTTCCTGATCACCATCGGCGACCGCACCATCACCGGGCTGGTGGCCCGCGACCAGATGGTCGGGCCCTGGCAGGTGCCGGTGGCCGACTGCGCCGTCACCGCCACCAGCTTCGACGTCTACACCGGCGAGGCCATGGCGATGGGCGAGCGCACCCCGCTGGCGCTGCTGGACGCCCCGGCTTCCGGACGCATGGCCATCGGCGAGACGGTCACCAACCTGGCTGCCGCGCGTATCGGCAAGCTGTCCGACATCAAGCTTTCCGCCAACTGGATGGCCGCCGCCGGCCACCCCGGCGAGGACGCGCGCCTGTATGACACGGTCAAGGCCGTGGGCATGGAACTGTGTCCGGAACTGGGCATCACCATCCCGGTGGGCAAGGACTCGATGTCCATGAAGACCCGCTGGCAGGACAATGGCGAGGACAAGAGCGTCACTTCTCCGGTCTCGCTGATCGTCACCGGCTTCGCTCCGGTCGCCGACGTGCGCCAGAGCCTGACCCCGCAACTGCGCCTGGACAAGGGCGAGACCGACCTGATCCTGATCGATCTCGGCCGCGGCAAGAACCGTCTCGGCGGCTCGATCCTGGCCCAGGTCCACGGCAAGCTCGGCCGCGCCGTGCCGGACGTCGACGACGCCGAGGACCTGAAAGCCTTCTTCGCGGTGATCCAGGGGCTCAATGCCGACGGCCATATCCTCGCCTACCACGACCGTTCCGACGGCGGCCTGATCACCAGCGTGCTGGAGATGGCCTTCGCCGGTCACTGCGGCGTCGAGCTGAACCTCGATGCCCTGGCCGATAGCCGCGAAGAGCTGGCGGCCGTGTTGTTCAGCGAGGAACTGGGCGCGGTGATCCAGGTTCGCGAGGGCGCCACTCCGGAAGTCCTCGCGCAGTTCAGCGCCGCCGGTCTCGACGACTGCGTGGCGGTGATCGGCCAGCCGGTCAACGGCTACGAGATCAACCTGAACTACAACGGCGAGACCGTCTACAGCGCCCAGCGCCGCATCCTGCAACGCATCTGGAGCGAGACCAGCTACCAGATCCAGCGTCTGCGCGACAACGCCGACTGCGCCGAGCAGGAGTTCGACGCGTTGCTGGACGAAGACAACCCCGGGCTGTCGATCAAGCTCAGCTACGACGTCAACGATGACATCGCCGCGCCCTACATCAAGAAGGGCGTGCGGCCGAAAGTGGCGATCCTCCGCGAGCAGGGCGTCAACGGCCAGGTGGAGATGGCCGCGGCGTTCGACCGCGCCGGCTTCGCCGCGATCGACGTGCACATGAGCGACATCCTCGCCGGGCGGGTCGACCTGGACGCCTTCAAGGGCCTGGTGGCCTGCGGTGGCTTCTCCTACGGCGACGTGCTCGGCGCCGGCGAGGGCTGGGCCAAGTCGATCCTCTTCAACGCCCGCGCCCGCGACGGCTTCCAGGCCTTCTTCGCGCGCAAGGACAGCTTCGCCCTCGGCGTCTGCAACGGCTGCCAGATGATGTCCAACCTGCACGAGCTGATTCCCGGCACCGAGTTCTGGCCGCACTTCGTGCGCAACCGTTCCGAGCAGTTCGAGGCGCGGGTGGCGATGGTCCAGGTGCAGGAGTCGTCGTCGATCTTCCTGCAGGGCATGGCCGGTTCGCGCCTGCCGATCGCCATCGCCCATGGCGAAGGCCATGCGGAGTTCGAGTCGGAGGAAGCGTTGCTCGAGGCCGACCTTTCCGGCTGCGTGTCGCTGCGTTTCGTCGACAACCACGGCAAGGTCACCGAAGCCTACCCGGCCAACCCCAACGGGTCGCCGCGCGGCATCACCGGGCTGAGCAGCCGCGACGGCCGGGTCACCATCATGATGCCGCACCCCGAGCGGGTGTTCCGCGCCGTGCAGAATTCCTGGCGTCCGGACGACTGGCAGGAAGACGGCGGCTGGCTGCGCATGTTCCGCAACGCCCGGGTCTGGGTGGACTGATCCGGCATGGCGGGCGATGCGGACTCCAGCTCGTCGCCCGACCTTCTTCCCGAGGTTCGCCGGGTCTCTCCCGGCGACACCTTGCGGCTCTGTACCTGCGGGGCTTCGGCTTCGCTTCCCGACTGTCCCGCCGACTGCCGCAACGGCCTGACGCTCCACGCGACCCGCGAGCGCCTGTTGCTGTTGTGCCGCTGCGGGCGCTCTGCCGACCTGCCGTATTGCGACGGTAGCCATGCGCCTTCCGCCTCCGGGCTGAAGGCCAGGTGGCGGCGTTTCCGCGGCTGAACGTAAATCTGTGAACGCCCGCACGAAGGTGTTGTGACGGGCGAACAAATGTTGCGCTTATCTGTCGTAAAGACAGCGTCAAATATTCATCATGTCAAGGCAAAGTGCCATTATTTGGCGTCGGCAGTCGCACAACCACCGACCGCCTCGTGCAGCATTCGATTCGTGCGGAGAAAACGATGTACAAGCTGTGTTTCTATGTGCCTGAGAGCCATCTGGATGTCGTCAAGCAAGCGGTGTTTGCCGCGGGTGGCGGGCGCATCGGGGCGTACGACAGTTGCTGCTGGCAGTCCCTTGGCCAGGGCCAGTTCCGGCCCCTGGACGGTAGCCAACCCTACCTGGGCCAGGTCGGCCAGGTCGAGCACGTGGCGGAGTGGAAAGTGGAGCTGGTGGTGGCCGACGAGCTCATCCACGCCAGCGTCAAGGCGCTGAAGGCGGCGCATCCCTATGAGACCCCGGCCTACGAGGTCTGGCGCCTGACCGACATGGTCTTCTGAGTTTTCCTCGGACAAGCAAGAAGGGCGGCCAGTGGCCGCCTTTTTCGTTATCCGCCTCACGGGGAGAGCCCGACCCGGGGCTGTGGCGTGGCGCGAACAACCGTCTCGCGATTATCGAACCCGAGCGTGGGAGCTGTGGCGTAGGGCGGATAACCGCTTGGCGGTTATCCGCCGATTGGCCGGGGTCCAGCCCTCCTGCCGTCAGCGCCGCAGCAGCGGTTGCAGGGCCTGGCTCAGGGCCGCGGCGCGGGGGCCCACCAGGATATGGCAGATGCCGCCGGCGAGGGAACTGACGCCCTGTCCGCCGAGACGACGCAGTTGCTCGGTGGCCAGCTTGCGTTCGTCCGCCACGCTGACCCGCAGGCGGGTCAGTGCGACGTCCCGTACCTCGCGCAGGTTGCCGGCGCCGCCGAGGGCGCCGAGCCAGGCCTGGGCTTCGGCGGCGTCGACGGTGGCCTGCATCGCCACCACCTCTTCGGCTGTGTGCGGACTGCCCAGCGGCGGTACGGCTTCGCCCGGTTGCGTATCGAAGGGCAGGGCGCGGCGGATCTCGTCGGCGATGCTGTCGGCCTGTGGGCCGACCACCACCTGCAGGCTGCCGGCCTTGCCCGGACGTACCACGGCCATCGCACCGAGGGCCTTGAGCTGGGCGTCCGAGGCCTTGTCGCGGTCGACCAGGCGCAGACGCAGGCGCGTGGTGCAGGCGTCCACCACTTCGAGGTTGGCTGCGCCACCCAAGGCGCGGATGAATGCCGGGGCGCGCTCGGCTTCGGCGTTGTCGCCCGATTCGCTGCTCGCGTCGTCTTCGCGGCCCGGGGTCTTCAGGTTGAAGCGGCGGATGCAGAAGTCGAACACCAGGTAATAGATGCCGGCATAGAGCAGGCCCAGCGGCCAGAGCATCCAGCCGTGGGTGGAGCGGCCCCAGCCCAGGGCGAGGTCGATGGCGCCACCGGAGAAGGTGAAGCCGAGGCGGATGTCGAGCAGGTCGGTGAGGGCCATGGACAGGCCGGTGAGCAGCGCATGCAGCAGGTAGAGCAGCGGCGCGAGGAACATGAAGGCGAACTCCACCGGCTCGGTGACGCCGGTGAGGAAGGCGGTCAAGGCCATCGACAGGAGCAGCCCGCCGATCAGCTTGCGCCGCTCCGGACGGGCGTTGCGGTACATCGCCAGGCAGGCGGCGGGCAGGCCGAACATCATCACCGGGAACATCCCGGCCATGAACTGGCCGCCCTTCGGGTCGCCGGCGAAATAACGCGCCAGGTCGCCGGTGACGACGCGCCCGGTTTCCGGGTCGGTGAAGCTGCCGAAGACGAACCACACCAGGTTGTTGAGGATGTGGTGCAACCCAGTGACGATCAGCAGGCGGTTCAGCACGCCGAAGGCGAAGGCGCCGAAGCTGCCGCTTTCCAGCATGAGTTGGCCGAGGCCGTTGATGCCCTGTTGCAGCGGTGGCCAGATCACCCCGAACAGCAGGCCCAGGCAGACCGCGCTGATCCCGGTGGCGATCGGCACGAAGCGGCGGCCGCCGAAGAACGCCAGGTATTCCGGCAGCTTCACGTCCTTGAAGCGGTTATACAGGGCGCCAGCCACCAGGCCGCTGATGATGCCGGAGAGCACGCCCATGTCGATGCCCGGATCGATCACCTTGAGCACCGAGATCATCACCAGGTAGCCGATGGCGCCGGCCAGGCCGGCGGTGCCGTTGTTGTCGCGAGCGAAACCGACGGCGATGCCGATGGCGAAGATCAGCGCCAGGTTGGCGAAGATCGCCTTGCCGGCGTCGTGGACCAGCGGAATGTCGAGCAGGTCGACGTCGCCCAGGCGCAGCAGCAGGCCGGCGATCGGCAGGATCGCGATCGGCAGCATCAGGGCGCGGCCCAGGCGTTGCAGGCTTTCGATCAGGAACGGGGGCATGGCGGTGGTCTCCGATTGTTCTTGTCAGGCCAGCGGCCAGTGTTGCAGGCAGGCGTCGCGCACCGCCCGGGCGCTGCCCAGGTCCAGCAGCGCCTGGGCGTGGCGGCGGCATTCGGCGGCGTCGAGCTGGCGCACCCGGGTCTTGATCTCGCCGACCAGGTTCGGCCCGACGGACAATTCCTCGACCCCGAGGCCGACCAGTACCGGTGTCGCCAGCGGGTCCGAGGCCAGCGCACCGCAGACGCCGACCCAGCGGCCGTGGCGGGCTGCTCCGGCGCAGGTCTGGGCGATCAGTCGCAGCAGCGCCGGGTGCAGGGCGTCGATGCGGTCGGCCAGGCCGGCGTGGCAACGGTCCATGGCCAGGGCATACTGCGACAGGTCGTTGGTGCCGATGGAGAGGAAGTCGGCGTGTTCGGCCAGTTGATCGGCGAGCAGGGCGGCGGAGGGCACCTCGATCATCACCCCGAGTTCGGGCAGGCGCTCGATCCCCAATTGCGTGGCCAGCTCGCCGAGGCGGCCACGGATGGCGCGCAGTTCGTCGACCTCGCTGACCATCGGCAGCAGTATCCGGCAGCGTTCCAGCGGTTCGACCCTGAGCAGCGCGCGCAACTGCTGGTCGAGCAGTTCCGGGCGCGCCTGGCCGAGGCGGATGCCGCGCAGGCCCAGCGCAGGGTTTTCTTCCACCGGCAGCGGCAGGTAGTCGAGGTGCTTGTCGCCGCCGACATCGATGGTGCGGATGATCACCTTGCGCTGGCCCATGGCGTCCAGAACCTCCTGGTAGGCGTTGCGCTGCTCCTCTTCGTCGGGCGCGGCGCGGCGCTCGAGAAAGAGAAACTCGGTGCGTAGCAGGCCGACCCCGTCGGCGCCGTTGGCGAAGGCTTCGGCGGCCTCGCGCGGCGAGGCGACGTTGGCGCCGATCTCGATGCGCCGGCCGTCGCGGGTGAGCGCCTCGCGCTGCGCATCGGCCTGCTGGCGGCGGCGTTGTTCCTCGCGCTGCGCCACTTGCAAGGCGACCTGCTCCAGGCGTCGAGCGTCGGGGCTGAGTTCCAGCCGGCCCTGGCCGGCGTCCAGCACCACCTGCCGGCCTTCCTCCAGCTCCAGCAGCCCGGCGCCGAGCGCCACCAGGCACGGCAGGCCTTTGCTGCGGGCGAGGATGGCCACGTGGGAGGTGGCGCCGCCTTCGGCCATGCACAGGCCAGCCGCGCCGGCATCCACCAGCGGCGCGAGGTCGGAGGGGGTGATCTCCCGGGCGGCGACGATGGCGCCAGCAGGCACCCGCAACGGCGCGGTGTCGCCGAGCAGTACCCGCAGCACGCGTTTTTCCAGGTCGCGCAGGTCGTTGGCGCGCTCGGCCAGCAGCAGGTTGCCCAGCGCCTGGAGAATCTCGCACTGGGCCTGGATCGCCCGGTGCCAGGCGTGGGCGGCGCCGACGCCCTGGTCGATCAGCATGTCGGCGGCGTCCAGCAGACCCGGGTCTTCCAGCAGCGCGAGATGCGCGGAAAAGATCGCCGCTTCGTTCTCGTCGCCGCCCAGCCTGGCCTGCTGCAGGCTCCCCTGTACGTCGTCGCGCACCCGTTGCAGGGCCTGGTCCAGGGCGAGGTGCTGTTCCTCGGGACGATGCCGGCCGTCATCCGCCGGCAGGCTGATGGCGCCGAGCCGCGCCAGGGGACCGCTGGCCAGGCCGGGCGAAGCGCAGACGCCGGCCAGGGTACCGGCGACAGCCGCAGGTCGCGCCGCCTCGCCCGGGGCGATGGCGCGCGGAGCCTCCTTCGGAGCCCCCGCGGTGGCGCTGGCGAGGGCCGCGAGCAGGGCGCCGAGGGCCGCCTCGCTGTCTTCGCCGCGACAGATCACCTCTACCTCGTCCTGTTCGGCGACCCCCAGGCCCATGATACCGACCAGGCTGTCGACGCTGGCCACTTGCCCGGCGAAGTGCAGTTCGGCCTGGCTGGAAAAGCCCTGCGCGGTCTTGCGTAGCAGCGCTGCCGGGCGTGCGTGCAGACCGCCATGATGGGCGACCCGCGCCCGCCCGCGAACCTGGCGCTGCGCGGAGCCTTCGCCAGGCGCGGGATTGGCCGGACGTTGCTCGGCCTTCTCCGGACTCAGTTGCAGGAGCGGCGCGCCGACCTCCACCGGGTTGGTGGTCAGCGGGCGTACCTGGAAGCCGTCGCCGTTGGTCAGGATCATCACCGTGATCAGACTGCGGCTGCCGCGGGCGACGCGGTCCAGGTCGAAGCGCAGCAGCGGCTGGCCCTCGATCACCCGCGCACCTTCCTCGACCAGCGCTTCGAAGCCCTCGCCTTGCAGCTGTACGGTGTCGAGGCCGACGTGCAGCAGCAACTCGGCACCGTTGTCGGCGCGCAGGCTGAGCGCGTGGCGGGTTCGCGCCAGGTGGCTGACCAGCCCGGCGCAGGGCGCGTGCAGGCAGTCGTTGAGTGGGTCGATGGCGATGCCTTCGCCCAGGGTGCCGCTGGAAAACACCGGGTCGGGTACTCGGTTGAGCGGCATCACGGGGCCGCTCAGGGGCGCTTTGAGGGCGAGATTCTTGTTGTTCATGGGCGCGCGCTCAGGCTCAGTGGGTTCGGGTGACTTTGCTCAGGTGCCGTGGCTGGTCCGGGTCCATGCCGCGGGCTTCGGCCAGGCCGGCGGCCATGACGTAGAAACTCTGGATCGCCAGGATCGGATCGAGCGCCGGATGCGCGGCGCGCTGCAGCGGCAGGTCGCGTTCGGCGATGTCGTCCGGGGCGGCGAGCAATACCTGCGCACCGCGCTGGCGCATATCCTCGGCGATCGCCAGCAGGCCTTCCTGCTCCGGGCCGCGGGGAGCGAACACCAGCAGCGGATAGCGCTCCTCGACCAGCGCCATCGGTCCATGGCGGACCTCGGCGCTGCTGAAGGCCTCGGCCTGGATCGCCGAGGTTTCCTTGAATTTCAGCGCGGCCTCCTGGGCGATGGCGTAGCCGGCGCCGCGACCGATCACCATCAGCCGCTGGCAGTCGCGCAGGGCCTCGATGGCCGGCGACCAGTCGAGCCTGGCGGCCTGCTCCAGCCCGGCCGCCAGGCCCTGGCCTGCGGCCAGCAGGGCATTGTCGCGCTGCCAGTGGGCGAGCAGGCGGGCGCTGGCGCTGAGCGTGGCGATGAAGCTCTTGGTCGCTGCGACGCTGCGCTCGGCGCCGGCGCAGAGCGGCACGACGAATTCGCTGGCGGCTTCCAGCGGCGAATCCTCGGCATTCACCAGGGCGATGCCCAGGGCGCCGCGTTCGCGCAGGATGCGCAGGCTGTCCACGAGATCGGGGCTCTGCCCGGACTGCGAGAAAGCGAAGACGGCCTGCCCGGCGACACGCAGTGGCGAGCGGTTCAGGGTCACTACCGACATGGGCAGCGAGGCCACCGGCAAGCCGGCGTGCTGCATGGCCAGGTAGGCGAAGTAGCTGGCGGCATGGTCGGAGCTGCCGCGCGCGACAGTCAGTGCCAGGTTCGGATCGACCTCCCGCAGACGCTGGCCAAGCGCCGGCAGGCAGGCGTCGAGCACGGCCAGTTGACGGCTCGCCACCGCGGCGGCGGAGAGCGCTTCCTCGAGCATCAGCGAAGTCATTCGAGTTCTCCTTCCACCATCACGGCGTCGAGTTCCAGGGAGCGATCCAGGCGCACCACATCGGCCCAGGCTGCGGGCGCCAGGCGGCCGCGCTCGGCGAGGCCGAGGTAATCGGCGGGGAATTGCGAAAGGCGTTGCGAGGCTTCGGCCAGGGGCAGGCCGATCTTCACCAGGTTGCGCAGCGCCTGGTCCATGGTCAGGGTGCTGCCGGCCAGGGTGCCGTCGGGCAGGCGCACGCCGCCCAGGCACTTGGTCACCGTGTGGCTGCCGAGCTTGTACTGGCCGTCGGGCATGCCGGCGGCGGCGGTGGAGTCGGTCACGCAGTACAGGCACGGGATCGAACGCAGGGCCACCCTGATGGCGCCGGGATGGACATGCAGCAGGTCGGGGATCAGCTCGGCGTAGCGTGCGTGGGCCAGGGCCGCGCCGACGATACCCGGTTCGCGGTGGTGCAGGCCGGTCATCGCGTTGTAGAGGTGGGTGAAGCTGCTGGCGCCGGCTTCCAGTGCGGCCACGCCATCCTCGTAGCTGCCCAGGGTATGGCCGATCTGCAGGCGTACGCCGCGCTCGGCGAGGGCGCGGATCAGCGGCCGGTGTCCGGCGATCTCGGGGGCGATGGTGATTACCCGGATCGGCGCGCGGCGCAGGTAGTCCTCGACTTCCTCGAGCACCGCGGCATGGGCGAAGTTGGGCTGCGCGCCGAGCTTGCCGGAGTTGATGTAGGGGCCTTCCAGGTGCACGCCGAGTATCCGTGAACCGCCCTCCAGCGAGCGGCGGCAGTAATCGCCGAGCTGGCTGAGGATGTCGGCGATCTCCTCGCGCGGTGCAGTCATGGTGGTGGCCAGCAGCGAGGTCGTGCCGAAGCGCCGGTGGGTGCGGGCGATGGTGGCGAAGGCGTCGCCGCCTTCCATGATGTCGCGGCCGCCGCCGCCGTGCACATGCAGGTCGATGAAGCCTGGCAGCAGGTACGGATCGGCGTTGCTGGCCGGATCGCAGGGCTCGCCTTCGATCCGCTGGATACGCCCGTCCTGGATGTGCAGGCGGCCGAGGATCCAGCCTTGCGGGGTGAGGATGTTGCCTTCGAGCATGGCGGCTCCGTGTCGGTCAGCGTCGCAGTTCGGCGACGAAGTCGTAGTAGTCGTTGCGGCAGTAGGTGTCGGTCAGCTCTATCGGGGTGTTGTCCTCGAGGTAGCCGATCCGGGTCATCAGCAGCATCGCGGTGCCCGGCGCGATGCCGACCAGCGCGGCATCGGACGCGGAGGCGTTGATCGCGCGCACGTGCTGGAGGGCGCGGACCACCGGGCGACCGATGCCGTCCAGGTATTCGTAGAGGGAATCGCCGACCGCCGTCGGATCCGGCAGCAGGCGTGCCGGCAGGGTGCTGTTCTCGATCGCCATCACCGTGCCGTCGGCCTTGCGCAGGCGCTTCATGCGCGCGACCTTCTCGGTCGGCGAGAGGCCGAGGCGGATCAGTTCGTCGTGGGTGGGCAGGGCGATGCCGCGCTCCAGCCAGGTGGAGCCGGGGGTGAAGCCTTTCAGGCGGAGCATCTCGCTGAAGCTGGAGAGACGCGACAGCGGTTGTTCGAGACGCGGCGTAATGAAGGTGCCGGAGCCCTGGTTGCGGCGGATCAGCCCCTGCTCGAAGAGTACTTCGAGGGCCTTGCGCGCGGTGACGCGGGAAATGTTCAGGGTTTCGCTGAGGTTGCGTTCGGAGGGCAGCGCTTCCTCCGCTTTCCACTGGCCGGCATGGATCGCGCTCTCGAGATTGCGCGCCAGCTGCAGATAGAGGGGGGTGGGTTGCGCCTCGTCGGGACGCAGGGCCAGGAGCAGGTCGTGGGCTGTCTTCATGAGAGGTTCCGATGCGGATTGTGTTGTTGTCGCCCGGTAATGCTGGGAAAACTAATACCACTTGAATACCACGTCAATGCCAGTTGTTCGTCGCGCACGCGTCAGCCAGCCGTCCCGTCGATTGACTTGGCCTGAGTAAGGGATGCAAGGGTTTGACGGATAAAAGAAAACGCCGCCGGAAAATCTCGCGGCGGCGTTCCTGGTGTGGCTGACGGCTGACGAGTGGTATCAGCCTGGTTCTGTCAGGGGCGGATCTCGATCAGCGTGCCGTCTTTCACCACGCTCCAGACTTCGCGCATGTCGGTATTGTTCATGGCGATACAGCCATTGGTCCAGTCCAGGGTGGAGAAGTACCACTCCGGGTATTCGTCATCCAGCGGGGTGCCGTGGATCATGATCATGCCACCGGCCGGCAGGCCCTTTTCCCGGGCCTTGGCCACGTCGCGGGCGTTGGGGTAGGAAATGTGCATGGAGAGGTTGTAGTTGTTGCTGGTCTTGCGCCAGTCGATCCAGTAGAAGCCTTCCGGGGTGCGGTTGTCGCCTTCGGCCAGCTTCGGGCCGGTCGGGCGCTTGCCCAGCGAGACACGGTAGCTTTTCAGGACGTTGCCTTTGTTGAGGAGCAGCAGTTTTCGCTCGGACTTGAGCACCAGGACCTTGTCCACCTTGCCTTCCAGGCTCGGCGCGGCATTGGCCTGGGTCAGACTGGCGAAGGTCAAGCACAGCAAAGCAAGCAACCAGCGCATGGAAGTGAAATCCCCGATGTTCCCTTGAGCCGCAACGGCGGCGGTGTTCGAGTGTTTGGCGTTCAGTCTTTCTTATAGGAAGCCAGCATAGGTGCAATGGCTTCGTTGCGCACCGGGAAGCAGCCTTCGCGGCGGTCGCTGAAGTAGCATTCTAAGGTACGGCCGATGGTCGGAAAAGCCAGCTCCGACCAGGGAATCTCCGCTTCGTCGAAAAGCCGCACCTCCAGGCTTTCATCGCCGGCGGAGAAATCCAGGTCGAGCAGCTCGGCGCGGAAGAACAGGTAGACCTGGCTGATGTGCGGCAGGTCGAAAAGGGTATAGAGCTGCAGGTCGCCGATCCGCGCGTTGGCTTCTTCCTCTGTCTCGCGGGCCGCCGCCTGGGCGAGGGTCTCGCCGTTCTCCATGAAGCCGGCCGGCAGCGTCCAGTAGCCCAGGCGCGGCGCAATGGCGCGACGGCAGAGCAGGACCTGGCCGTCCCACACCGGCAGGCTGCCGGCGACGATACGCGGGTTCTGGTAGTGCACGGTGTGGCAGGCGTCGCAGACGTAGCGCAGGCGGTTGTCGCCGTCCGGGATGCGCTGGACCACCGTGGCGCCGCACAGGCTGCAGAATTTCATGCCAGGTTCTTCTTCGGGGAAAGGCCTATCTTGCTCGGCTGGCCGGGAGGCGACAAGGCCCCGTGCGGGAGGGGTGGGCTGGCCGGGGCTTTCGTGCCATGATCTCGGGGAAACGACAAGACCTCGGAAACCCCGGCAGTATGAACTGCACGCTCGACGAGCTGCGCCAACGCATCGAGGCGCACCGCCCCCGCCAACTGGATACCGACCAGCGCTTCCCCCAAGCGGCCGTGCTGGTGCCCATCACCCGCAGCGACGATCCGGAGCTGGTGCTGACCCTGCGCGCCGCCGGTTTGTCTACCCATGGCGGCGAGGTCGCCTTCCCCGGCGGGCGGCGCGACCCGGAAGACGCCGACCTGGTGCGCACCGCCCTGCGCGAGGCGGAGGAGGAGATCGCCTTGCCGCCGGGCCTGGTGGAAGTGGTCGGGCCGCTGAGCACCCTGGTCTCGCGGCATGGTATCGAGGTCACTCCCTATGTCGCCTTCATTCCCGACTTCGTCGAGTACCAGCCCAACGACGGCGAGATCGCCGCGGTGTTCAACGTGCCGCTGAGTTTCTTTCGCGACGACCCGCGCGAGGTCACCCACCGTATCGACTACTTCGGCCGCAGCTGGTACGTGCCCAGCTATCGCTTCGGCGAGTTCAAGATCTGGGGCCTGACGGCCATCATGGTGGTGGAGCTGGTCAACCTGCTGTACGACGACCCCATCGACCTGCACACGCCGCCGGCTTCGTTCATCAAACTGAGTTGACCGACGGGGCGCAGACCCCGGCCATGAGGAGATCGCGATGAAATACCGCCTGGGCGATGCCCGCGTCGAAACCCATCCCGACAGCTGGATCGCGCCCAGCGCAGCGGTGATCGGCAAGGTTCGCCTGGATGCCGGCGCCAGCGTCTGGTTTGGCGCGGTGCTGCGCGGCGACAACGAGCTGATCCATATCGGCGAGCACAGCAACGTCCAGGACGGCTCGGTGATGCACACCGACATGGGCTATCCGCTGACCCTCGGCAAGGGCGTCACCGTCGGCCACAACGCCATGCTGCATGGTTGCAGCGTGGGCGACTACAGCCTGGTGGGGATCAACGCGGTGATCCTCAATGGGGCGAAGATCGGCAAGTACTGCATCATCGGCGCCAACGCGCTGATTCCCGAGGGCAAGGAGATTCCCGACGGCTCGCTGGTGATGGGCTCGCCGGGCAAGGTAGTGCGCGAGCTGAGCGAGCCGCAGAAGAAGATGCTCGAGGCCAGCGCCGCCCACTATGTGCACAATGCCCGCCGTTACGCCCGCGACCTCGTCGAGGACCCGGCGTGAACGAGCGACCGGTGGCTTCGCCCTGCGTGCATGTCTGCGCGCTGGACGAGCAGGACATCTGCATCGGCTGCCAGCGCACGGCGGCCGAGATCACCCGCTGGGGCCTGATGAGCAACGACGAGCGCCGCGAGGTGCTCGGTCGCTGTTTCGAGCGCGCCAAGGCGCAAGGGCTGGTCAGCGGTTCCGCCTGAAGCGGATTCCGTTTTCTTTCATTTCCGAGGTTCTTCCATGACCCGTATCGGTACCCCCCTGTCGCCGAGCGCGACCCGCGTCCTTCTCTGTGGCTCCGGCGAGCTGGGCAAGGAAGTCGCCATCGAGCTGCAACGCCTGGGTTGCGAAGTGATCGCCGTCGATCGCTATGGCAACGCGCCGGCCATGCAGGTGGCACATCGCAGCCACGTGATCAGCATGCTCGACGGTGCCGCCCTGCGCGCGGTGATCGAGCAGGAGAAGCCGCACTACATCGTGCCGGAGATCGAGGCCATCGCCACCGCGACCCTGGTCGAGCTGGAGGCCGAAGGCTACACCGTGGTGCCCACCGCCCGCGCCGCGCAACTGACCATGAACCGCGAGGGTATCCGCCGGCTGGCTGCCGAGGAGCTCGGCTTGCCGACCTCGCCCTATCACTTCGCCGATACCTTCGAGGACTACCGCCGTGGCGTCGAGCGCGTCGGCTACCCCTGCGTGGTGAAGCCGATCATGAGTTCGTCTGGCAAGGGCCAGAGCGTCCTGAAAGGCCCCGACGACCTGCAGGCGGCCTGGGACTATGCCCAGGAAGGCGGGCGCGCCGGCAAGGGCCGGGTGATCGTCGAGGGCTTCATCGATTTCGACTACGAAATCACCCTGCTCACCGTGCGCCACGTCGACGGCACCACTTTCTGCGCGCCGATCGGTCACCGCCAGGTCAAGGGTGACTACCACGAGTCCTGGCAGCCGCAGGCGATGAGCGCGCAGGCCCTGGCCGAGTCCGAGCGGGTCGCCCGGGCAGTGACCGAGGCCCTCGGCGGACGCGGGCTGTTCGGCGTCGAACTGTTCGTCAAGGGCGACCAGGTGTGGTTCAGCGAGGTGTCGCCGCGACCGCACGATACCGGCCTGGTGACCCTGATTTCCCAGGATCTTTCCGAGTTCGCGCTGCACGCGCGGGCGATCCTCGGCCTGCCGATCCCGGTGATCCGCCAGCTTGGCCCGTCGGCCTCGGCGGTGATCCTGGTGGAAGGCAAGTCCCGGCAGGTCGCTTTCGCCAACCTCGGCGCCGCGCTGAGCGAGGCGGATACGGCGCTACGCCTGTTCGGCAAGCCGGAAGTGGATGGCCAGCGGCGGATGGGCGTGGCCCTGGCGCGCGACGAGTCGATCGACGCCGCTCGCGCCAAGGCGACCCGGGCCGCCCAGGCGGTTCGCGTCGAACTCTGAGATGCGCCGGCTGGCAACGCTGGCCTGGTGGGCGGCGGCTCTGCCGTTGCTGCCGCTGGCGGTGCCGCTGGCTATCCGCACCCGCCGCCGAGCCTTGCGCCTGGCGCCCGCGGCGGGACCTCGCGAAGGGCTGGTCGGTGGGTCCGGTGCCGAAGAGCCGCTGCGCTTGCTGTTGTTCGGTGAGTCGACAGTGGCCGGGGTCGGCGCCAGTTGCCTGGACTACGCCCTGGCCGGCCGCCTGGCCGCGGCGCTGGGCGAGCGTCTGCGCCGCCCGGTGGCCTGGCAGGCGCTGGGCGAGAACGGCATCACCAGCGGCGAGGCGCGCGAACGCCTGCTACCGCAGGTGGCGGGACGTTTCTTCGACCAGGTGATCCTGGTCTTCGGCGTCAATGACACCACCAGCCTGCGCTCCCTCGAACGCTGGCGTGCCGACTGCGCGGCCCTGATCGACGGCTTCCAGGCGGCCGGCGCGCAGGTGACTTGCACCGCGGTGCCGCCGCTGCGGCATTTTTCCGCCTTGCCCGGGTTGCTGCGGGCCCTGCTGGGATGGCGCGGGCGGCTGCTCGACGAGGCGCTGCGCGATCTCGCTGGCGCGACCGGCGCCGGCTACTGTCCGATCTCGCTGGACCTGCTTCCGGACTACCTGGCCATCGACGGCTTTCATCCGTCGCAGCTGGGCTACCAGGTCTGGGCCGGGGCCCTCGCCGACTGGTTGGCGGCGAGGGAGAAGGGCGGCGCCGCGGTAGCCTGAGCGAGACTCAGGACACTGCGCCGAGGTCGTTGTCGCGGGTTTCCTTCAGGCACAGCACCGCCAGCAGGCTGAGCAGCGCCGCTGCGGAGACGTAGCCGCCGACCCAGCCCAGGCCGCCGATGCCGACCAGCTTCTGGGCGATATAGGGCGCCACCGAGGCGCCGAGAATGCCGCCCAGGTTGTAGGCCGCCGACGCGCCGGTGTAGCGCACGTGGGTGGGGAATATTTCCGGCAGCAGCGCGCCCATCGGGGCGAAGGTGACCCCCATCAGGAACAGCTCGATGCAGAGGAACAGGGCGACGCTGAACGTCGAGCCCTGGCTGAGCAGCGGCTCCATGGCGAAGCCGGAGGCGATCGCCGCCAGGCTGCCGAGCAGCAGTACCGGCTTGCGTCCGAAGCGGTCGCTGAGCCAGGCCGACAGCGGCGTGGCGGCGGCCATGAAGAGCACCGCGAGGCACAGCAGACCAAGGAACTCCTCGCGGCTGAAGCCGAGGCTGGCCACCCCGTAGCTCAGCGAGAACACCGTGGAGATATAGAACAGCGCATAACACACCACCATCGCCAGGGCGCCGAGCAGGGTCGGCCGCCAGTGCTGGGCGAACAGCTCGGCGATCGGCAGGCGGACCCTCTCGTGCTTGGCCATGGCCTTGGCGAACACCGGGGTTTCCGCCAGCTTCAGGCGTACGTAGAGGCCGACCACGACCAGCGCCGCGCTGAGCAGGAACGGGATCCGCCAGCCCCAGTCACGGAACTGCTCCTCGCTGAGTAGCATCGCCAGGGCCAGGAACAGGCCGTTGGCGGCGAGGAAGCCGATCGACGGGCCGAGCTGGGGAAACATGCCGAACCAGGCGCGCTTGCCGGCCGGCGCGTTCTCCGTGGCCAGCAGCGCGGCGCCGCCCCACTCGCCGCCGAGGCCGAGGCCCTGGCCGAAGCGCAGCACGCAGAGCAGCAACGGCGCCCAGTAGCCGATGCTGTCGTAGCCGGGGAGGACGCCGATCAGGGTGGTGGATACCCCCATCAGCAGCAGCGAGGCGACCAGGGTTGACTTGCGCCCGATGCGGTCGCCGAAGTGGCCGAACAGCGCCGAGCCCAGCGGGCGAGCGAGGAAGGCGATACCGAAGGTGAGGAAGGCGCTGAGCATCTGCGCGGTGCCGGATGTCTGCGGGAAGAATACCGGACCGATCACCAGGGCGGCGGCAGTGGCATAGACGTAGAAATCGTAGAATTCGATGGCGGTGCCGATGAAGCTGGCGACTGCGACCCGGGTGGTCGAGTTGGCCGGTTCCGGAGCGGCGTCGGCGGCGAGGGTGGCGGCGGTCATGGTGGGAAGGTCCCTGGCAGTCGGGGCACGACGGAGTGCTTCCGTGCGGCCGGATGGTTATGGCCAGTGCGCCGATGCGGCGGCGCGGCGCCCGGGTGGGGCGGACGAGATCGGTCGCGCAGGGAGGATGGGGCTGCGCGCCGTGCGCCGGCTGGTACCGTCGGCATCGGGGCCGGGCGGGCAGGCGGGACTGGCGGGTGACTGGCCGGGGCTCGGGCTGCGGGTAGCGGCGGAACCGGCGGCAGGGCTGGATAAGCTGGGGTCGATTATAGAGCGCCGCAGGGCGGGTTCGGCAATCCCGGATCAGACGCTGGCGTCGCTTTCGACCAGCGGGGTCAGCGCGCGGGGATGCCAGGCGCGCACGCTTTTCACACGGTTTTCCGCCGACTGCTGGATTTCCAGGCAGTAGGGGCCGATGCGCAGGCACACCGCGCAATCGGGGATCTGCTCCAGGGCTTCGGTGACCAGGCCGTTGAGAGTCTTCGGGCCGTCGCAGGGCAATTGCCAGCCAAGCGACTTGTTCAGCTCGCGCAGGTTGGCGCTGCCGTCGATGACGAAGCTGCCGTCTTCCTGGGCCTGGATATCCGGGTTGTCGAGGCTGTCGAGGTCGTTGAAGTCGCCGACGATCTCTTCGAGGATGTCCTCCAGCGTGACGATGCCGATCACCTCGCCATATTCGTCGACCACCACGCCGATACGGCGCTTCTCCTTCTGGAAGTTCACCAGCTGGGTCGACAGCGGCGTGCTTTCCGGCACGAAATACGGCTCCATGCAGGCCTGGCGGAGATTCTCCTTGGTCAGGCGGCCCTGGGTCAGCAGGCGCGCGATCTGGCGCATGTGCACGACCCCTTCGATCTGGTTGACGTCGTCGCGGTAGACCGGCAGGCGGGTGTGGCTGGTGGTGCGCAGTTGCTCGACGATGACCTCGAGTTCGTCGTCGAGGTCGATGCCTTCGATTTCGTTGCGCGGGATCATCAGGTCGTTGACCGTGACCTTCTCCAGGTCCAGCAGGCCGAGCAGCATGTCATGCCGGTTGACCTCGCTGGCCTGGGGGTTGTCGGCCGGATGCAGGGCCTCTTCGTCGCGGCTGCGTCCGCTGTCGTCCTGTTCCGCCGCGGCGACGCCGAGCAGGCGCAGCAGCGCGTTGCTTAGCAGGGTCAGCAGCCACAGCAGGGGCCAGCACAGGCGCTGCAGGATCAGGAGCGGCAGGCTGAGCGGCAGGGCGACGCGTTCCGAGCGAAGGGCGCCGTAGCGGCGCGGCAGCAGGGCGCCGAACAGCAGCAGGAGCAGGGTCATGCCGGGGATGGCGACGGCCAGGCCGATGACGCCCCAGTGGCGCAGCGCGGCCCAACTGGCCAGGGCGGCGGCGCTGACGTTGACCAGGGTGCGGCCGAACAACAGGGTGCCGCGCAGGCGGTCGTCGTGCAGCAGCAGCCAACTGCTGCGCCGGGCCCCGCGCAGGCCTTGCTTGGCCTGTAGGCGCAGGCGGTAACGGTCGAGGTTGAGCAGGGCGGTCTCGACGCAGGAGAAGAACGCCGAGCAGGCGACCAGGAGAACCAGCAGGCCGACCAGGTACCCGGGGTGCAGCTCATCCATGAAGGAGGCCCATCAGATGTGCAGGATGAATTCCCGCACCAGCTTGCTGCCGAAGTACGCCAACATCAACAGGCAGAAACCGGCCAGGGTCCAGCGGATCGCCTTGTGGCCCCGCCAGCCGAGCTGGTGGCGACCCCAGAGGAGCACGGCGAAGACCACCCAGGCGAAGCAGGACAGGATGGTCTTGTGCGCCAGGTGCTGGGCGAACAGGTTGTCGACGAACAGCCATCCGGACAGCAGCGACAGCGAAAGCAGCGACCAGCCACCCCAGAGGAAGCCGAACAGCAGGCTTTCCATGGTTTGCAGGGGCGGGAAGTTGCGGATCAGCCCGGACGGATGCTTGTGCTTGAGGCGGTAATCCTGGAGCAGCAGCAAGAGCGCCTGGAACACCGCGATGGTGAGCAGGCCGTAGGCCAGGATCGAGAGCAGGATGTGGGCCAGGATGCCTGGTTGTTCGTTGATCGGCTCGACGGTGCCGTGGGGGATGAGTACCGCCAGCAGGGTGGTGAGGGCGCCCAGCGGGAATAGAAGGAGGAGCAGGTTCTCCACCGGTATCCGCAAGGTCGCCAGCAGGGTCAGGAGGATTACCGCGGCGGCGATCAGGCTGGCGGCGTTGAAGAAGTCCAGCACCAGGCCGGCCGGGGTCAGCAATTGCTGGTAGAGGCTGAAGGCGTGGGCGACCAGTGCCAGGAGTCCGAACAGGAGCAGCAGGGGTTTGCCCGGCGCGGTGCGCTTGGACACACAGGCACCCTGGTAGGCGGCGGTGCCGAGATAGAGAACAGCAGCGATGAGGCTGGGCAGCAGGGGATGCATAAGTCCTTGTAATCGCGGGCCCGAAAGGATGGGAGTTTGGCATAGATCGAGCGTCGCGAGAAAGCCGTTGCGAACAGTTCTCTCGTACCTGTGGCCGGGTTGGCGGACCGCCTGCCGCGGGCGCCGCGACCTCATGGTCCGGCGGTCGCTTCGGCAAAGACGGAACGCATCGGCAAATCAAGGACTTGAGGCTGGCCTCCGGTCGTCGCCGGACACACACTCCGTCTTTCATCGCGTGTCCCGCGACGCGCTCTTGGTTATAATCCGCCGCTTGCCGCAACCCCCGTGGAAGGATCGCGCATGTTCGAAAACCTTACAGACCGCCTCTCGCAGACGCTTCGCCATGTCACCGGCAAGGCCAAGCTGACCGAGGACAACATCAAGGACACTCTGCGCGAAGTGCGCATGGCCCTGCTCGAGGCCGACGTGGCCCTGCCGGTGGTCAAGGACTTCGTCAACAAGGTCAAGGAGCGCGCCGTCGGCACCGAGGTCTCGAAGAGCCTGACCCCGGGACAGGCGTTCGTGAAGATCGTCCGCGCCGAACTCGAGGAGTTGATGGGGGCGGCCAACGAGGACCTGGCGCTGAGCGTCGCGCCGCCGGCGGTGATCCTGATGGCCGGCCTGCAGGGCGCGGGCAAGACCACCACCGCGGGCAAGCTGGCGCGCTTCCTTAAGGAACGGAAGAAGAAGTCGGTGATGGTGGTTTCCGCCGACGTCTACCGTCCCGCCGCGATCAAGCAGCTGGAAACCCTGGCGGGCGAGGTCGGCGTAACCTTCTTCCCTTCCGACGTCAGCCAGAAGCCGGTGGCCATCGCCGAGGCGGCGATCCGCGAGGCGAGGCTGAAGTTCATCGACGTGGTGATCGTCGATACCGCAGGCCGCCTGCACATCGATGCCGACATGATGGACGAGATCAAGCAGGTGCACGCGGCGATCAAGCCGGCGGAAACCCTGTTCGTGGTCGATGCCATGACCGGCCAGGACGCCGCCAACACCGCCAAGGCCTTCAATGACGCCTTGCCGCTGACCGGCGTGGTCCTGACCAAGGTCGACGGCGACGCGCGTGGCGGTGCCGCGCTCTCGGTGCGGGCCATCACCGGCAAGCCGATCAAGTTCCTCGGCATGGGCGAAAAGAGCGAAGCGCTCGATCCGTTCCATCCCGACCGCGTGGCCTCGCGCATCCTCGGCATGGGCGACGTGCTCAGCCTGATCGAACAGGCCGAGCAGAACCTCGACCGCGACAAGGCCGAGAAGCTGGCGAAGAAGATCAAGAAGGGCAAGGGCTTCGACCTGGAAGACTTCCGCGACCAGTTGCAACAGATGAAGAACATGGGCGGCCTCGGCGGGCTCATGGACAAGCTGCCGATGCTCGGCGGGGTCAACCTGGCGCAGATGGGCAATGCCCAGGGCGCTGCGGAGAAACAGTTCAAGCAGATGGAGGCGATCATCAACTCGATGACGCCCGGCGAACGGCGCGATCCGGAAATGATCAGCGGCTCGCGCAAGCGCCGCATCGCCCTTGGCTCCGGTACCCAGGTGCAGGACGTTGGCCGGCTGATCAAGCAGCACAAGCAGATGCAGAAGATGATGAAGAAGGTCACCGCCAAGGGCGGCATGGCCAAGATGATGCGAGGCATGGGCAGCATGTTCCCGGGGGGCATGCCCAAGCTTTGATCGGACGCGCGGCCGCTGGCCACGCCGGCGGTTCCGCGCCGTCGGCCGGCGGGCGGACCGCGCGCTTCTCGCGCTCTCCGCGCCGGCCGATGGGTGGCCGAAAAAGAGATTTGCAAATTCCCCGATAATCCTTAGAATATGCGGCCTTTCGGGCCGTGGGCCCAGCGTGCATTCATTTTGCAAGCACCGACTACAGGAACGAAGTTCACATGGTAACCATCCGTCTTGCTCGTGGCGGCTCCAAAAAGCGCCCCTTCTACCACCTGACCGTGACCAACAGCCGCAATGCGCGCGATGGTCGCTTCGTCGAGCGCATCGGTTTCTTCAACCCGGTTGCGACTGGTGGCGAAGTGCGTCTGTCCGTCGACCAGGAGCGTGCTACCTACTGGCTCGCCCAGGGTGCACAGCCGTCTGAGCGCGTTGCTCAGCTGCTCAAGGACGCTGCCAAGGCAAACGCCTAAGCCGTCATGAGTGAAATGCCGACACCCGCCGACGACCTGGTCGTGATCGGCAAGATCGTTTCGGTGTACGGCATCCGCGGTGAGGTGAAGGTGTATTCCTTTACCGACCCGTTGGACAACCTGCTGGACTATCGCCGCTGGACGCTCCGGCGCGACGGCGAGATTCGGCAGGCCGAGCTGGTCAGGGGGCGCCTGCATGGCAAGGTCCTGGCCGCCAAGCTCAAGGGGCTCGACGATCGCGAAGAGGCCCGCACCTTCACCGGTTACGAGATCTGCATCCCGCGTAGCGAGTTGCCCTCTCTCGAGGAAGGTGAGTACTACTGGCACCAGCTGGAAGGCCTGAAGGTGATCGACCAGGGCGGGCAGTTGCTCGGCGTGATCGACCATCTGCTGGAAACCGGTGCCAACGATGTCATGGTGGTCAAGCCCTGCGCGGGCAGCCTGGACGACCGCGAGCGCCTGTTGCCCTACACCGGGCAATGCGTGCTGTCGATCGACCTGGCCGCTGGCGAGATGCGGGTGGACTGGGACGCGGACTTCTGATCATCCATGGACAAGCGTTTGTGGGTGGGCGTCGTCAGCATCTTTCCGGAGATGTTCCGCGCGATCAGTGACTATGGCATCACCAGCCGTGCGGTAAAGCAGGGGTTGCTCACGCTGACCTGCTGGAATCCACGGGTCTACACCGAGGACCGCCACCAGACGGTGGACGACCGGCCCTTCGGCGGTGGCCCTGGCATGGTGATGAAGATCAAGCCTCTGGAGGGCGCGCTGGCGGATGCCAGGCAAGCCGCCGGGGGCAGGAAGGCGAAGGTGATCTACCTTTCGCCGCAAGGCCGCCAGCTGACGCAGGCGGGCGTACGCGAACTGGCCGAAGAGGAAGCGTTGATCCTCATCGCCGGGCGCTACGAAGGCATCGACGAGCGCTTCATCGAAGAGCACGTCGATGAAGAATGGTCGATCGGCGATTATGTCCTGTCCGGCGGTGAGTTGCCGGCCATGGTGCTGGTCGATGCAGTGACGCGGTTGCTGCCCGGTGCATTGGGTCATGCAGATTCCGCCGAGGAGGACTCCTTCACGGATGGCCTGCTCGACTGCCCGCACTACACCCGACCCGAGGTGTATGCGGACAAACGTGTTCCTGAAGTGTTGCTCAGTGGCAACCATGAACACATCCGGCGTTGGCGTTTGCAGCAGGCCCTTGGGCGGACCTGGGAACGACGCGCCGATCTTCTGGATAGCCGCTCGCTTTCTGGAGAAGAGCAGAAGCTGCTGGCGGAATACATCCGTCAGCGGGACGATAGTTAACGTATCGATGGCTGGCCGATTGCCGGTCTTAGGAGCACAGCATGACCAACAAGATCATTCAGCAGATCGAAGCTGAACAGATGAACAAAGAGATCCCGGCGTTCGCCCCCGGCGACACCGTGATCGTCCAGGTCAAGGTGAAGGAAGGCGACCGTCAGCGTCTGCAGGCCTTCGAAGGCGTCGTCATCGCCAAGCGCAACCGTGGCCTGAACAGCGCCTTCACCGTGCGCAAGATCTCCAACGGCGTGGGCGTGGAACGTACCTTCCAGACCTACAGCCCGATCGTCGACAGCCTGAGCGTCAAGCGTCGCGGCGACGTGCGCAAGGCCAAGCTGTACTACCTCCGCGCCCTGTCCGGCAAGGCCGCGCGCATCAAGGAAAAACTGGTCTAATCCGGTTCTTCTCCGAGAAAAGCAGCCCGAGGGCTGCTTTTTTCATGTCTGGCGTTCGCCTTTCCGGCGGCGCTTCCTACTGCCCACGGCAGCGCATAACCAGTACAACATCCGCGGCACCCAGGCAGCCACTCCATCCGGTATTCGTGGCATGACCCCCAGAGAGCAAGAAATCCTGCGTCGCACCGAGCTTTCCGAAACCCGTGTGACCAAGGCGGTATTCCCGCCCACCACCAATCACCACAACACCCTGTTCGGCGGGACTGCGCTGGCCTGGATGGACGAGGTCTCGTTCATCACCGCGACCCGTTTCTGCCGCCTGCCGCTGGTGACCGTTTCCACCGATCGCATCGACTTCAACCACCCGATCCCGGCGGGCTCGATCGTCGAGTTGGTCGGCCGGGTGGTCAAGGTCGGCAACACCAGCCTCAAGGTGGAGGTCGAGGTGTACCTGGAAAGCATGTACGCCGACGGTCGCGAGAAGGCCATACACGGCCTGTTCAGCTTCGTCGCCATCGACGACGAAAAGCGGCCGGTTCCGGTCCTGCCGGGGTTCCCGGCCAGCCAGGCGGCTTGAGCCAGGCGGAAAGAAGGCACCCACGGGTGCCTTTTCCATATCCCCGGACGATTCGGCCCTGGGTTGGGATCAGGGCCGCAGGCTGATCTTCAGGGAAGCCTGGGACAGGTCGATCTGTTGCAGGCTGACACTGCCGAACGTCTGCTCGCGCGGCGCGCCGGCAATGCGGATATTGTCGAAGCGCACCTCGCCGATACTGCTCGGCAGGCGCAGGTTGACCGAGCCGTCGGGGTTGAGCGTGCTTTGCGTCTTGCCGGTTTCGTAGCGAACGTCGCTCATCGAGGTTTCCGCCTCCAGGCTGTCGAGCACCGGCATCACCAGCTTCGCCAGTTGCTTCACCGCGGCCAGGCCGTCGCCGCCCTCGGCCTTCAGGAACAGGCCCTCGAGGCTTTCGTTGAGGCCCTGGGCGTTGACGTTGCTCATCTCGACGTCGGTCAGCGGACGCAGGTTCTTCGGCAATTCCTGGCGGCTCATGGCCGCTGGCGGCTGCATGCGCTGGATGTCGGCGCTGGCCATCTGGAACGGACTGAGCAGGGCGGCGACCAGGGTCGCGGCCAGGCGCAGGTTGGTCTGCTTCTTCAGCGCCTTCTTCAGTTGCCGTTCGCTCAGCAGGCCCTGCTCGATCAGGGTTTCGCCCAGGCGCTTGTGGTTGCTCAACTGCGCCTGGATCGCGGCGTCCAGTTGGGCGGCGCTAATCAGCCCCTTGTTGATCAGGATCTGGCCCAGGCGGGAATGTTGTTGATTGGACATGGTCATGGCCTGATGAAAAAAGAGGATGATGGCTAGATGCAATCATCCTCTTCGTGGGCTTCGTTTGTCACCCAACCTTGGATAGGGTGACGACGGTCTTTCGTCGGTTCGTTGAAGTCTAGTCGGCGATTTCCGTGGCCTGCGACTTGCTGACTGACGGTTCCGCCTCGATCAGCGACAGCAGCGTCCAGCCGGTGCCCGGCGCCAGCGTGGACTGTGGCGTGGCGACGTGCATCCTGCCGTTCGGATCGCGGGCGAACAGCAGGGTCGCGGACTCGCCGTGCAGCGCCTGGTAGTCGTTCCAGCCGAAGGTGTCGGTGAGCAGGGTGGTGCGGATTTCGGCGCCGCGCGACAGCAGGCTGGCGAACTGCGCGTAGGTCAGCGGTCGCTGGCCAAGCGGGCGGCCACGGTGTTCGTCGCTGGAGCGGTGCTTGTCGGTACGCTTGGCTTCCTGGCTGGTCGGCAGGCCGAACAACTGGCGATGGCCGAACTCGTGGCGGAAGCGCATGGCCGCCAGGGTGTTCAGCTCGCCGGCCGGAGAAACCCCCAGCAAATGCCCGATGCCGACCAGGTCGAGGTGGGCTTCGGCGTGCTGCGAGGTGGGATTGCCGAAATAGGTGGGCAGGTTGTCCATGCGGGCGGCGCGGATGTTTTCCCAGCTCGAATCAGTCAGCAGCACGCGGCTGCCGAGGCTCTTCAGGGCCTTGCCGATGGCGCGCCCGACCGGATTGGCGCCGACGATCAGGTAGCCGCTGGGCGAGGGCTCGGCGACCTTCAGCAGGCGCGCCAGGGGGCGGGCGGTGGCGCTTTGCAGAACCACCGTGCCGATGATCACCAGGAAGGTCAGCGGCACCAGCAGCGCCGCCTGGGCATGGCCTTCGGCGCTCAGGCGGATGGCGAAGATCGCCGAGACCGCCGCGGCGACGATCCCGCGCGGGGCGATCCAGCTGAGCAGGGCGCGCTCGCGCCAGCTCAGCGGCGAACCCCAGGTCGACAGCGCCACGTTCAGCGGCCGGGCGACGAACTGGATCAGCAGCAGCACCAGCAGCGCCGCCGGGCCCAGGCCGAGCAGGGCATTGATGTCCAGGCGCGCGGCCAGGAGGATGAACAGGCCGGAAATCAGCAGGACGCTGAGGTTTTCCTTGAAGTGCAGGATCTGCCGTACGTCGACGCCCTTCATGTTGGCCAGGCCCATGCCCATCAGGGTGACGGCGAGCAGTCCGGATTCGTGCATCACCCGGTTCGAGGCGATGAATACGCCCAGCACCGCGGCCAGCGTCGCCAGGTTGTGCAGGTAGTCCGGCAGCCAGTGGCGGCGTAGGACGATGCCCAGCGCCCAGCCGCCGAGGATGCCGAACAGGCTGCCGCAGAGGATCACCCCGCCGAAGGTCTGCAGGCTGTGCAGCCAGCCTTCGCCTTCGCCGCTGGAGATGATGAAGCTGTACACCACTACTGCCAGCAGGGCGCCGATGGGATCGATGACGATGCCTTCCCAGCGCAGGATGTTCGCCACCGCGGCCTTGGGCCGGACCACCCGCAGCATCGGGACGATCACCGTGGGCCCGGTGACCAGGGTCAGGGTGCCGAACAGCAGGGCCATTTCCCAGCTGAAGTCGAGCAGGTAGTGGGCGGCCAGGGCGATCACGCCCCAGGTCGAGAGCGCGCCGATGGTCACCATTCGGTGCACCACGGTGCCGATTTCCTTCCATTCGCTGAAATGCAGGGTCAGGCTGCCCTCGAAGAGGATCAGCGCCACTGCCAGGGATACCAGTGGGAACAGCAGGGGGCCGAACATCTCGTCCGGATCGAGCCAGCCGAGCAGGGGGCCGGCGACGATCCCGGACAGCAGCAGGAAAAGAATGGCTGGCAGGCGCAGGCGCCAGGCCAGCCATTGACTGAGCAGGGCGGCGGCACCGATGCCGCCGAGGGCGAGCAGGATAGCGTTCTGGTCCATCGAGGATTCCTTGTCAGCGTCGCTCCGCTCGTCCTGAGCCGGGGCGAACCATCGAGCCACATGGCTCCGCTTTTTCCCGCGGGCACGGGAAGCCGGCCGACCTCCTGTCGACCGGCCTGACTAACCATTACGTGGCGATGACGGCCAACGCTCGCGATAGCGCCCAGGCTATGAAAGACTAGCCGCGCTTTCATTTGGTTCGCAGCCTTCATCCATGAGTACCCTCGAACATCCCCTGATCGACCGTTTCCTCGATGCCCTGTGGCTGGAAAAAGGCCTTGCCGACAACACCCGCGAGGCTTATCGCAACGACCTCCAGCAGTTCAACGCCTGGCTCGATGGCCGCGGGCTGCGCCTGGAGGGCATCGGCCGCGACGCCATCCTCGATCACCTGGCCTGGCGCCTGGAACAGGGCTACAAGGCTCGCTCGACCGCGCGCTTCCTCTCCGGCCTGCGTGGCTTCTACCGCTATTGCCTGCGCGATGGCCTGATCGCCGAGGATCCCACCTTGCAGGTGGACCTGCCGCAACTGGGCAAGCCGTTGCCGAAATCCCTCTCCGAAGCGGACGTCGAGGCATTGCTGGCGGCGCCGGAAGTCGACGACCCGCTGGGCCTGCGCGATCGCACCATGCTCGAAGTGCTGTATGCCTGCGGCCTGCGGGTCAGCGAACTGGTCGGCCTGACCCTGGAGCAGGTCAACCTGCGCCAGGGCGTGGTCAAGGTCTTCGGCAAGGGCAGCAAGGAGCGCCTGGTGCCGCTCGGCGAGGAAGCCATCGGCTGGCTCGAACGCTACCTGCGCGAGGCGCGCGGCGACCTGCTCGGCGGGCGGCCCAGCGACGTGCTGTTCCCCAGCCTGCGCGGCGAACAGATGACCCGCCAGACCTTCTGGCATCGCATCAAGCATCACGCGCAGGTGGCGGCGATCGGTACGTCGATTTCGCCGCACACCCTGCGCCACGCCTTCGCCACCCACCTGCTCAACCATGGCGCCGACCTGCGGGTGGTGCAGATGCTGCTCGGCCACAGCGACCTGTCGACCACCCAGATCTATACCCATATCGCCCGGGCCCGCCTCCAGGATCTGCACGCACGCCACCACCCGCGAGGCTGACGCTTTGTCCGAAAAATCCGTACCTACCCGAAAAGAGGCGCTTTCGTAGCGTTCTGCGACAAGCGTCGGGCCCGTCGGGATAGCGGTCTATGGTAGGCTTCGCCGACCGCACGACAGGAGTGACACATGCGCGTGACCCGTTTTCTGGCTGCTGCCGCCCTCGGCCTGATGAGTACCCTGGCCCTGGCAGACAATGCCGATCAGAACATCCGCAAGACCCTGCAGGCCCTGCAACCGGACCTGCCCATCGACTCCATCGCCAGCAGCCCGCTGCAGGGGCTCTACCAGGTGCAGCTGAAGGGCGGCCGGGTGCTCTACGCCAGCGCCGACGGCCAGTTCGTCATGCAGGGCTACCTCTACCAGGTGAAGGACGGCAAGCCGGTCAACCTGACCGAGAAGGCCGAGAGCCAGGCGATCGCCAAGGCGATCAACGGCGTGCCCGCCAGCGAGATGGTGGTGTATCCGGCCAAGGGCCAGGCCAAGGCGCACATCACGGTGTTCACCGATACCACCTGCCCGTACTGCCAGAAGCTGCATGCCGAGGTGCCGGACCTGACCGAGCAGGGGATCGAGGTGCGCTACATGGCGTTCCCGCGGCAGGGGCCGCAGTCGGCGGGCGACAAGCAACTGCAGGCGGTCTGGTGTGCGAAGGAGCCGACCAAGGCGATGGACGCCATGATGAACGGCAAGGAGATCAAGTCTTCCGAGTGCAAGAACCCGGTCGACAAGCAGTTCCAGATGGGCCAGATGGTCGGGGTGCAGGGAACGCCGGCGATCGTCCTCGCCAACGGCCAGTTGCTCCCCGGCTACCAGCCGGCCAAGCAGTTGGCCAAGCTGGCGCTGGAGGCCAAATAGCGCCGGGTCTGCCGAACAATTGACTAATAAAGAGCCGCTTCGTAATGTGCGGCTCTTTTGTTTTCATCATTGGCGATTTCCGTCGCCCGCTGGCGGAATCCATCGCCAGGATGTGTCGTGGCCCGTACAGTGGTCGCGTCAACCTCGATTCGATCGGGGAACCATAGCAGGCCGGCGCGTCCGGCCGTCGTAGGTGAGATGGGGAGTTCCAGCGTGAAACCGGTCAAAGTAGGCATCTGTGGGTTGGGGACCGTCGGTGGCGGTACCTTCAATGTACTCAAACGCAACGCCGAGGAGATTGCCCGCCGTGCCGGGCGCGGTATCGAGGTTGCGCAGATCGCCGCCCGCCGGCCGAACCCGAAGTGCGATACCGGTGCGACCCCCATCACCGCCGATATCTTCGACGTAGCGTGCAATCCCGAGATCGACGTGGTCGTCGAGTTGATCGGCGGCTACACCCTGGCCCACGAGCTGGTGCTCAAGGCCATCGAGAACGGCAAGCACGTGGTCACCGCGAACAAGGCGCTGATCGCCGTGCACGGCAACGAGATCTTCGCCAAGGCCCGCGAGAAGGGCGTGATCGTCGCCTTCGAGGCCGCTGTCGCCGGCGGCATCCCGGTGATCAAGGCGATCCGCGAGGGGCTGTCGGCTAACCGCATCAACTGGCTGGCCGGGATCATCAACGGTACCGGCAACTTCATCCTCAGCGAAATGCGCGAGAAGGGCCGTACCTTCCCCGACGTGCTCGCCGAGGCCCAGGCCCTGGGCTATGCCGAGGCCGACCCGACCTTCGACGTGGAAGGCATCGACGCCGCCCACAAGCTGACCATCCTCGCCTCGATCGCCTTCGGCATTCCGCTGCAGTTCGACAAGGCCTACACCGAAGGCATCTCGAAACTGACCAGCGCCGACGTCAACTACGCCGACGCCCTCGGCTATCGCATCAAGCACCTGGGCGTGGCGCGTCGCACCGAGAGCGGCTTCGAGCTGCGCGTGCACCCGACCCTGATTCCCTCGGATCGCCTGATCGCCAACGTCAACGGCGTGATGAACGCGGTGATGGTCAACGGCGACGCCGTCGGCTCGACCCTCTACTACGGCGCCGGTGCCGGCATGGAGCCGACCGCTTCCTCGGTGGTGGCCGACCTCGTCGACGTGGTCCGCGCCATGACCTCCGATCCGGAGAACCGCGTACCGCACCTGGCATTCCAGCCGGACGCGCTGTCCGACCACCCGATCCTGCCGATCGAAGCCTGCGAAAGCGCCTACTACCTGCGCATCCAGGCCAAAGACCACCCGGGCGTACTGGCCCAGGTGGCCACCATCCTGTCCGAGCGCGGCATCAACATCGAATCGATCATGCAGAAGGAGGCCGAGGAACAGGACGGCCTGGTGCCGATGATCCTGGTTACCCACCGGGTCATCGAACAACGCATCAACGATGCCATCGCCGCCCTGGAAGCGCTGGAAGGCGTGTCCGGGCCGGTGGTCCGTATCCGTGTCGAACAACTGAATTGATCGAACGCCGGGCGCCGTTCGCGGGCCCGCGTCAACAGCGAAGGTTTTGAACATGCGTTACATCAGCACCCGCGGCCAAGCGCCCGCCCTGAACTTCGAAGATGTCCTCCTCGCCGGCCTGGCCAGCGACGGCGGCCTCTACGTCCCGGAAAACCTGCCACGCTTCACCCTCGAGGAGATCGCCTCCTGGGTCGGCCTGCCCTACCACGAGCTGGCCTTCCGGGTGATGCGCCCGTTCGTCGCCGGCAGCATCGCCGATGCCGACTTCAAGAAGATCCTCGAGGAAACCTATGGCGTCTTCGCCCATGACGCAGTGGCGCCGCTGCGCCAGTTGAACGGCAACGAATGGGTGCTGGAGCTGTTCCACGGCCCGACCCTGGCCTTCAAGGACTTCGCCCTGCAACTGCTCGGCCGCCTGCTCGACCATGTGCTGGCCAAGCGCGGCGAGCGCGTGGTGATCATGGGGGCCACCTCCGGCGATACCGGCTCCGCGGCCATCGAAGGCTGCCGCCGTTGCGACAACGTCGACATCTTCATCATGCACCCGCACAACCGCGTGTCCGAGGTGCAGCGCCGGCAGATGACCACCATCCTCGGCGACAACATCCACAACATCGCCATCGAAGGCAACTTCGATGACTGCCAGGAGATGGTCAAGGCCAGCTTCGCCGACCAGGGCTTCCTCAAGGGTACCCGCCTGGTAGCGGTGAACTCGATCAACTGGGCGCGGATCATGGCCCAGATCGTCTACTACTTCCATGCCGCGCTGCAGCTCGGCGCGCCGCATCGCTCGGTGGCGTTCTCGGTGCCGACCGGCAACTTCGGCGACATCTTCGCCGGCTACCTGGCGCGCAACATGGGCCTGCCGGTCAGCCAGCTGATCGTCGCGACCAACCGCAACGACATCCTGCACCGCTTCATGAGCGGCAACCGCTACGACAAGGACACCCTGCATCCCTCGCTGTCGCCGTCGATGGATATCATGGTCTCGTCCAACTTCGAACGCCTGCTGTTCGACCTGCACGGCCGCAACGGCAAGGCCGTCGCCGAACTGCTGGATGCCTTCAAGGCCAGCGGCAAGCTGTCGGTGGAAGACCAGCGCTGGACCGAGGCGCGCAAGCTGTTCGACTCCCTGGCGGTCAGCGACGAGCAGACCTGCGAGACCATCGCCGAGGTATACCGCTCCTGTGGCGAGTTGCTCGACCCGCACACCGCCATTGGCGTGCGTGCCGCACGCGAATGCCGGCGCAGCCTGAGCGTGCCGATGGTGACCCTGGGCACTGCGCATCCGGTCAAGTTCCCCGAAGCGGTGGAGAAGGCCGGCATCGGCCAGGCGCCGGCGCTGCCTGCGCACCTCGCCGACCTGTTCGAGCGCGAGGAGCGCTGCACCGTATTGCCGAACGAGCTGGCCAAGGTACAGGCTTTCGTCAGCCAGCACGGCAATCGCGGCAAGCCGCTCTGAGCCTGTCGTGAAAGGAAAAAGCCCGCCTTGATGGCGGGCTTTTTCATGTCTTCTCAAAGGGCGGCGGCGAGTTTGTTGCGCGAGGGGCGGAGCAGTCTCAGCGGATCGTTGAACTGGATGTCGCTGGCCAGCTTGTAGTAGCGCCCGACGAAATAGTCGCGGGCCTGGGCATCGTTCTTTCCCTGGTACAGCGCCCAGGCGACGCTGATGCCGGCGAACTCGTTGTACTCGATCTGTCGCAGCGGGCTGAAGTGGGTCGCCGTGGTGGCCGTGGCGCCCCAGGCGGGCACGTCGCGGATCAACGGGCCCTGCCAGAGGATCGGCCAACTGAGCGGCGGCACGACCACATCGGCCAGTCCGGTCAGCAGCAGGGTCGGGGTCTTTACCGTGGAACCGATGGCCAGGGGGCCTGGCTCGATCGGCAGGGCGCCGACCAGCTTCAACCGTGGCTCGATGAGTTGCAGGGCTTGTGCAGAGAGGCTGGCGCTCTGCAGCGTGGCCTGGCCGCCGGCGGAGTGCCCGGCGACCAGCGTCCGGGAAAAGTCGGCCCGGCCATGCAGGGCCGAGGCCGGGTCCCTGTCCAGTTTCGCGACCTCGAGGATGCCGAGGGCGTGCATCAGCGGGAAGGAGTTGATGAAGTCGGAAGAGATCACCACGATGAAGCCGTGGCTGGCCCATAGCTTCATCAGTTCGTGATAGTTGCCGGCGTTGGAAAGTATGCCGCCGACGAAGGTGATGACCGGAAGCTTGGCGTCGGACGCGGCGATGTCCGCCGGATAGTAGACGCTGGTACTGATCGGGCTGGCGAAGCCATAGGGGAAAGCCTCGTTGCAGCGGATCGAGCCGTCCAGCAGGACGATCCTGGCGATGGTCCCGACGAAGCCACGGCAATCGGCGAGCACGGCGGTGCTGGCGATCTCGGTGTCGGCGACCGGACGCGCGTACTGGTCGTTGGCCAGGCCGACGGCGCCGAACAGTAGTGAGCCCTGTGCCGTGCCGGCGGCGAATGCCAGCGCGAGGATGAAGGCGCGCCAGGCGCCGCGGGGGGATGCGAAGGCAGTCATGAGATCCTCGCTGTTCGACACGCAGGGGGAAGTCTCGTTGTTACTGCCTGACGGACGCGCCGGATACTGCAATTTCAAGCAGGTGAAGGCGTTGCGCGAGGGTGGGATGGTTGGAGTTTTTCCCGGTGCTTTCCTTATAGCGGGCTGATCGTTGCGTTGGCCTGGCTCAGCTCGAATGGCTATTTGCGCCGGCTCGTGGCCTTTCGCCAGATGCTGCCGTTAGTCCGGTAAATGCTTGCATCGACGAACCCTATTCGCGTTTTTTCGGTCTTTGACGAGTCTTATCGTCGAAACAGGAGACCTGATTTGGACAGCCTGAAGCAACGACTGGCCGATGCCTTCGCTCCCCATCCCTTCACCCTCAGCCAGCCCCGGCCCGATGGCGGACGGGTGGTCACGCTGGTCGATCCGCAGGGGGAAACCCTGTTGCAGCGGGTCATCGCCAAGGTGCAGTTGAACGACGAAAGCTATCTCGAGGATGCCGTGCAGACCATTCGCCGGGAATTGCAGGTGCTGGTCGGGCGGATGGAGGAAGACGTGCTGGCGACCTTCCGCGAGCGGGATCACGTGCTGCTGTATTCGTCGCGCTAGCGCCGTCTCGTTCGACGGCGCGTTGCGCATCGGGCGGTCAGGCCGAAGGCGCGCGTCGGTGCAGCGGCTCTTGCCGGATGGCGCCATGCTCGTGGAAGCGTGCGGATAACCCCCTCTCCCTTGCTGGATAGGGGGAGAGGGGGCCGCTCTGTCCGCGGAGCACCGATGAAGGGCTCCGCGTACCGTTCAGATGGCGCCTTCCCGGCGCAGGGTGGCGATGCGCTCGCTGTCGTAGCCCAGGTCGGCGAGCAGGGCATCGGTATGCTCGCCCAGTTCCGGGCCTACCCAATCCGCCGAGCCTGGCGTGGCGGACAGCTTGGGCACGATGCCAGGCATACGGAACGGCTTGCCGTCCGGCAAGCGTGCCGAGAGGAACATCTCGCGGGCAAGGAATTGCGGATCGCGGAACATGTCTTCGGCGGAGTAGATGCGGCTGGCCGGGACTTCGGCTCGCGCCAGCACCGCCAGCACTTCCTCCAGGGGCTGCGAGGCGACCCAGCGGTCGATAACCCCATAGAGTTCGTCGCGGCGCGCATCGCGCCCGTCGTTGCTGGCCAGTCGCGGGTCGCTGGCCAGGTCGTCGCGGCCGATGGCCTGCATGAAGCGGCGGAAGATCGCGTCGCCGTTGGCGCCGATCTGTACGTGGCGGCCATCGGCGCTGGTGTGGATGGAGGAGGGGGTGATGCCCGGCATGATGTTGCCGGTGCGCTCGCGGATGAAACCGAACACGTCGAATTCCGGAACCATGCTTTCCATCATGGCGAAGATCGCCTCGTAGAGGGCGACGTCGACCATCTGACCCTCTCCGCCGTTGACCTCGCGGTGTCGCAGCGCCATCAGCGCGCCGATCACGCCCCACAGGGCGGCGATCGAGTCGCCGATGGAAATCCCGGTGCGAACCGGCGGGCGGTCCTCGAAGCCGGTAATGTAGCGCAGTCCGCCCATCGACTCGCCGACCGCGCCGAAGCCCGGCTGGTCCTTGTAGGGGCCGGTCTGGCCGAAGCCCGACAGGCGCACCATCACCAGGCGCGGGTTCAGCGCGTGGAGGACATCCCAGCCCAGGCCGAGCTTTTCCAGTACGCCGGGGCGGAAGTTCTCGATCAGGATGTCGGCATCGCCGAGCAGGCGTTTCAGGATCGCCTGGCCCTCGGCGTGCTTGAGATTGAGGGTCAGGGATTTCTTGTTGCGTGCCTGAACGAACCACCACAGCGAGGTGCCTTCGTAGAGCTTGCGCCACTTGCGCAGTGGGTCGCCGCCGTCGGGCGACTCGATCTTGATCACTTCGGCGCCGAACTCGGCGCAGATCCGCGAGGCGAAAGGGCCGGCGATCAGGGTGCCGAGCTCGACCACCTTCAGGCCGGCCAGCGGTTTGGGCGAATGTTCCATGCGGTGTCCGTCAGGCTGCAGTGTGCGCATAGCCTAGAGCATTTGCCGGCGGTGCGGGCGGGTGCCGCGGTAGGGTGAGACGTTTCCCGTTTTTTCCCGATATGCCCGGCGGTCCTTCAATTCCTTTTGCATAGAGGGTTTAATGCGGGAGTCGATACAGGATGTAGCGCGCCAGACACCGAGCCAGGGAGGCCCCTCGTGCCATTTCTTTCTCTCTTTCCTCCCCGTGTTTCTTTTCCATGCTCCGGCCGGCCCGGCGTAGATATGCGCGTGCGTTGGATTTTATTACATGTGAGCTGTTGAAATCTTACATGTGATCTCGTAGTGTGAGTCCATGCAACGGAAATCATCAGCCCATTATCAGCGTGTCTTTCGCCAGCGCCTGCGCGAGCAGGGCCTGGTGAAGAAGGAAGTCTGGATCTTGCCGGAGAACGCCGCGGCGCTCGCCGGCATCGAGCGGATGCTGCGTCGCCCGGCTGCCGGAGCGGCTCATTTGGAGAAGGAGGAAGACATGACGGAAGCCCGGGTATGGAACGCTCGCTCGCTGGCCGAGGCCCTGAGCGGCACCGAGCTGTTCAGCAGCGGCGAGGCCCAGATCGAGCTGATCGAGGGGGCGGAAGCGAGTCTCTATGTGATCATGCGCGAATACGGCGACCTGCCGGTGTTCGTCGCGCCCCAGGGCGAGCAGATCATCGTCGAGGCGCTGCTCTGGCCGGAAAGCGACGTTACCGACGCGACCGCCTTCAACGAAGAGGTCCTGCTCAGCCGGCAACTGTTCCCGCTGTCGAGCATCGGCCTGCTCAACCTGCCGGGCGAGGAGCGCTGCTACAGCATGTTCGGCGCGTTGAGCACGACTTCGTCGCTGGCCAGCGTGCTGCACGAAATCGAAACCCTGGCCGGCAACGTGATCCGCGCCACGGAAGTCTACGCCGGCTACCTGAAAGCCCGGGCCTGAGGGAGGACACCATCATGACGGTATGGAGCAAGCTGCTGAGCGCCCTGCGCGGCGGAGCCAACGAGGTTGGCGAGGCGATCGTCGACAGCCAGGCGCTGCGCATCCTCGACCAGGAGATCCGCGACGCCGACATCGAACTGCGCAAGTCGCGGGAAGCGCTGGCCTCGATCATGGCCCGCCACCGCCTGGCCCAGGAGCGCGTCGAGAAGGGCGCGGCCCAGGTCGCCGAGTACGAGCAATACGCGATCAAGGCACTGGAGGCCGGCAACGAGGAGCTGGCCCGGGAAGTCGCGGAGAAGATCGCGACCCTGGAGAACCAGCTTGAGGGCGAGCGTGCCCAGGTCGCGGAATTCGCCGCCAGCGTAGCCCAGTTGCGCAAGTCGGTGAGCCAGGCCGAAGGCAACATCCGCCAGCTCAAGCAACAGGTGGATACGGTCAAGGCCACCGAGAGCGTGCAGAAGGCGCAGATGGCCGTTGCCCAGCGCTACGGCAACTCGAAGAGCAAGCTGCAGACCGCGGTGGACTCCCTGGAGCGGATCAAGCAGCGCCAGGCCGAACGCGCGGCGACCATGGATGCCGCGGCCGAACTGGCCAGCGCGGCGGCGCCGGACGATGCGCTGGACGCCAAGCTGCGCGCGGCCGGGATCAAGGCCTCGGGCAACAGCGTGGATGGCGTGCTGGCGCGCCTGAAGGAAAAGGGCAAGGCCTGATAGGCCCGCGGCCCGGCGAAGGCGTCCGGGCCCGTTTTTCAGGGATAGAGCGACAATGGAAGGTTTCCTGCAGACGGCGCTGTCGTTTCCGACCGTGCTGTTCAGCTTTCTTCTGATCCTCGCGATCATCTACTGGGGCATCGTCGCCCTGGGCATGGTCGAGATCGATGTGCTCGATCTCGACGCCGAGTCGGTCGTCGATGGCGCCGGCCAGGCCGAAGGCCTCGCCGCGCTGCTGGCGAAGCTGAAACTCAACGGCGTACCGGTCACCCTGGTGCTGACCCTGCTGTCCTTCTTCGCCTGGTTCCTCTGTTACTTCGTCCAGTTGTGGCTGCTCAGCGCATTGTCGCTCGGCTGGCTGCGCTACCCGTTGGGCGCCGTGGTGGCGGTGGGCGCGCTGTTCCTGGCGGCGCCGCTGGCGGCCACGCTGTGCCGGCCGTTGCGGCCGCTGTTCCGCAAGCTGGAAAGCACCAGCAGCAAGTCGGTGCTGGGCCAGGTCGCGGTGGTGCGCAGCGGGCGGGTCACCCTGCAACATGGCGAGGCGTTGCTGGAAGACGGCGGCGCCGGGCTGATCCTGAAAGTTCGTGCGGAAGAAAACAAAGGCTTCAAGCGCGGCGATCGCGTCGTGCTGCTGGAGTACCTGGAGGCGGAGCACGCCTATCGGGTCGTTACCGAGGAAGAGTTCCGCGGTATCTGACCCGGGCTCGGTGAGAATCAAGGAGAACTGCTGCTATGGATATGACGTCGTTGATGCCCCTCCTGCTGGGAGTGGGCCTGGTCGTTCTGCTGGTCGTGGGCCTGCTGGCCCTGTTCAAGGCCTTCTACATCAAGGTCCCGCAAGGCACCGCGCTGATCGTCAACGACATGTCGTCGACGCCCAAGGTGCATTTCACCGGTGCGCTGGTCTATCCGGTGATCCACCTGAAGGAGTTCATGCGCATCTCGCTGATCACCCTGGAGGTCGACCGGCGCGGCAAGGACGGCCTGATCTGCCGCGACAACATGCGCGCGGACATCACCGTTGCCTTCTACCTGCGGGTCAACGAGACCCAGGACGACGTGCTCAAGGTGGCCAAGGCCATCGGCGTCGACCGTGCTTCCGACCGTTCGGCGGTGAACGAGCTGTTCAATGCCAAGTTCTCCGAGGCGCTGAAGACCGTCGGCAAGCAGTTCGACTTCGTCCAGCTGTTCGAGAATCGCCAGGACTTCCGTGACCGCATCATCGAGGTGATCGGCAACGACCTGAACGGCTACGTCCTGGAAGACGTCGCCATCGACTACCTGGAGCAGACCGCGAAGAACTCGCTGGACCCGAGCAACATCCTCGATGCCGAGGGCATCCGCAAGATCACCGAGCTGACCGCCACCCAGAACGTCATCACCAACGAACTGGAGCGCAACGAAGAGCTGGCGATCAAGAAGAAGAACGTCGAGACCCGCGAGGCGGCCCTGGCCCTGGAGCGCCAGCAGGCTGACGCCGAGGCCCGGCAGAAGCGCGAGATCGAGACCATCCGTGCCCGCGAGGAAGCGGAAACCGCGCGGGTCAAGGAAGAAGAGCGGCTGAAGGCCGAGCAGGCGCGGATCCAGGCGCAGCAGGAAATCGACGTGCGCACCGAGAACCACCAGCGCGAGGTCGAGGTGGCGCAGCAGAACCGCCAGCGCGCGGTGGTCATCGAGGTGGAGAAGGTCACCCGCGCCAAGGACCTGGAGATCGTCGCCCGCGAGCGTGAGGTGGAGCTGCAGAAGATCGAGAAGGAAAAGGCGCTGGAAGAGCAGCGCAAGAACATCGCCAATGTGATTCGCGAGCGCGTCGCGGTGGAAAAGACCGTGGCCCAGGAGGAGGAGCGGATCAAGGAGGTGCGCGAGGTTTCCGAGGCCGAGCGGGTCAAGCAGGTGATCCTGCTGCAGGCCCAGGCGGAAGCCGAGCAGGAGCTGGTACGCCAGGTCAAGCAGGCGGAAGCCGACGAGGCCCGCTCCAAGCACAAGGCGGTGGAAATCAACACCATGGCGCAGGCCGAGCTGGAAGCGGCGTCGAAGCAGGCCGAGGCGAAGAAGCGTCTGGCCGAGGGCGTCGAGGCCGAGCGCGCAGCGCCGGGCCTGGCCGATGCGCGGGTGCTGGAAGTCACCGCTGCGGCTAAGGAAAAGGATGGCTTGGCAGCGGCGCGGGTACGTGCCGAACAACTGATCGCCGAAGCCAGGGGCGACGAGGAGCGCGGCCTGGCCGACGCCCGGGTGCTCGAGGCGCAGGCCGCAGCCAAGGAGAAGGACGGCCTGGCCGAAGCCAAGGTGCTGGCCGAGAAGCTCGGCGCCCAGGCGCGCGGCGAGGAGCAGCTCGGCGCGGCCAAGGCCAAGGCCACCAAGGACCAGGGCAGCGCGGAAGCGGAAGTACTGCTGCAGCGCCTGAATGCCGAGGCTGAGGGGCTTGGCAAGAAGTTCGGCGCCCTGGATGCCCTCAGCGACAGCGCTCGCCAGCACGAAGAGTTCCGCATGCAGCTGGAGAAGAGCTTCGAGGAGGCCATGGCGGCCATCGCCGCGAACAAGGACATCGCCAAGGACCAGGCCGAGGTGCTCGCCACCGCGCTGGGCAAGGCGAACATCGAGATCGTCGGCGGCGAGGGCGACTTCTTCAACTCCTTCGCCAAGTCGCTGTCGGTGGGCAAGGCCATCGAAGGTGTGGTCGGCAAGAGCCCGGTGGTGCAGGACGTCCTCGCCCGTCTGCTCAACGGCCGTGGCGCAGCCGCTGCGGTGGTGCCGGAACGCAAGAGCGGCCACGAGAACGAGCCGGCGGCGGAAGTCTGAGCCGACCCGCAGCCTCCTCCGCCAACTGCGGAGGCGTTCCGCCCGCGCCTTGAGCGGCGCAGCCCCTGGCGTGGCCTGTTGGCTGCGCCCGGGGCAGGCCGCTCGGGCCGGTTTCCATCGATGACCGCCGTAGACCCAGGAAGACCAGGATGTCGGACACTCAAGCCGCAACTCCCGCGCAGGACGTATTGGACAAGGCCGTTGCCGAGGGCGGCGCCTACGAGGTGCTGCACAAGCGCCTGCTGGAGCAGGGCCAGCGCCTGCGGCAGACCGCCGAAAGGCTCAACGCCAGTCGCCTGGAGGAGTTCGGCGACAGCCAGATGGATGTGATCGGCCGGGTCCGCATCCGTACCGAAAACAACTGCATCGCCCGCGATATCGTCCAGGTCGGCGATTGCCTGCTGTTCGGCTACAACGTGTTCATCGGCCTGCGCAAGGAAACCGGCGTGGCCGACGTGTTCTCCCTCTACCGCCTGGTGGAGGGCAGCGAAGGCTACGAGGCGGAGCCTGTGCCACTGGGGGACAGCTTTCTCGCCGCGCCGGGCTTCGTCAACGACTTCAACGAGCTTTACACCTACTACAAGAACACCCGCCTGCTGCAATTGGCGATCCGCGACGGCAAGCTGCTGGCCAGCTTCCAGATCGGCGAGCGGATCACCGACATCCGCGTGTTCCGCTGGTCGATCTCCAGCGACGGCAGCGAAGTCCGCTACATCGACAACCGCGGCGAGCGCGACATCGCCTTGCCGGCACCGTTCGACTTCGAATGGCAGCGGGCTACCCGCGAGATGGTGGTGGAGGGCCGTTTCCCGCACCTGAACATCCTCGACACCCTGTTCGTCGAGACCATCGGTGGCGACCTGACCATCAAGGTCGAGAACAACACCGAGGTCGGCCTGGGCATCTATCGCGAAGAGGTGATGGACAAGACCCAGTCGCTGGACGACGCGCAGGTTGAATTCGCCCGCCTCGGCAGCCTGCTGCTGCTCAAGGTCCTGCCCTATCGCGAAGAGCAGTGGCGCTACCTGGTGTTCAACAGCCTGACCGGCAAGGTCGAGCGCATCGACGCCATCGGCCTGGCCTGCATCCAGTTGCCGGAGGACCACGGGATCATCTTCCCCGGCGGCTACTACCTGCAGAACGGCGAGTACCGCACCTTCGAGCAATCCATGGAAGGCATGCGCTTCAAGCGCTCGGTACGCTCGCCCAACGGCGAGGACGTGCAGTACGTTTTCTACCATCCCGAGCAGGGGCGGAACGTGCTGCTCACCTACAACCTGATCAACCGCCAGTTGCAGAATCCGCTGTTCGGCCACGGCTACGCGCGCCTGGAGGACGGACGCATGGTGATCTTCGCCGCCGAAGGCGAGGAACCGACCCGCATCCATCCGATGCAGGTCTGGCAGACGCCGTTCTGCACCGAGGAGTACGCGGCCCGCCAACCGGCGCGTAGCGGTTTCCTCGGGCGGATCGGCAATGCCGAGCTGGTGCGCGGCGTCTCCGACCTCTACGACCTGTGCCGGGAGATCGAGACTCCGGCAGTTTCGATCCAGCGCTACTCGCTGCTGTGCCAGAACACCCAGCGCCTGTTCGACGTCTACCACTGGCTCGGCAGCGACCAACTGGACGGCTTGGCGCCGCTGTTGCGCGAAGTGGCGGCGACCGCCGAGCTGGTGCTCGACGAATACGAGAAGGTCGAGAGTATCCGCCGCCAGTCGGCCCAGGCGATGGTCGACGCGGAGGAGCGGCACAAGGCGCTGCTCTCCGGCTTGCTGCCCGACGGCTGGGACCGGGTGCAGCAGTTCGTCGACGGGCTCAACGGCATCACCGCCCAGCGTGGCTTGCTGCTGACCATCCGCGAGTACCGCTACATCGACGTGGCGCGACTCGACGCCATGGAGGCCGAACTGCTCGCGGCCCACGAGCGGGTGGCCGCCGCCACTGCGACCTTCCTCGCCAGCGAACAGGCCCTGCAGCCCTTGCTGGAGCGCCTGCAGAGCCTCGATGGCGAGGCGCAGAAAGCCGAGACCGTGGCCCAGCTCGGCGAGCCGCTGGCGGCCCTGGAGGCGATGGCTGGCGACCTCGACATGCTGTCCTCGCTGATGGCTTCGCTGCGCATCGACGACGCGACCCAGCGGACCCGCATCATCGAGTCGATCTCGGAGATCTACGCCCGCCTGAACCAGGCCAAGGCGCGCGCCGAGCAGCGGCGCAAGGGGCTCGGTTCGAGCGAGACCGTAGCCCAGTTCGGTGCCCAGTTCAAACTCTTCGGCCAGGGCATCACCAACGCCCTGGCCCAGGCCCAGGACCCCGAGCGCTGCGACGAGCAACTGTCACGCCTGCTGGTGCAACTGGAGGAACTGGAAAGCCAGTTCGGCGACCATGAGCAGTTCCTCGGCGACATCCTGGCCAAGCGCGAGGAGCTGCTGGAAACCTTCGAGGCGCACAAGCAGACCCTGCTCGACGAGCGCCAGCGCAAGGCCCAGGGATTGCTCGACGCCGCCCGGCGAATCCTCGACAGCCTGCAACGACGCACCGCGCGCTTCACCCAGGCGGAGGAACTGAACGCGTTCTTCGCCGCCGACCCGCTGATCCTCAAGTTGCGCGAACTGGCCGAACGTCTTCGCGAATTGAAGGACAGCGTCAAGGCCGACGACGTCGAGGCGCGCCTGAAGGCCGCGCGCGACCAGGCGGTCCGCGCATTGCGCGACAAGAGCGAGCTGTTCGAGGAGGGCGGCGACGTCATTCGCCTGGGCCCGCGCCACCGCTTCAGCGTCAACACCCAGGAACTCGACCTGACCCTGATGCCGCGAGGCGACGCGCTGTACCTGCACCTGACCGGCACCGATTTCCTCGAACCGCTGCAGGACCCGCGGCTCGATGAGTTGCGCGGGTTCTGGCAGGTGAACCTGGAGTCCGAATCGGAGACGCTGTACCGCGCCGAATATCTCGCCGGCGAAGTGCTCGCCGCCGCCGACGCGGGCCGCGATGGCTTCAGCCTGGAGCGCTTGCAGGCGCTGCTGGCGCAGCCGGACGAGCTGGCGCGGGCGATCCGCGATTTCGCCGCGCCGCGCTACAAGGAGGGCTACGAGAAAGGTATTCACGACCACGATGCGGCGGCGATCCTGGTTCGCCTGCTGCCATTGCGCGAGAGTGCCGGACTGCTGCGTTACGCGCCTTCGGCGAGGGCCTTCGCCAGCCTGTTCTGGAGCCGCCGGCGCGAGGAGCGGGAAGTCGCCGGCTGGCCCGAGCGGGCACGCAGCAGCCGCAGCATCCAGCAGATGTTCGGTCGTGACGACGGCCTGCTCGCCCTTCGCGGCGAAGTGGCCTCGGCGATGCGTGCGCTGCTCGCCGAACAGCCTATCGCGCTGGACCCGCAGCATATCGACGAGGCGGCCGAGTACCTGGTCTGGGAATTGTCCGCCGAGCGTCCCGAATTCACCTTCAGCAAATATGCCCGGCAATTGCAGGAAGGACTCAAGCTGCGCCTGCAAGGCGCGCGTCTATGGGACGACTACCGGCAGACCCTGGGGCGTCTCGGCGAGCGGCCCGCCGCCCAGTGGGAACTGGCCGGCAACTGGCTGCGCGGACTATGTGGCGACGCCGAGTTCCAACCGCTGGCGGCCTACCTGGACGAGGCGGTGGCGCTCTCGTTGCTGGACGAGGAGATGCCACAACGGATCACCGAGGTCGACCTGCGCTTCCAGGTCGACGGCCTGATGGGCGAGCATCCGCGCATCGTCGAACGCGGCCTGGCGCTGGCGGTGGACGACTTCTTCGGCCGCCTGCGTCGCCATCGCCAGCAGTTCCTGCCAGGCTTGCGGCGCTACCAGGCGCTGCGCCAGGAGATCGTCGAGCGCGAACGCGAGGCATTGCGCCTGGCCGAGTTCAAGCCACGACCGCTGTCCTCGTTCGTTCGCAACAAGCTGATCAATGACGTCTACCTGGGTGTCATCGGCGACAACCTGGCCAAGCAGATGGGGACGGTGGGCGAGAACAAGCGCACCGACCTGATGGGCCTGCTGATGCTGATCTCCCCGCCAGGCTACGGCAAGACCACCCTGATGGAGTACGTGGCGCACCGCCTGGGGCTGATCTTCATGAAGATCAACGGTCCTGCCCTCGGCCACGAGGTGCGCTCGCTCGACCCCGGGCAGGCGCCGGACGCGACTTCGCGGCAGGAACTGGAGAAGCTCAACCTGGCGCTGGAGATGGGCAACAACGTGATGCTCTATGTCGATGACATCCAGCACACCCATCCGGAGTTCCTGCAGAAGTTCATCTCCCTCTGCGACGGCACGCGCCGGGTGGAAGGGGTGTGGAAGGGCCGGACCAAGACCTACGACATGCGTGGGCGGAAGTTCTGCGTGGTGATGGCGGGCAACCCCTACACCGAGTCCGGCGAGGTCTTCCGCATTCCCGACATGCTCGCCAACCGCGCCGACATCTACAACCTCGGCGACACCCTCAGCGGCATGCAGGAGGCGTTCTCCCTCAGCTACATCGAGAACGCCCTGACCTCCAACCCGGTTCTCGCGCCGCTGGCCACCCGCGACATGGCCGACGTCTATCGCTTCGTCGCCAAGGCCGAGGGCAAGCCGTTCTCCAGCAACGAGCTGGCCCACGGCTACAGCGGTGCCGAGATCAACGAGATCAGCAGCACCCTGCAACGCCTCATGCAGGTGCGCGACGTGGTGCTCAAGGTCAACCAGCAGTACATCGCCAGCGCCGCCCAGGCCGACCAGTACCGCAGCGAGCCGCCGTTCAAGCTGCAGGGCAGCTACCGCAACATGAACAAGATGGCGGAGAAGATCTCCGCGGTGATGAACGATGCCGAGCTGCTGCAACTGATCGCCGACCACTACCAGGGCGAGTCGCAACTGCTGACCACCGGAGCCGAGGAGAACCTGCTGAAGCTCGCCGAACTGCGCGGCAACCAGAGCCCCGAGCAGGCCGAGCGCTGGGCGCAGATCAAGCGTGACTTCCTGCGCAACAAGTCCATGGGCGGCAGCGACGCCGACGTCGGCGGACGGCTGGTGGCGCAGCTCAACGATCTGGTGGAAAGCGTCCGTGGCCTGGCTCGCGAACCCCAGCCGGTACAACCGGCGCCCTGGGACGAGTTGCTGGCTGGATTGCGCCAACTCGGCCAGGGCGCGCCGGCGCTGAACGTCGAGGTGACGGCGCCTGCGCAGCCGGGCGTGCAGCAGGTGCTGGAGAGCCTTGCCGCCTGCCTGCAGGACAGTTTCCTGCCGCTGATCAAGGTGATGGACCGCAAGATCGACGTCGACCTGCGCACGCACAACCGCATCAACGAGATATCCAGCCGCCTCGACGAACTGGGCCGGTTGCTGGGCGGCGAGCAGAGGCCGCTGGAGAACGATCAACCCTGAGGACACGAGGAGCGGGAAATGGACTTCGACGGATTGGACCGCCAGCTGCGCGACAGCCTGGCCGACCTGAAGCTGAGCAACGAGGAACGGGACGAACTGCGCCAACTGGGCAGCGAGCTGGCGCCCGACCAGGTGCGTTTCCTGCGCAACCGTGCCTTCGACCTGGTGCGTGAGCTGGTCCTCGTGGAGGAGCAGGGCGAACGGATAGCCGCCCTGAAGTGGCTGGAGCAGGTGGTGCGCACCCTGGAGGTTACCGCGGCGGCGCCGCGCAGCCGCGCCAGCGCCTATTTCAGTCCCGGCGAGGAGTGTCGGCGGAAGATCCGCGAACTGTGCCGGCAGGCCAGGCAGAGCCTGGACATCTGCGTGTTCACCATCTCCGACGACCAGCTCAGTGCGGAAATCCTGGCCTGCCATCGGCGCGGTGTTCCGGTGCGGATCATCAGCGACGATGACAAGCAGTTCGACGAAGGCAGCGACATCCATGCGCTGCGCGAGGCCGGCGTGCCGCTGCGAATCGACGACAGTCCCTTCCACATGCACCACAAGTTCGCCCTGGTGGATGGCGCCTGGCTGCTCAACGGCAGTTTCAACTGGACCCGCAGCGCCAGCGTCAACAACGAAGAGAACCTGCTGGTAACCGACGACGCCGTGCTGATCGGCGCCTATCGGCGCGAATTCGAGGAACTCTGGGGCCGCTACGCCCCGCGCTGAGCGGCAGCGACGCGAGAAAGGCAGGGCAGGCGGTCGGCCGGCGGACCGCACGCGGGCGGGTTTCAGGTTAGACTTGCGCCCTTTCGCTTCCCACGCCGGTATTCCCATGGCCCTGCAATCCACGCCCTATAAAGCCGATATTTCCCTCACCGACCTGGACCGCGGGGTCTACGAGACGTTGCGCCTGACCGTGGCCCGGCACCCCTCCGAGACCGAGGAGCGCCTGGCCGTGCGCTTGCTGGCCTACGTGCTGTGGTACGGCGAGCAGATCGCCTTCGGGCGTGGCCTGTCGGACGTGGACGAACCGGCGCTCTGGGAAAAGAGCCTGGACGGCCGGGTCCTGCACTGGATCGAAGTCGGCCAGCCGGACGCCGAGCGCATCACCTGGTGCTCGCGTCGCTGCGAGCGCTTCAGCCTGCTCGCCTATGGCAACCTGCGGGTCTGGCAGACCAAGGTGCTGGACAGCGTGCGCAGCCTGAAGAACATCAACGTCGCGGCAGTGCCCCAGGAACCCCTGGAGAGCCTGTCCCGCGACCTGCCGCGTTCGATCAACTGGACCGTGATGATCAGCGAGGGCACCCTGTTCGTCACCGACGAGAACGGCCAGCACGAGTTGCAGCTGGAATGGCTGCAGGGCGAGCGTTGATCGCCGCCGCCGTTTCCTTCCGTCGAGCCGAACGAGTGACCTGATGCGTATCGAACCCCGCCCCCTGCCCGAAACCCTGCCCGATCTCGGCGACCTTCCGCCATTGCTGGCACGCCTGTACGCAGCTCGTGGCGTGCGTTGCGCCGAGGAGCTGGACAAGGGCCTGGCGCGGCTGATTCCCTTCCAGCGGCTGAAAGGCATCGAGGAGGGCGTGGCGCTGCTGGTGGATGCCCTGGAGGGCGGCCAGCGGATTCTCATCGTCGGCGACTTCGACGCCGACGGCGCCACCGCCAGCAGCGTCGGCGTGCTGGCCCTGCGCATGCTCGGCGCGGCCTGGGTCGATTACCTGGTGCCGAACCGCTTCGAGTACGGCTACGGCCTGACCCCGGAGATCGTCGGCGTGGCCCTGGAGAAGCGTCCCGACCTGCTGGTGACGGTGGACAACGGTATCTCCAGCGTGGACGGCGTCCAGGCGGCGAAAGCCGCGGGGCTCAAGGTGCTGGTCACCGACCACCACCTGCCTGGCCCGGAACTGCCGGCGGCGGATGCGATCATCAACCCCAACCAGCCGGGCTGCGAATTCCCCAGCAAGGCCATGGCCGGGGTCGGGGTGATCTTCTATGTGATGCTGGCGTTGCGGGCGCGCCTGCGCGAGCTGGACTGGTTCGCCCGGCGCGGGCTGAAGGAACCGAACCTCGCCGAGCTGCTCGACCTGGTGGCGCTGGGCAGCGTCGCCGATGTGGTGCCGCTCGATGCCAACAACCGCATCCTGGTCCACCAGGGCCTCGCGCGCATCCGCGCCGGCCGCGCCCGGCCGGGCTTGCGCGCGCTGCTGGAGGTGGCCGGGCGGCCTCCGGTACGGATCACCTCCACCGACCTGGGTTTCATCCTCGGTCCGCGCCTGAACGCGGCGGGTCGGCTCGACGACATGTCTCTCGGCATCGAATGCCTGCTCTGCGACGACGAAGCGCTGGCCCGCGACATGGCGGTGCAGCTCGACCAGTTGAACCAGGACCGCAAGGCCATCGAGCAGGGTATGCAGCGCGAGGCGCTGGCGCAGCTCAAGGAGCTGAGCCTGGAGCAACTGCCGTTCGGCTTGTGCCTGTTCGACGCCGACTGGCACCAGGGCGTGATCGGAATCCTCGCCTCGCGCCTGAAGGAGCGTTACCACCGGCCGACCATCGCCTTCGCCGACGCCGGCGACGGCAGCCTGAAAGGCTCGGCACGGTCGATTCCCGGCTTCCACATCCGCGACGCGCTGGACGCGGTAGCCGCCCGTCATCCCGGGCTGATCAGCAAGTTCGGCGGCCACGCGATGGCTGCCGGACTATCGTTGCCGCAGGAAAACTTCGGCGCTTTCTCCGCCGCCTTCGATGCCGAAGTACGCCGCCAACTGGCCGAGGAGGACCTGGCCGGGCGCCTGCTCTCCGATGGCCAGTTGAGCATCCAGGAGTTCCACCTGGAGCTGGCGCGCGCGTTGCGCCAGGCAGGTCCCTGGGGCCAGCACTTTCCCGAGCCGATGTTCCACGGGGTGTTCCAGCTGGTGCAGCAGCGGATCGTCGGCGAGCGTCACCTGAAGCTGGTGCTGAAAAGCGAATGCGGCTCGCTGCAACTGGATGGCATTGCCTTCAACATCGACCGCGAGCAGTGGCCCAACCCTACCGTGCGCTGGGCCGAGCTGGCCTACAAGCTCGACGTCAACGAATTCCGCGGCCAGGAAAGCGTGCAACTGATGATCGTCCACATGGCCCCTCGCTGAGCGCGTCCCGGGGCTGGGGGCAACCTAGCTGCCACCTGCTTTTCTGCTAGCTATTCCAGCGAAAACATACAGATTTCCGGCGAAATCAAGGCTACCTGCCAGTTCTGGCAGGTTTGGCCGCGGGTTCTTTTTGGTACACGAAAGCACCGTCGAAAACGGGACCGAGCCAGGGGAGTGCAGTTCCTTCTACCCGAAGGACTGATACGGCTGTTCCGATCAGCCCACAAGGCGGCGGTAAGCGTCGGCCGAGTACTTCGGCCTGAAAAAACCAGGAGAACTGAACAAGATGAAGAAGGTTTCTACGCTTGACCTGTTGTTCGTTGCGATCATGGGTGTTTCGCCGGCCGCTTTTGCCGCCGACCTGATCGACGTGTCCAAACTCCCCAGCAAGGCTGCCCAGGGCGCGCCCGGCCCGGTCACCTTGCAAGCCGCGGTCGGCGCCGGCGGTGCCGACGAACTGAAAGCGATCCGCAGCACGACCCTGCCCAACGGCAAGCAGGTCACCCGCTACGAGCAATTCCACAACGGCGTACGGGTGGTCGGCGAAGCCATCACCGAAGTCAAGGGTCCCGGCAAGAGCGTGGCGGCGCGGCGCAGCGGCCATTTCGTCGCCAACATCGCCGCCGACCTGCCGGGCAGCACCACCGCGGCGGTATCCGCCGAGCAGGTGCTGGCCCAGGCCAAGAGCCTGAAGGCCCAGGGCCGCAAGACCGAGAATGACAAAGTGGAACTGGTGATCCGCCTGGGCGAGAACAACATCGCCCAACTGGTCTACAACGTCTCCTACCTGATTCCCGGCGAGGGACTGTCGCGGCCGCATTTCGTCATCGACGCCAAGACCGGTGAAGTGCTCGATCAGTGGGAAGGCCTGGCCCACGCCGAGGCGGGCGGCCCCGGTGGCAACCAGAAGATCGGCAAGTACACCTACGGTAGCGACTACGGTCCGCTGATCGTCAACGACCGCTGCGAGATGGACGACGGCAACGTCATCACCGTCGACATGAACGGCAGCACCAACGACAGCAAGACCACGCCGTTCCGCTTCGCCTGCCCGACCAACACCTACAAGCAGGTCAACGGCGCTTATTCGCCACTGAACGACGCGCATTTCTTCGGCGGCGTGGTGTTCAACCTGTACCGGGACTGGTTCGGCACCAGCCCGCTGACCCACAAGCTGTACATGAAGGTGCACTACGGGCGCAGCGTGGAGAACGCCTACTGGGACGGCACGGCGATGCTCTTCGGCGACGGCGCCACCATGTTCTATCCGCTGGTGTCGCTGGACGTGGCGGCCCACGAGGTCAGCCACGGCTTCACCGAGCAGAACTCCGGGCTGATCTACCGCGGGCAATCCGGCGGAATGAACGAGGCGTTCTCCGACATGGCCGGCGAGGCCGCCGAGTTCTACATGCGCGGCAAGAACGACTTCCTGATTGGCTACGACATCAAGAAGGGCAGCGGTGCGTTGCGCTACATGGACCAGCCCAGCCGCGACGGGCGATCCATCGACAACGCCTCGCAGTACTACAACGGTATCGACGTGCACCACTCCAGCGGCGTGTACAACCGTGCGTTCTACCTGCTGGCCAACTCGCCGGGCTGGGATACCCGCAAGGCCTTCGAGGTGTTCGTCGACGCCAACCGCTACTACTGGACCGCCACCAGCAACTACAACAGCGGTGCCTGTGGAGTGATTAGCTCGGCGCAGAACCGCAACTACTCGGCGGCTGACGTCACCCGGGCGTTCAGCACCGTCGGCGTGACCTGCCCGAGCGCGTTGTAAGCTCGGTGGCCCCGGCCGGCACTCCAGGAAGGAATGCCGGCCGGGGCCGCTCAAGCCGTCTTCCGCCAGGAGGACGGCTGCTTTATGTCGCTTAGGCCGTTGGCCTCCGCGAACCCGGTCTAAAGTTCAGGTGTGAGCATTTATTCCAAGACCGACCGGGAGTCCTGCCATGAGTCTGCTGTTCGAGCCTCTTAGCCTGCGTCAAATCACCTTGCCCAACCGCATCGCCGTATCGCCCATGTGCCAGTATTCGGCGCAGGAGGGCCTGGCCAACGACTGGCATCTCGTGCACCTGGGCAGTCGCGCGGTGGGCGGCGCCGGCCTGGTGATCGTCGAAGCCACCGCGGTGTTGCCCGAGGGGCGCATCACCGCCGACGACCTCGGCATCTGGAGCGACGCGCATGTCGAGCCGTTGCATCGCATCACCCGTTTCATCGAGTCCCAGGGCGCGGTCGCCGGGGTCCAGCTGGCCCACGCCGGGCGCAAGGCGAGTACCTGGCGGCCGTGGCTGGGCAAGCACGGCAGCGTGCCGATAGGCCAGGGCGGCTGGATACCGGTGGCGCCGTCGGCGATCCCGTTCGATCCCCAGCACACGACCCCCGAGGCTCTGAGCGAGGCGCAAATCGAGGCGCTGGTGCAGGCCTTCGTACGCGCCACCGAGCGCTCCCTGGCTGCCGGCTTCAAGGTCGCGGAGGTGCATGCGGCCCACGGCTACCTGTTGCATCAGTTCCTCTCGCCGCTGTCGAACCAGCGTCGCGACCAGTACGGCGGCTGCTTCGAGAACCGCATCCGCCTGCTTCTGCAGGTCACCGCCGCGGTGCGCAAGGCCTGGCCGGAAGAGTTGCCGCTATTCGTGCGGCTATCCGCCACCGACTGGGTGGAGGATGGCTGGAACCCCGACGAGACCGTGGAACTGGCCCGGCGCCTGAAGGACCTGGGCGTGGACCTGATCGACGTGTCTTCCGGCGGTACCGCAGCGAATGCGGAAATCCCGGTAGGACCGGGCTACCAGACCGAGTTCGCCGAACGGGTGAAGAAGGAGGCCGGCATCGCCAGCGGAACGGTGGGCATGATCACCGAGCCGGTGCAGGCCGAGCATATCCTGCGCACCGGCCAGGCCGACCTGATCCTGCTTGCCCGTGAACTGCTGCGCGATCCGTACTGGCCGTTGCACGCCGCCGACGAACTGCGCAACGAGCAGATGCCCTGGCCGCCGCAGTACCTGCGAGCCGCTCATCGCAGCACGCCGCCGCGCAAATCCCTGGAAATGCAGTGAGCCGTCGGGCCGTCGGCGCGGCGAGGCGCCGGCGGCCCACCTGATGGAAACCTTTGCCGCCCTTGGCGGTCTGCCTGGCATCAGGAAATCATCCTGAGCGTTTCGCGGGAGATATTGCGTAATGGCAATATGATGCTATTCTCCCGCGACGTTCGCTCCGGACCGCACTTCGAGAAAGGATGCTCGCATGCACGCTACCGCCGGTTCTCCCCACGCCTCCCTGCCTGACAGCGATGTCGCCCTGCTGGCCAATATCCTGGTCCTGGCGACACGCAACATGAACAACATGACCACCATGCTGGCGCACCTTTCGGTGGAACTCAGCCAGAGCGAAGAGCCACGCCTGCAACGGGTCGGTCATCGGGTCCTGAACGAACTCTCGGAGCTGGGGGCCGCCCTGGAGACCCAGTGGGACCTGATCGGCGCGCTGTCGCGTTTCTCGCCCCTGCTCGATCGCACCCTGCCGCGCCAGGAACCCCTGGTCACCGAGATCCACCTCACCGATCTGCCGGGCCAGGCGCTGCCGCCCTCCGCCTGAACGGCGCGTCGCTCAGCCCTGCGCGGGGCGCTGCGACAGGTGTTCCAGGTAGCAGGCGATGATGTCCACCGACAGCTTGAGGCGGGTTTCCAGCAGTGCCATGGTCGGCTGGAAGTCGGCCACGCTGAGGGCCTTGAGGAACAGGTCGGCCTTGAGCATCTCGAGAAACTGGCAGGCCACCGCGTAGAGCGTTTCCTCGTCCATGTGGGGGGCGACCGCTACCAGTCGCTCGCTGAGCAGCAGGTAGCTCTGCTGCGGCCCCTGCTCGTAGAAGGACTTGCCGATCGCCGGAAACCGCGGAGATTCCGCCACCACCAGGCGATAGAGGCTCTGGCAGCGGGGATCGAGCAGGCTGGTGAGGAAGCGCCGGCCGAAATGCTCGAGGGTGGCGCTCAGCGTGGCGGCGGGGCGCGGCTGATCGGCGCTGTCGTCGAAGATTTCCTCGATCATGTGGGCGATCACCGCGGCAAACAGGCCTTCCTTGCCGCCGAAGGAGCTGTACAGGGTTCCCCGTGAACCACCGGCCCGTTCAATCACCATGTCCAGGGTGGTGCCTTCGAAACCGTGTTCGAGAAAGGCCTGGGTGGCGGCGTCGAGCATGGCGCGGCGGCGTTGCCTGCCGCGTTCGGTCAGACGGGGGGACGCATCGTTCATGGGCGGTATCGGGCCTCGCGGGGTGCGGTCGGAAGGTGCGCATGGTGGGCCGTCGGGACGGTCCGTTCAAGCCTCCAGGCGGTTTGCTGAGAGCGTTTCTCGTTAGGGTTGACGCTGGTCATTTAAGAACTGTATCGTACAGTACTGTTTTGGCAAGCACTTCCGCTCATTCCTCCGCCTTGCCTCCCCGCAGGAGTCCCCCATGAATGCCCCCGCTAAGAGCCTGTTGGATATCGATGCCTTTCCCCTGGTCCAGGTCCGCGAGATGCCCCGCGAGCTGGCCGATGTCGAGCGCTGGTTGGAGGAGGTCGAAGCGCTGCTGGCCGTCGAGTGCGATTTCGCCCTGGTCTATCCGCCACTCCCGCAGGAAGAAGCTGAAGGCGACCAGCAAGCGCGCAAGCGCCTGGTGTTATGGCTCAAGGAAAATCGCCAGCGCTTCGTCGAGCATTGCCGGGGCATCCTGCTCAGTGCCAACGGCCAGCCGGACAACCTCGCCGACCTGCAGCAGCTGGCGCCGGTGCTGCAGGCTGTCTACGGCCCGCCGGTGAGCGTGGCGCCGGACCTGGCGTCCGCCCGCGGCATGGCGAAGGCGCTGCTGAGCGGGCCGGCGACGGGGATGAACTGGTGACGCCGCCATGTCCCTGAACACTCCGCGCAACAAACCGTCCCGCACCGAGACCGAGGCTGTCGCTGCCACCTCGGGACGATCCGCCGTCGGTCGGCGGGATTACACCGAGCAGCTGCGCCGGGCGGCCCGGCGCAATGCCTGGGACCTCTACGGCGAGCACTTCTACTGAGCGGGCGTGCCGGATTGCCATTGGTGCGGGCGATGGAACACATCGTTTGATTCCTGGGCTCTTTACCTCAAGTTAACTTGAGCTATCAGAATCCGCGCAGAGCGTCTGGCGACTTTGCCGGGCGCCACTCCATGCCCGGAGGCAACGATGGATAGCCCGTCCACTCCCGCTCGTCCGCACCCCCAGGCCAGCCCGCGATGGCTGGCAGTTGCCAATGTGATCTTCGCCGGCATCGCCGCCGCCCTGCATGTCGGCAAGGCGACCATCGCCCTGCCGTCGCTGCAACGGAGCTTCGGCGGCGACCTCGCCGCGCTGAGCTGGATCATGTCCGCCTTTCCGTTCGTCGGCGTATTCGGCGGCATCGCCGCTGGCCTCCTGGTGCGTCGCTGGGGAGATCGCCGGCTGCTGACCGGCGGACTGGCGATTCTCGGCGGAGCGAGCCTGCTCGGTGCGTCGATGCAGGACTTCGCCTGGTTGCTCGCCACTCGCTTCGTCGAGGGGCTCGGTTTCCTCATCGTGGTGGTGGCGGCGCCCGCCGTGTTGCACAGGATCACCAGCGAGACGCGGCGCAGCGTGGTGTTCGGTCTGTGGAGCACCTTCATGGCAGGCGGAATCGCCCTCTCGATGCTGTTCGGGCCGCTGCTCGCGGACTGGCGCGCCGACTGGCAACTGAGCGCACTGCTGGTACTGGTCGCGGCGCTGCTGCTGCCGCTCAGCGTCCCTGCCGACGATGGGCGCAGGGCGGCAGGCGTGAGGCCGGCCGGTCTTGGCACGTTGCTCAAGGTTCCGGCGATCACCCTGCTGGCGCTCGGCTTCACCACCTACAACCTGCAGTTCTTCGCCCTGATGACGTTCCTCCCCGTGTTCCTCATGCAGCGCCTGGGTGTCGCCCTGGAGACTGCGGGACTCATCGGCGCGGCCATCGTCGCGGCGAACGCCCTGGGCAATGTCGCGGCGGGCTTCATCCTTTCCCGCGGCATACGTCCCGGCGCCTTGCTGGCGACCACCGCGATCCTGATGGGAGTCACCGGTGCGGCGTTCTTCCATGCCGCGACGCCGGGGCTCCTGGCGATTGCGCTGGGGTTCGTCTTCTCGGCGGTCGCCGGCATGCTTCCCACCACCGTGCTGGCGACCGCGCCGCTGGCCTCGCCCACGCCTTCGCTGACGCCACTGGCCATCGGCTGGGTAATGCAGGGCAACTACCTGGGGCAGGTGATCGGCCCCTTGCTGATCGGCCTGATCGTCAGCCGTTTCGACTGGTCGGGCGCGATCGGCCTGATGCTGGTCGCGGGCGCGGCGGGGGCCGTCCTGGGGTTCTGCCTGCTGCGTGCGCTGGACGGCCTGCCTCGCGCCATTGCCACGGGTTCCGCGGCTCGCCCCGCGGATTAGAAGAGAAACCGGCTTCGTGCAGGGCGGATAGTCGAGCGACTATTCGTCCTGCGCATGGCGGCCAGAGGCCGCCGCCGTCCCTCGGCTCAGTCGTCGCGGGTGAGCACTTCCAGCAGTTCGATCTCGAACAGCAGGTTGGAGTGGGGCTTGATGTGCGCGCCGACCTGCCGTTCGCCGTAGGCCAGGTGGGAAGGGACGAACAGCCGTCGCTTGCCGCCGACCTTCATGCCCATCAGGCCCTGGTCCCAACCCTTGATCACTCGTCCGGTGCCGATCACGCACTGGAATGGCCGGCCGCGCTCGTAGGAGGAGTCGAACAGCGTGCCGTCTTCCAGGGTGCCCTTGTACTGGGTGGTGATCAGCGCACCCTTCACCACCTCCTTGCCGTCGCCCAGGAGGAGGTCTTCGATTTGCAGTCGGTCGTTCATGGGGCGGTACCTGCGCGGTTTGCGGAAAGCCGCGATTCTGCCAGCAAGCGCGCCGCCTGTCGCCGAGCCGGCGGACCAGGGCATTGCCAGGCGGTCCGCGGCACGGGCATCATGCCCGCGCCTTTCCGCCGGGAAGGCTACCGCGTTCCGCGATGTCGCGCGCATCGCGGCTGGACACATATCTCAGGGATCATACGAGAACATATCCGCATGCAAAGACTGTCGCGTATCGGCCGCAACACCCTCGCCGTCTCCGTTTCCACCTTGCTCCTCAGCGCCTGCAACCAGGGCGACGATGCGCCGAAGCCTGCGGCGGTCGCGCCGCAACCGGCCGCACCGAGCATGGCTGCACTGAGCATCCCGCTATGCCTCAACGGCCAGTGCGCGGTGATCGACCAGGACGCCAAGCTGCTCGTGCCGTTCGACAACGACTACGACAATATCGTCGCCAGCGCCTACCAGGGCACCCTGATGGCGGCGCGCGAGGAGCGCTGGAACCTGATCCAGGCGAAGGACGGCAAGGTGTTGCGCGACGATATCGGCGAAGCCCTGTCGCTGCTCACCCCCGACCTCTATGGCTTCGTCCGCGACGGCAAGTACGGCGTGGTCGACGGCCAGGGCAAGGAAGTCCAGGCGCCGCGTTTCGACGACATCTACCCCAACAGTGCCAACGAATTCATCATCTACGAGATCGATGGCAAGCGCGGCATCCTCGATGCCAAGGGCAAGCAGCTCACCGAGGCGCTCTACGACACCACCCTGGTCAACGGCAGCGTCGCCGAACACGGCGGCTTGATCAGCGCCGAGCGTGGCGAGGAGAAGTGGATCATCAACCTCGCCACCGGCGAACAGAAGGCCGTGGCCTACGAGAGCCTGGGCGACCTCCACGACGGCGTGATGAGCGCCAGCGTCATCGGCAAGGGCTCCCAACTGGTGGATGCCAAGGGCGACGTGGTCGGTGACGGCAAGAGCTACGATTACCTGGGCACCCCGGCCAACGGCCTGGTGGCGTTCCGCGAGAAGTACGACAGCCCCTGTGGCTACCTCGACTACCAGGGCAAGGTGGTGATCGCCGCCCAGTTCGCCGGTTGCGGCGCCTTCGGCAAGCAGGGCGGGCTGGCCCAGCAGCGCATGGAAGATGGCTCGTCGGGCAAGTACGGCCTGATCGATCGCAGCGGCGCCTGGAAGGTGCAGCCGCAGTACGATTCGGCCGACAGCGCCGGCCTCACCGCGCTTGGCTACACCGTCGACGTGCCCGGGCTGGCTGCCGTCGGCGTGAGCACCGGCCTGTTCAGCGCCGACTTCGGCATCTTCAACCTCGACGAAGGCAGCGAGTGGGTGAAGCCGGGTTATGCGCAGATCGGCGCGCTGGGCAACGACCTGTTCGTCGTGGCGAAGAAGGGCGGGCCGCAGAAGACCGTCAGCTTCATGGGTTCGGAAAGCCAGGTGCCGGTGGTGGGCCTGATGGACCGCAGCGGCAAGATGCTGCTGGAGCCGGGCGAACTGATCAGCATCCAGTCTGCGTATGACGGTCGTTTCCTGGAAGCTCTCGACGGTATGGACAACGCTGCCCACACCGTGTTGCTCGATCGCCAGGGACGCACGCTGGTTCCGGCGCTCTGGCAGAAGCTGGAGGTGAATCCGCAGCAGGGTTACATCCTGGGCTACGAAGTCAGCGGCACTGGCGACGAGGCGACGGAAACCTTGCGCGCACTGTACGACCTGAACGGCAAGCCGCGCTTCACCGTGGCCACCACCGATTGCGGCGCCGAACAGTTGCTCGACGGCAATGGCAAGGCGATCTGGCCGCAGGACCCGACGCCGTATTGCCAGTCGGACGACGAGCAGGGCGACGAAGGCGAGCCGGAGCAGGAGCCGGCGCCCGCCGAAGAGAGCGAGGAAACCAGCGAGAGCTGAGTTCCCTGCGCGCGTCCGCCCCTTGCGGCGGGCGCGCGGTTCCGCTGTTTCGCCGTGGCTGGTGGCCACGGCCTTCCCTCACTGGCGGTGCCAGAAGTCCGAATACTCCTCGAACGGGTAGCGCTCGCCGTCGTAGCGCAGCGTGCGCTTCACCGTGCGCAAGGGTTTGCCGTTCTCCGTTTCGCCGTCGCTGACCCGCGAGGTGACGACCAGGTCGGCAAAGCCGTTGGAGCGTCCGCGGCCGAGTTCCAGGGTCAGGTGCGAGACTTCCTGTTCGAACCCGGGCTCGGCGGAGCAGACCGAGCCTTTCAGCGTCCTCCACTGATCCAGGTAGGTATTGAGCACCGGCCGCAGCTTGCCGTCGCCGGCCGGCACCACCAGGGTCAGCAGGTTGTCGAAGCCGGCTTCCGGACAACTGGCGCCACGCGCCACGCTATGGAATACCACGCCGAAGGCGCGCACCGTCGGGCTCAGGCGATAGCGCGCGGTGTCCAGCCAGAGGCTGTCGCTGCCGACGGCGACGGACGCGTCTTCTTCGAAGTCGCTGTCGTAGCGTTCGAGCAGCCTGCCGCTGCGGCTGTCGGCCTTGGCCAATAGCAGATGCGGGTGGCGTTCGCCTTCCACGGCGGTGTCGCCCGGATCCAGGTAGGCCATGGCGATCACCGTCTGCGCGGGGTCGTCCGGCCAGGGCTTGCAGGCCACGGCGAGGAACGGACCGGAAGATTCGTACGAAGGGGCTATCCAGCCATCGTGGCCGACCTGCCTGGCTACGGCGTCAAGCAGTCGCGACGCGCAGGGCTGCGGTTCGCGGGCTTCGGCCTGGCTGGCGAGTCCCAGCAGCAGGAGGCAGAGTCGGGCGGAGAGGCGGCGGTTACGGTCCATGTGAAAAGAGTCCTTTGGCGGAGGCGGGCACGGAAGACGCCCGGCGCTGCGGGACATTCTAGCTGCTGCGCGGACCTTGCGAAGCGGGCTGGCGGGGCGGACATATCGCGGCCGCGCTGCTCAGGCCAGGCCGTTTTCCCGGATGTAGATAAAGAGTCCGGCATTGCTGTCCAGGCCAAGCTTGCGCATGGCGCTGCTCTTTTGCGCGCTGATGGTCTGCTTGCTGCGGCACAGTCGGATGGCGATTTCCCCGACCGCCAGGCCGCTGCCGTACAGGCGCAGCACTTCCACTTCGCGCGGGGTGAGTTGTTCGAGGCTGGCCAGCGGCTTGCCGTGCTCGGCTTCGCCCACTTCCAGCAGGTGTGCGATGGAGCGCGAGATGAATGGTCGACGGCCGGCGTGGCGGATCGCCTTGGGCAGATCGTCGAGCATGCCGCGTTTGCTCACCAGGCCGTGAATGCCCAGCTTGAGCAGGGATGAAACGAGTGCCGGGTTGCCGAGCATGGTGACGACGATGATCGGCAGGTCCGGATAGCGCCGCCGGACCTTCTGCACCAGGCGCAAGCCGTCGGCCTGCTGGCTGCCGGGCATCATCAGGTCGGTGATCAGCAGGTCGCAGGGGTGCGCTTCGAGCTGCGCCAGCAAGCCATCGGCGTCCTGGGCCTGGGCGACGATCCGCAGGTCGTCGTACGCACTCAGCAGATAGCGCATGCCGATCAGGGTGAGGGCGTGGTCGTCGACGAGGATGACGCGTGTTTTCATGAAATCGAACCCGATCGAGGTGGAGGTTTCCGCAGCGGCTACCGGCAACGCCGACAGGCGGATAATCCGCCAGGAGGCAGCTCCGGACGGGCTCGAATTCTAGCGATGGTGTCTGTCGGTTTAATCAGGACTTTTCTGAATGCTAGTAGGAAATTTCCTATGTGTTTTCCCTAGGTTATTTCGAGGGGAGGCCGAGAAACATAGGGTCTTTGAACGGCTTTCGTGGAGTAGGGATTGAAATCTCTGTCAGTACATTTCTGTCAGTCTTGCTGGACATCGGAAGGGCGCGACGGCAGCGCGGGTCCCGCTGCCGTCGCCGTCCTTCAACCCAATTCGCGGACTGCCCGCACCGCCTGGTCGATGGCGGCATGGGCGTAGGCATCCCAGGCCGCATCCGAGTTGGCGATGGTGACATTGCCGACCTTGCTTCGCGCCAGTTCCATCAGCGCTTCGCTTTCCGCCTCGTCGTCGTAGAGGGTATTCATGAAGTAGGAGTAGCCGTGCGACCAGCGGTTCACGGTGATGCCGGTGATGTCGCGACGGTGGTCGAAGCCGGCCGGGCCGAGCATGGCCTGGAGCTGGTCGCGGATGTCCTTTTCCAGTTGCTCGAAGCTCATCGCGTAGAGCTTGCTGCGGCCTACGCGAGCCTGGGTGCGGGCGTCCATGCCGGCGTTCGGGGTGGTCGGCACGTAGACCATGTGCACGCCGATCGGCTGCCGCGGGTCGCGCGGGTGCCGGTAGCTGCCGAGGTCGACCGGGAAGTCCAGCTTGATCCGCGAGTAGGGCAGGGTCGGCGCGTAGATCTCGTGGATGCCGAGGGTCTTCCAGGCCTGCCAGTTGCGCAGCAATACCTTGGTGTACACCAGCGGGAACTTGACGTTCTGGCTCAGCGCGTGGGCCTGCTCCTCGGAGAGGTCGCGCAGCAGGTACGGCACCATCATGTTGTAGCAGGCCATCACGCAGTGTTTGCCGCGTACCCGGTGCAGGCGGCCGGCGCGGCTGTAGCCGACATCGACGCCGCCGGCGCGGTTGCGCACGCTGACGGCGGTGCTGTTCAGGCGCAGGCGCACCGGATGCCCGGCGAGGTCCAGCTTCGAGTAGTCGAAGCGGGCCATGACGATGTCCTCCATGCCTCGGCCCGGCGCCACCGCGGGGATCAGGTCGCGCACCATGAGCCGAGCCAGCGAGGCGTTGCCGTCGGGGAAATGGTAGATGTACGGCTCGTCCATTTCCGCCTGGGCCTCCTCGCTGGGTTGCGGCAGGCCGAGGGCGTCGAAGCCGGGGAAGCCGGCGGCGTATGCGTCAGCCGCCGGCAGGGCGTCGGCGCCGAGGGCAGAGAAGTCGTTGCTGCGGCCCTGGAAGTACTTCACCGAGGTTTCCGAGAGCCCGACGTTCTTGAGCAGGTAGTCGCGGTAGCTGGTCTTCGCCAGGTAGGTTTCCTTTTCTTCCACGCTCTTGCCGGCAAGATAGTCGCGAGGTGATTCGTACAGCGCGATGAGCGCCTCCCGGTCTTCGCGGCTCAGCGGGAAATCGCCGATGAAGGCGCGCCAGGAGCGGGCATTGAGACGATCGCGGGGGACCTCGTCGGCAACCATCGGCGTCGGGTCGCCGCTGACCAGCTTGTCCACGCCGAAGCTGGCCTTGTCGAAGAACACCGCGCGGGACAGGCCCAGGCCGGGGTAGAAGTCGGTGTCGAAGGCTGTCTCGAAGCGCTTGAGCTCGACGCCCAGGCGTTTCAGCAGGTGTTTGGCGTCTTCGCTGTAGAGGGCGTTCGGCGATTGCAGCGACTCGCTGCCGCCGTAGCCGAGGATGGTGCGCCCGCCGGCCTGGAATTCGTTGCGCTTGGCATGGCCGCCGAAGTCGTCGTGGTTCTCGATGACGAGGATGCGCGCCGCGGGGTGCCGTTCGCGATAGAACCAGGCGGCGGCGAGGCCGCTGATGCCGCCGCCGACCACCACCAGGTCGTATTCCTCTTCGATCGGCAGGTGGTCGACATCGAAGGTCTTCTTCTCCCAGCCCATCTGGTGTGCGACTTCGAAGGCGCCCGGATGGCTACCGCGCAGGCCGGTGAGCGCGGGCGGATAGTAGCGGCCGCCGGGGGCAGCGCGGAGGATCTCGGCGGGGGTCAGGCCTGCGGCGATGGTCAGGGCTACGCCGTTCAGGAAGTCGCGGCGGGAGATGGTCATGGGAAGTCCTTTGCGAGGCAGTGGGTGGCTCGGGGGAGCCATGTTCACAGTTTGCTGTTGCGAATGCGCGCGGAGCGGCTGGCGTCGGACGCCGACCCGCAGTCGCGGGCGGGCGCGGAGTTTAGAGGGCCATGCCGGCGCGTCGAAGGGCTTTCTGCTGGCACTAGGCCTCTATCTGGAGAAATGTGACATGCGTCGCGCTTTGCCACGGTGTCCGCGGAGGCCGGCAATATCTCGAAGCAAACTCCCGGCGGGCAGCGCGGACGCGAAGGGCTAGAGTCGGTCGAATCCGGTTGTTACCGAACGTCCTGGAGGCTCCTCATGAATACCCGTGGTTTGCTCGACCAATTGCTCAAGTCCGGGCAGGAAATGTTGCAGAACAAGACCGGCGGCAAGCCCGGCGCCAGCGGTGGCGGACAGCTCGGCAGCCTGCTTTCCGGCGCCGGCGGCGGAGCCCTGGCGGCTGGCGCCATCGGCCTGCTGCTGGGAAACAAGAAGGCGCGCAAGTTCGGCGGCAAGGCGATCACCTACGGCGGCCTTGCCGCGCTCGGGGTGATCGCCTACAAGGCCTACAACAACTGGCAGCAGCAACAGAGCGGCGCCGCGCCGCAGGCGCAGCCGCAGACCGTCGACCGCCTGCCGGAAGCCCAGGCCGAAGTGCATAGCCACGCGATCCTCCAGGCCATCGTCGGTGCGGCCAAGGCCGACGGCCACATCGACGAGCGCGAACGGCAGATGATCGAAGGCGAGGTGGCCAAGCTGACCAGCGACCGCGAGGTGCAGGGCTGGCTGGAGCGCGAGCTGAACAAGCCGCTGGATCCGGCCGAGATCGCCCGTGCCGCGAGCACCCCGGAGATCGCCGCGGAGATGTACCTGGCCAGCCTGCTGATGGTCGACGAGGAAAGCTTCATGGAGCGCTCCTACCTCGAGGAGCTGGCGCGGCAGCTGCGCCTGGAGCCGTCGTTCAAGCTGGAGCTGGAGAACCAGGCCAGACAGGCGCTGCAGCGCCTGGCCTGAGACGGCGGAGCGTCGCTCCGCGGATAACCGCCGCCATCATGGCGGCGGCGTCGCCGAAGGGCCGAGCAGAACCTCCCGCTCGCGCTGGCACAGCTCCAGCAGGAAGTCCCAGACCACCCGCAGGCGCACCGAGCGGTGCAGCTCCCGCCGAGTGCTCATCCAGTACTCGCGCTGGATGCTTTCCTCGGGTAGCACCGGTACCAGCAACGGATCGCGGCTACCCATGAAGTGCGGCAGGATCGCCAGGCCGATGCCGGCCTGTGCCGCCTGCTGCTGGGCGACCACGCTGGTGCTGCGGAACACGACCTGCGGGTGGCGGCAGAAACTGTGGTGGAACATCAGTTCCTGGCTGAACAGCAGGTCGTCGACGTAGCCGATCCACTGGTGCCTGCCGAGGTCGTCGCGGTCGCGTAGCGGCGGCGCCTGTTCCAGGTAGGCGGGGCTGGCGAACAACGCCAGGCGATAGCGGGTCAGCAGGCGGGTGATCACCAGGTCGGCGCTCGGCCGGTCTAGGGAGATGGCGATGTCCGCTTCGCGGTTGGTGATGCTGACGAAGCGCGGCACCGAGACCAGCTCGACCTCCAGGCCCGGGTAGTGGCGCATCAATTGCGCCAGGCGCGGAGCGAGGAAGACGCTGCCGAGGCCTTCGGTGACGCCGATGCGGATCTGCCCCAGCGGCGAGATGCTCTGGCTCATTTCTTCCTGGGCGAGCAGCGCGGTGTTCTCCATCGCCTCGGCGTGCTTGAGCAGCGCCTGGCCGGCCGGAGTCAACTGGTAGCCGCCGGTGTGCTGGGCGAACAGTTGGGTGCCGAGGTCGCGCTCGATGTTCTCGATGTGCCGGGCCACCGTGGCGTGAGTGGTGCCGAGACGCTTGGCGGCGGTCAGCAGGCGACCGCTGCGCTGCAACTCGAGGAAGAAACGCAGGTCATTCCAGTCGAACATGGGGAGCGCCTTCTGCCGGGCCGAGGGGGCGTTGTTAGAAAACGAACAATAGCTGCCCCGAAACGTTTGTTTTTTTATCGCGAATGAACGACTAGCCTCAAGCCGTTCGAGACTTGCCGGTCATCCGCAGGTCCGACGGCCCATCACAAGAACGACAAGACGAGGCTCGCCATGCCCGAGGTACTGGATACCTACGACTACCTCATCGTCGGCGCCGGACCTGCCGGCTGCCTGCTGGCCAACCGGCTTTCCGCCGACCCTGCCAACCGTGTCCTGCTGCTGGAAGCCGGCGGTCCGGACAACTATCCCTGGATCCACATTCCCGTCGGCTACCTCTACTGCATCGGCAACCCGCGTACCGACTGGTGCTTCGACACCGACGAGGTCCCCGGGCTCAACGGTCGTTCCCTGAAGTACCCGCGCGGCAAGGTGCTCGGAGGATGCTCCTCGATCAATGGCATGATCTACATGCGTGGCCAGGCCCGCGACTACGACCAGTGGGTGGCCGAAGGCAATCCGGGCTGGAGCTGGAGAGAGCTGCTGCCGCTGTTCCGCAGGATGGAGGACCATTTCGCCGGGACCAGCGAAATGCACGGCGCCGGCGGCGAATGGCGGGTAGAACGCCAGCGGCTCTCCTGGAAGCTGCTCGATGCCTTCCAGCAGGCGGCGGCGCAGACCGGAATCGCCAGCGTCGAGGATTTCAACGGTGGCGACAACGAAGGCTGCGGCTACTTCCAGGTCAACCAGCGCGGCGGGGTGCGCTGGAATGCCTCGAAAGGCTTCCTGCGCGGCATCGCCCAGCGCGCCAACCTGACGGTTCTGACCCATGCCGAAGTCCAGCGGGTGCTCCTCGAGGACGGCCGCGCCAGGGCCCTGTCGGTCCGTTGGCAGGGCCGCGAGCAGCGCTTCGAGGCGCGCCGCGAGATCGTCCTGAGCGCTGGCGCGATCGGTTCGCCGTGCCTGCTGCAACGCTCCGGGATCGGCCCGCGGGACCTGCTGGAGCGGCTCGGTGCCGGGGTCGTCCACGAGTTGCCCGGGGTCGGCGGTAACCTCCAGGATCACCTGCAACTGCGCATGATCTACAAGGTCGACGGCGTTCCCACCCTCAACCAGATCGCCGGCAGCCTATGGGGCAAGCTGGGCATGGGCCTGCGCTACCTGGCGAGCCGCAGCGGGCCGTTGTCGATGGCGCCGAGCCAACTGGGCGCCTTCGCCCGCTCCGATCCGCAGCAGCCCTCGGCCAACCTCGAATACCACGTCCAGCCGCTCTCGCTGGATCGCTTCGGCGAGCCGCTGCATGCCTTCCCGGCGTTCACCGCGTCGGTCTGCGACCTGCGTCCGCACAGCCGGGGAACGGTGCGCATCCGCTCGCTCGACCCGGGCGAGGCGCCGTCGATCCAGCCCAACTACCTGAGCGATCCGCGCGACCTGAAGGTCGCTGCCGACGCCATACGCCTGACCCGCCGCATCGCCGCCGCGCCGGCGCTGGCCGCCTTCCGTCCGCAGGAGTACAAGCCCGGCCCGGAATACCGCAGCGAAGAGGATCTGCAGCGCGCCGCGGCGGAGATCGGCACCACCATCTTCCACCCTGCCGGCACCTGCCGCATGGGCCAGGGGCCGCAAGCGGTGGTGGATGCGCAATTGAGGGTGCACGGAATCCCCGGCCTGCGTATCGCCGATGCCTCGATCATGCCCAGCCTGACCTCCGGCAACACCTGTTCGCCGGTGCTGGTGATCGCCGAGAAGGCGGCGCAGATGATTCTCGCCGAGCGCCGCCGCGAGGCCGCGCCGCAGGTCGTCGAAAGCGCCATGGCTACCGGCGGCAAGGAGGCGGTGGAGGCCTGAGGATCGCTACACCCCGTATCGCGTGGCGCCCGGCGCCGCAGCGGTCGACGCTGAAAACGGAAATGGCAGACAACAATAAGAGCCCCCACAAGGGGCGGGAGAGCCGCAATGACCGAGTACGCAACGACCCCTTCCTACACAGTGCCTGCGACCACGCCCCAGGAGGAGCGCAAGGTGATCTTCGCCTCCTCGCTGGGCACGGTCTTCGAGTGGTACGACTTCTTCCTCTACGGCGCCCTGGCGGCGGTGATCAGCAAGCAGTTCTTCGCCGGCGTCAACGACACCACCGCCTTCATCTTCGCCCTGATGGCCTTCGCCGCCGGCTTCCTGGTGCGGCCCTTCGGCGCGCTGGTGTTCGGCCGCCTGGGCGACATGATCGGGCGCAAGTACACCTTCCTGGTGACCATCCTGCTGATGGGGCTGTCGACCTTCGCCGTCGGCCTGCTGCCCACCTATGCCTCGATCGGTGTCGCCGCGCCGATCATCCTGGTCACCTTGCGCATGCTCCAGGGCCTGGCCCTGGGCGGCGAGTACGGCGGCGCGGCGATCTACGTCGCCGAGCACGCCCCGGCGAACAAGCGCGGTAGCTACACCAGTTGGATCCAGTCCACCGCGACCCTCGGCCTGTTGCTCTCGCTGCTGGTGATCCTGGCTTGCCGCCAGTTGACCGGCGACGAGTTCGAGACCTGGGGCTGGCGCCTGCCATTCCTGCTGTCCATCGTCCTGCTGGGCATTTCCACCTGGATCCGCCTGTCCATGCGCGAGTCGCCGGCGTTCCTCAAGATGAAGGCGGAGGGCAAGGTCAGCAAGGCGCCGCTGCGCGAGTCCTTCACCCAGTGGGGCAACCTCAAGGTGGTGCTGACCGCGCTGTTCAGCATCAATGCCGGCCAGGCGGTGACCTTCTACACGGCGCAGTTCTACGTGCTGTTCTTCCTCACCCAGGTGCTCAAGGTCGATGGCGGCACCGCCAACGGTCTGCTGATCGTCGCCCTGGTGCTTGGCGCGCCGTTCTTCATCGTCGCCGGCTGGCTGTCCGACCGCATCGGCCGCAAGCCGGTGCTGCTGGCCGGCCTGCTGCTCGCCACGCTGTTCTACTTCCCGCTGTTCAAGGGCTTGACCCACTACGCCAATCCGGCCATCGACCAGGCCAGCCGGCAGTCGCCGATCAGCGTGGTGGCCGACCCGGCGACCTGCACCTTCCAGTTCGACCCGGTGGGCAAGGCGACCTTCGACAGCCCCTGCGACAAGGTCAAGACCTTCCTGGTCAAGGCCGGCCTGCCCTACTCGACGGTGGCGGCGCCCGCCGGCAGCGACGTCAGGATACGGGTCGGCGAAACCGAGATCGCCGGCTTCGACGCCGAAGCGATGGCGGCCGCGGTGAAGGCGGCAGGCTACCCGCAGCAGGCCGACGGTAGCCAGGTGAACAAGCCGATGGTGATCGCCATCATCTTCGCCCTGGTACTGATCTCCACCCTCTGCTACGGCCCGCTGGCGGCGCTGATGGTCGAACTGTTCCCGACCCGCATCCGCTATTCCTCGCTGTCCCTGCCGTACCACATCGGCAACGGCTGGTTCGGCGGCTTCCTGCCCACGGTCTCGTTCGCCCTGGTGGTGTACACCGGCGACATCTTCTACGGCCTCTGGTATCCGGTGCTGATCACCGGCGGCAGCCTGGTCTGCGCCTTGCTGTTCCTCCGCGAAACCCGCCATACCGATATCCACCGGTGAAAGCGCGCCCCGTTCCCGGCATGGGGACGGGGCGCTCATTCCCTCCGTGATGTGCCTGTCTTCTCAGAAAAGTCTGGCTTGCCAGTTTTCTTTCTTTGTCTTTCTGCCACACTTCTGGCGTCAAAAAACGCCTTTCCAGCGCCTACAATAGCGGGAAAACCCTATGGCGCTGCTTGCCGGTGCCGGGGACGGCCTATACAGTCCGCGCGATTGACGGGCCGTTGTGGCGGCAGGAACGAATCCGGACTCGAGTCTTGGGGAAAAATGTGAAGAACTGGACTGTTCGCCAGCGAATCCTGGCAAGTTTCGCCGTGATCATCGCGATCATGCTGCTGATGGCCGCTACTGCGTACGTGAAGATGTTGACGGTGGAAAAGGGCGCCTACCGTGTCCAGGACGACGCCATGCCGGGGATGTACTTCATCACCCTGGTACGCAGTTCGTGGACCGACAACTACCTGCAGACCCAGGAACTGTTCGGCGTCACCGACGACCACGAGCTGAGCAAGGCCGAGGCTGACAGCATCCTTGCCAGCGAGGAGCGCCTGGACCAGCAGATCGCCTCCTACCAGAAGACCATGAACCCGGACGAGGCCCGCGACCACGAACTGCTCGCCGGTTTCCTGGGTGTGCGCAAGGCCTACCTGGAGCAGCACGACAAGGTGCTCGAGCTGTATCGCGAGAAACGCTTCGAAGAAGCCGGCAAGCTCGTCGCCGGCCCGTTGACCGAGCACTGGCGCGACGGTCGCAAGTACCTCAACGAGCTGATCGAGCTGAACAAGGACATCGCCGATCGCGCCTCGGAGAACATCGTCAACGCGGTGGACGACGCCGAACTGAGCATGCTGGTGACCCTGTTGCTGGCGGTGGTGGTAGCCGGCATCTGCGGGTTCCTGCTGTTGCGGGCGATCACCCAGCCGATCCAGAAGATCGTCCGCAGCCTCGACCTGATGGCCGGCGGCGACCTCACCGCGCGCCTGAACCTTGGCCGCCGCGACGAGTTCGGCGCCATCGAGACCGGTTTCAATGGCATGGCCGAGGAACTCAAGGGCCTGGTGTCGCAGGCCCAGCGTTCTTCGGTGCAGGTCACCACCTCGGTCACCGAGATCGCCGCGACCTCCAAGCAGCAGCAGGCCACCGCCACCGAAACCGCCGCGACCACCACGGAGATCGGCGCCACTTCTCGCGAGATCGCCGCCACCTCGCGCGACCTGGTGCGGACCATGAGCGAAGTCTCCGGCGCCGCCGAGCAGACTTCGACCCTGGCCGGTTCCGGCCAGTTGGGCCTGGCGCGCATGGAGGAAACCATGCACCACGTGATGGGCGCGGCCGACCTGGTCAACGCCAAGCTGGCGATCCTCAACGAGAAGGCCGGCAACATCAACCAGGTGGTCACCACCATCGTCAAGGTCGCCGACCAGACCAACCTGCTCTCGCTGAACGCCGCCATCGAGGCGGAGAAGGCCGGCGAGTACGGCCGCGGGTTCGCCGTGGTGGCCACCGAGGTGCGCCGGCTGGCGGACCAGACCGCGGTCGCCACCTACGATATCGAGCAGATGGTGCGCGAGATCCAGTCGGCGGTATCGGCCGGGGTGATGGGCATGGACAAGTTCTCCGAGGAGGTCCGCCGCGGTATCGCCGAGGTCGGCCAGGTCGGCGAGCAACTGTCGCAGATCATCCAGCAGGTGCAGGCGCTGGCGCCGCGGGTGCAGATGGTCAACGAGGGCATGCAGGCCCAGGCGACCGGTGCCGAGCAGATCAACCAGGCGCTGGTGCAACTGGGCGAGGCCACCGGGCAGACCGTGGAGTCGCTGCGCCAGGCCAGCTTCGCCATCGATGAGCTGAACCTGGTGGCGAACGGGCTGCGCAACGGCGTATCCCGCTTCAAAGTCTGAGGCTGTGACCGTGTCCCGCTCCACCGGCGATCATCGACGCACCAGCAAGCTGTTCCTGCTGTTCCGCATGGAAGGCGACCGCTATGCCCTGGATGCCCGCGAAGTGGTCGAAGTGCTGCCGCTGCTGCGCCTGAAGCGCATTCCGGAGGCGCCGGAATGGGTCGCCGGGGTGTTCTCCCATCGCGGCGTCCTGGTCCCGGTGCTCGACCTCTGCGCAATGGCCTTCGGCCGCGCGGCGCTGGCCCGCACCAGCACGCGCATCGTGCTGGTCGAATACCGCGCCCGCCAGGACCGAGAGCCGGTCTGGCTCGGACTGATCCTCGAACAGGCCACCGATACCCTGCGCTGCGAACCGTCGGCGTTCCGCGACTATGGCCTGGACAACGGCGGGGCCCGCTATCTCGGCCCGGTCTATGAAGGACCACGGGGACTGGTGCAATGGGTGCGGGTCGAGGCATTGCTGCCCGACGAAGTGCGCGCCCTGCTGTTCCCGCCGGAGTGCGGCGAGGGGGCGGCATGAACGATCGCTTCGAACGCCTGCTCAAGAGCAGGATCGGCCTGGATGCCAGCTCGGTGGGCAGCGCGGTGATCGAGCGCGCGGTACGCCAGCGCATGAGCGGCCTCGCGCTGCACGACGAGGACGAATACTGGATGCGCCTGAACGGCTCGCCGGGCGAGGTGCAGACGCTGATCGAAGCGGTGGTGGTGCCGGAGACCTGGTTCTTCCGCTACCCGGAGTCGTTCACCACCCTCGCCAGGCTGGCCTTCGAGCGCCTGCCGAGCCTGGGCGGCGGACGCGCGCTAAGGATCCTCAGCCTGCCCTGTTCCACCGGCGAGGAGCCGTATTCCATCGTCATGGCCTTGCTCGATGCCGGGCTCTCCGAGTACCTGTTCGAGGTCGACGCCCTGGACGTCAGCGCTCGGGTGATCGAGCGCGCCAGCCTCGGGGTGTACGGCAGGAATTCCTTTCGCGGCGATGAACTGGGGTTTCGCGACCGCCATTTCAGCGAGGTTGCCGATGGCTACCAGTTGGCCGAGCAGGTTCGCCGCAAGGTGCGCTTCCGCTGCGGCAATTTGCTCGATCCCGGGCTACTGGCGGGCGAGGCACCCTACGATTTCGTGTTCTGTCGCAACCTGCTGATCTATTTCGACCGCCCGACCCAGAGCGAGGTGGTCGAGGTGCTCAAGCGCCTGTTGCGGCCGGACGGCGCGATGTTCATCGGACCAGCCGAGGCGAGCCTGCTCAGCCAGCATGGCATGCAGCCGATCGGCGTGCCGCTGTCTTTCGTGTTCCGCCGGACCAGCGAGGCGCCCCGCGGCGCGCGGCCCAAAGCGGTGAGCGACGGAGCGCGCCCGGTCGTTGCCGCCGCCGTGGAGCGTGCGAGTATTCGGCCTTCGCCGCCGCCACCGGCGAAACCGCGCCAGCGGCTGTCCAGCCTGGTTCCGCCAGCCAGCGGCCAGCCCCTCGCCAGTCCCGTCGGCGAGTTCGACGAAATCGCCCGCCTGGCGGATGCCGGCCAGCACCGCGAGGCGCGCGCCGCCTGCGAGCGCCAACTGGCCGCGCGTGGGCCGTCGGCCACGGTCTTCTACTGGCTCGGGCTGCTCAGCGATGTCGCCGGGCAGGAGCAGGAAGCCCAGGATTTCTACCGCAAGGCCCTGTACCTGGAGCCGCAGCACGCCGAGGCGCTGGCGCACCTGGCGGCGCTGCTCGCCGCTCGCGGCGACCATGCCGGCGCCCGGCGCCTGCAGCAACGTGCGGCCCGTGGAGTGAACAAAGATGGTTGAGGCGAGCCTGACCTTGCTCGATACCCAACAGGTGGATGACTGCTGGAACCGCATCGGCGTGCATGGCGACAAGTCCTGCGAACGCCTGGCCGAGCATGTCCATTGCCGCAACTGCGAGGTTTACGCTGCCGCGGCGACCTACTTGCTGGACCGCATCGCCCTGCGCCAGGACCAGCTCGACAGCGCCGAAACGATGGACAGCCAGCGCGAACAGAGCGACCTCGGCGAGACGCGTTCGATCCTGGTGTTCCGCCTGGGCGAAGAGTGGTTCGGCCTGGCCACCGGCAGCCTGGTGGAAGTGGCGCCGATGAATCCTATCCATTCCCTGCCGCACCAGCGCTCGCGCGCCCTGCAAGGGGTGACCAACGTGCGCGGCGCGCTGGTCGCCTGCCTTTCCCTCGGCGAACTGCTGGATCTCGAACCCGGCGCCGCGCCGGTCAGCGAGCGCCGGGTGGTTCCGCGCATGCTGATCATTTCCGCCGCCGGCGGTCCGGTGGTGGCGCCGGTGGAGGAAGTCGACGGCATCCATGCGATTCCGCTGGCGCGGATACTGCCGCCCAACCACGCCGACGGCCAGGCCTCGCGCCGGCACGTGGCCGGCGTGCTGCAATGGCGTGAGCGGAGCATCACCCTGCTCGACGAAGGCCCTCTCCTGCAAGCCGTAGCGCGGAGCCTGGCATGACCCCGGACCAGATGAGAGACGCGTCGCTGCTCGAGCTGTTCCGGCTCGAGGCGGAGGCCCAGACCCAGGTGCTCAACGCCGGCCTGATGGCGTTGGAGCGCAGCCCGACCCAGGCCGACCAACTGGAAGCCTGCATGCGCGCCGCGCACTCGCTGAAAGGCGCGGCGCGGATCGTCGGGCTGGACGCCGGCGTGCGCGTGGCGCACGTCATGGAGGATTGCCTGGTGGAGGCGCAGGACGGACGCCTGCTCCTGCAATCGGAACATATCGATGCGTTGCTCCAGGGCTGCGACCTGTTGCTGCGTATCGGCACCCCGCCCGCCGGCGACGCAGGCTGGGCCGAAGACGCCGGGCGGGAAGAGATCGACGGTCTGGTGCAGCGCCTCGAAGGCCTGGTGCGCAGCGGCCTGCCGCTGGCCCGCGCGGAGCTGCCGGCGACGACTCCCGGCCTGCCGGAAGCGGCCCCCGAGGCGCCGCCAGCGGCGTCAGCGGCCGCCAGCGACGACAACGACGAGGAGCCCGCCGGGCAGGCGGGCGGCGAACAGGCCGAGGAGCGCCGCAGCCGGGTCCTGCGGGTCACCGCCGAGCGCCTGGACCGGCTGCTGGATATCTCCAGCAAGTCGCTGGTGGAGTTCCAGCGCATCAAGCCGCTGGCCGATTCCCTGCAACGCCTGCGTCGCCTGCAGTCCAGCGCCAGCCGCGCGCTCGACGTGGTACGCGAGACGGTCCAGGAAACCGCCCTCGACCCGCAGGCCCAGGCCATGCTCGGCGAGGCGCGGCAACTGATCGGCGAATGCCAGCAGATGCTGGTGCAGCACATCGCCGATCTCGACGAGTTCGCCTGGCAGGGCGGCCAGCGCGCCCAGGTGCTCTACGACGCGGCGCTGGCCTCGCGGATGCGACCGTTCGCCGACGTCCTTAGCGGCCAGGCGCGGATGGTTCGCGACCTGGGCCGCTCGCTGGGCAAGCAGGTGCGCCTGCTGGTCGAGGGCGAAAGCACCCAGGTCGACCGGGATGTCCTGGAAAAACTCGAAGCGCCGCTCACCCACCTGCTGCGCAATGCCGTCGATCACGGTATCGAGGCGCCGGAAACCCGCCTCGCCGCCGGCAAGCCGGCCGAGGGCAGGATCACCATCCGCGCCCGCCACCACGCCGGCATGCTGGTCCTGGAACTGAGCGACGACGGCGGCGGCATCGATCTGCAGCGCCTGCGCGAGACCGTGCTCAATCGCCAGTTCGCCACCGCCGAGACCGCGGCGCAATTGAGCGAGGAGGAACTCCTGGCGTTTCTCTTCCTGCCCGGCTTCAGCATGCGCGAGCAGGTCACCGAGGTGTCCGGTCGCGGCGTCGGACTGGACGCCGTGCAGCACATGGTCCGCCAGTTGCGTGGCGGCGTGCGCATGGAGCAACGCCAGGGGCAGGGCACGCTGTTCCACGTCGAGGTGCCGCTGACCCTGTCCGTGGTGCGCAGCCTGGTGGTGGAGATCGGCGAGGAGGCCTACGCCTTTCCGCTGGCGCACATCGAGCGCATGTGCGAGCTGGAGGCGGAGGAGATCATCCAGCTCGAAGGGCGCCAGCACTTCTGGTACGAGGGTCGCCATGTCGGCCTGGTCTCGGCTGCGCAACTGCTGCAGCGGCCCGAGAGCAGCCGCACCGAAGGGGCTATCCCGGTAGTGGTAGTGCGCGACCGCGATGCGGTCTACGGCGTCGCCGTGGAGCGTTTCGTCGGCGAGCGTACCCTGGTGGTGATGCCTCTCGATCCGCGCCTGGGCAAGGTGCGCGACGTTTCCGCCGGCGCCTTGCTGGACGACGGTTCGCCGGTGCTGATCCTGGACGTCGAGGACCTCCTGCATTCGGTCGGCAAGTTGCTCAGCAGCGGCCGCCTGGAGCGCATCGATCGCAGCCGGCGGCAGGCCGGCGGGGCGCAACGCAAGCGCATCCTGGTGGTCGACGACTCGCTCACGGTGCGTGAGCTGGAACGCAAGCTCCTGCTCGGCCGCGGCTACGACGTGGCAGTGGCGGTGGATGGCATGGACGGCTGGAACGCCCTGCGCTCGGAGCATTTCGACCTGCTCATCACCGATATCGACATGCCGCGCATGGACGGTATCGAACTGGTCACCCTGGTGCGTCGCGACAGCCGCCTGCAGTCGCTGCCGGTGATGGTGGTGTCCTACAAGGATCGTGAGGAGGACCGTCGGCGCGGTCTCGACGCCGGCGCCGACTATTATCTGGCGAAGGCCAGTTTCCACGATGAGGCCTTGCTGGATGCCGTCGTCGTCCTGATCGGAGAAGCACAGGGTTGAGGATCGGAATCGTCAATGACATGCCGTTGGCCGTCGAGGCGCTGCGCCGCGCGCTGGCCTTCGAGCCGCAGCACCAGATCGTCTGGGTCGCCAGCAACGGTGCCGAGGCGGTGACCCAGTGCGCCGCCGATACGCCCGACGTGGTGCTGATGGACCTGCTCATGCCGGTGATGGACGGCGTCGAGGCAACTCGTCGGATCATGGCGGAAAGTCCTTGCGCGATCGTGATTGTTACCGTCGATATCGAGCAGAATGTGCACCGGGTTTTCGAAGCGATGGGATATGGGGCGCTCGATGCGGTGAACACGCCGGCGCTGGGCATCGGCAACCCGCAAACGGCGGCGGCGCCGTTGTTGCGCAAGATTCAGAACGTCGGCTGGCTGATCGGCCAGCGCGATAACCGTGGCAAGGTCCAGGTGGTGCCGCCGAAGGCCGGCGGGGCGCGCCAGCGTCTGGTGGCGATCGGCGCCTCGGCTGGCGGTCCGGCGTCGCTCGCGGTGTTGCTCAAGCAACTGCCGGCCAGTTTCAATGCCGCGGTGGTGCTGGTGCAGCATGTCGACGAGGTATTCGCCGCCGGCATGGCCGAATGGCTGGCCAGCGAATCGAAGCTGCCGGTGCGCCTGGCGCGCGATGGCGAGCCGCCGATACCGGGGCAGATCCTGCTGGCGGGGACCAACAATCACATCCGCCTGCTGCGCAACGGTTCGCTGGTGTACACCGCCGAACCGCGTTCTTTCGTCTACCGGCCGTCCATCGACGTGTTTTTCGAGAGCGTGGCGAATTATTGGCGTGGCGATGCCGTGGGCGTGCTGCTGACCGGCATGGGCCGCGATGGCGCCCAGGGCCTCAAGCAGATGCGCGAGCGCGGCTTCCTCACCATCGCCCAGGACCAGGCCAGTTGCGCGGTCTACGGGATGCCGAAGGCCGCGGCGGCGATCGATGCCGCGGTGCAGATCCTTTCCCTGGAAAAGATCGCCCCGCGCCTGGCGGAGGTATTCGATTAGCCGGGCGCGAGTCCGGCCAGGCGCCAGGGTAGGCGCCGGCGCCCGCCGTGGCGGTGCGTGGAACAGCATTCAATTTGATACGAGGGGCCCCGGTCCCGGAGAGAAACATGCACAACCCTCATGAGAGCAAGACCGACCTGGGCGCCCCTCTGGACGGCGCGGTCATGGTACTGCTTGTCGATGATCAGGCCATGATCGGAGAGGCTGTGCGTCGCTCGCTGGCGAGCGAGGCGGGCATCGACTTCCACTTCTGTTCCGATCCGCAGCAGGCGGTGGCGGTGGCCAACCAGATCAAGCCGACGGTGATCCTCCAGGACCTGGTGATGCCCGGCGTCGACGGCCTCACGCTGCTCGCCGCCTACCGCGGCAACCCGGCGACCCGCGACATCCCGATCATCGTCCTGTCGACCAAGGAAGAGCCGACGGTGAAGAGCGCGGCGTTCGCCGCCGGCGCCAACGACTACCTGGTCAAGCTGCCGGACGCCATCGAGCTGGTGGCGCGGATCCGCTACCACTCGCGTTCGTACATCGCCCTGCAGCAACGCGACGAGGCCTATCGGGCGCTGCGCGAGAGCCAGCAGCAGTTGCTGGAGACCAACCTGGTGCTGCAGCGGCTGATGAACTCCGACGGCCTGACCGGGCTCTCCAACCGTCGTCACTTCGACGAATACCTGGAGATGGAGTGGCGCCGCTCGCTGCGCGAGCAGTCGCAACTGTCGCTGCTGATGATCGACGTGGACTATTTCAAGAGCTACAACGACACCTTCGGCCACGTCGCCGGCGACGAGGCCCTGCGCCAGGTCGCCGGGGCCATCCGCGAGGGCTGCAGTCGCTCCTCGGACCTGGCGGCGCGCTATGGCGGCGAGGAGTTCGCCATGGTCCTGCCGGGCACCTCGCCGGGCGGCGCGCGGCTGCTGGCGGAAAAGGTCCGGCGTACGGTGGAGAGCCTGCAGATCAGCCACGACCAGCCACGCCCGGGCTCGTACCTGACCGTCAGCATCGGCGTCAGCACCCTGGTGCCGGGCGGCGGCGGACAGACCTTCCGGGTTCTCATCGAGATGGCCGACCAGGCGCTCTACCAGGCCAAGAACAATGGCCGCAACCAGGTTGGCCTGATGGAACAGCCGGTGCCGCCAGCCCCGGCGGGCTGAGTGGCGCGCGGCGGCCATGCGTCGCCGGCCGGCATTAAATAGAGGCCGGCGTACTGCCCGCAGGGCGCAAGTACAGTATACTTCGCAGCTTTTCGACGTTTTCCCGCGAGTGAGCGCCAGCCATGGAAATCAACCCGATCCTCAACAGCATCAAGGACCTCTCCGAGCGCACCCAGACCATTCGGGGGTATCTTTGACTACGATCAGAAGCATGATCGCCTGGTCGAAGTAAACCGCGAGCTCGAAGACCCCAACGTCTGGAACAACCCCGAATACGCCCAGAACCTCGGCCGCGAGCGCGCCCAGCTGGCGCAGGTGGTGGAAACCCTGGACGACCTGACCAGCGGCCTGGCCGATTCCCGCGACCTGCTGGACATGGCGGTCGAGGAAGACGACGAGGGCGCCGTCGACGACGTTGCCAACGAAGTCGAGCGTCTGCGCGAGATCCTCGAGAAGCTGGAGTTCCGCCGCATGTTCAGCGGCGAGATGGACCCGAACAACGCCTACCTGGACATCCAGGCCGGCTCCGGCGGCACCGAGGCCCAGGACTGGGCCAACATGCTGCTGCGCATGTACCTGCGCTGGGCCGACAAGCACGGCTTCGACGCCACTATCATCGAGCTGTCCGAGGGCGAGGTCGCCGGCATCAAGGGCGCCACCGTGCACATCAAGGGCGAGTACGCGTTCGGCTGGCTGCGCACCGAGATCGGCGTGCACCGCCTGGTGCGCAAGAGTCCGTTCGACTCCGGCAACCGTCGCCACACCTCGTTCACCGCGGTGTTCGTATCGCCGGAAATCGACGACAACATCGAGATCGAGATCAACCCGGCCGACCTGCGCATCGATACCTACCGCTCCTCCGGCGCGGGCGGTCAGCACGTGAACACCACCGATTCGGCGGTGCGGATCACCCACGTGCCGACCAATACCGTGGTGGCGTGCCAGAACGAACGCTCCCAGCACGCCAACAAGGACACCGCGATGAAGATGCTGCGGGCCAAGTTGTACGAGCTGGAAATGCAGAAGCGTACCGCTGCGTCCCAGGCCCTGGAGGACTCCAAGTCCGACATCGGCTGGGGCCACCAGATCCGCTCCTACGTGCTCGACCAGTCGCGGATCAAGGACCTGCGTACCGGTATCGAACGCAGCGACTGCGACAAGGTGCTCGACGGCGATCTAGACGAGTACCTCGAAGCCAGCCTCAAACAGGGGCTGTAAAGCTGCTGCGCCTGGCCAGGCCGCGTTGGAAAATGGTTCGGACTGCTCGTTTTTTACGATCGTGAACTCCGTGTCCTCGCCATTTCCCGCCTTGCCTGGCCGGCGTTCGCTACGCTTTTCGCCCCTGTTGCGCAATCCGTTTCCACAGGCAAGAGAGCCTAACCAGGAACCACCAAGACCATGAGCGACCAACAACTCGACCAGCACGAACTGCAACAGGAAGAAAACAAGCTGATCGCCCAGCGCAAGGAAAAACTTGCCGCCGTGCGCGAAGCCCGGGCCATCGCCTTCCCCAACGACTTCCGCCGCGACGCCTACTTCGCGGACCTGCAGAAACAGTACGCCGACAAGACCAAGGAAGAGCTGGAAGCCGCAGCGATCCCGGTCAAGGTGGCCGGTCGGATCATGCTCAACCGCGGTTCCTTCATCGTCCTCCAGGACAGCAGCGAGCGCCTGCAGGTCTACGTCAACCGCAAGACCCTGCCGGAAGAAACCCTGGCCGAGATCAAGACCTGGGACCTGGGCGACATCATCGGCGCCGAAGGCGTGCTGGCCCGCTCGGGCAAGGGCGACCTGTACGTCGACATGACCAGCGTGCGCCTGCTGACCAAGTCGCTGCGTCCGCTGCCGGACAAGCACCATGGCCTGACCGACACCGAGCAGCGCTACCGCCAGCGCTACGTCGACCTGATGGTCAACGAGGAAACCCGCCACACCTTCCGCGTGCGCTCCCAGGTCATCGCCCACATCCGCCGTTTCCTCAGCGAGCGCGGTTTCCTCGAAGTGGAGACCCCGATGCTGCAGACCATCCCCGGCGGTGCCGCGGCCAAGCCGTTCGAGACCCATCACAACGCGCTGGACATGGCCATGTTCCTGCGCATCGCCCCGGAGCTGTACCTCAAGCGCCTGGTGGTCGGCGGTTTCGAGAAGGTCTTCGAGATCAACCGCAACTTCCGTAACGAAGGCGTCTCGACCCGGCACAACCCCGAGTTCACCATGCTCGAGTTCTACCAGGCCTACGCCGACTACGAAGACAACATGGACCTGACCGAGGAACTGTTCCGCGAACTGGCCCAGGCGGTACTCGGTACCACCGACGTGCCCTACGGCGACAAGGTCTTCCACTTCGGCGAGCCGTTCGTGCGCCTGTCGGTGTTCGATTCGATCCTCAAGTACAACCCGGAGATCAGCGCCGCCGACCTCAACGACGTCGAGAAGGCGCGGGCCATCGCCAAGAAGGCCGGCGCCAAGGTCCTCGGCCACGAAGGCCTGGGCAAGCTGCAGGTGATGATTTTCGAGGAACTGGTGGAGCACAAGCTGGAGCAGCCGCACTTCATCACCCGCTACCCCTTCGAGGTTTCGCCGCTGGCCCGCCGCAACGACGAAGACCCGAGCGTCACCGACCGCTTCGAGCTGTTCATCGGCGGCCGCGAGATCGCCAATGCCTATTCCGAGCTGAACGACGCCGAGGACCAGGCCGAGCGCTTCATGTTGCAGGTCAAGGAGAAGGACGCCGGCGACGACGAGGCGATGCACTACGACGCCGACTTCATCAATGCCCTGGAATACGGCATGCCGCCGACCGCCGGCGAAGGCATCGGCATCGACCGCCTGGTGATGCTGCTGACCAACTCGCCGTCGATCCGCGACGTGATCCTGTTCCCGCACATGCGCCCGCAGGCCTGAGCGCCGCAACAGTCCATGGAAAAGCCGCCTTCGGGCGGTTTTTTCATGGCCGCGCGGTGTCCCGGCCGCCGGGCCAGGGGCCGATAGCCGCCGATCCGCCGGCTGACCACGGGAGGTGCGGGTGGGATCGGAGATTCCCCGGTAGCGGCCGATTGATTCCACGCGAAAAAGTCCGAACAATGCCCCATCGTCCGCGAGCGGAGGAAACACCGTGTCCCGAGTAGCTCCCAGAGACAGCGCCGCGCAGGCCGCCAGCGCGGTAGCCGAAAGCGTTCGTTACCAGGGCCGCAAGGCCAGCCGCCAGGGCAGCGAGCAGCGGCGCCAGGCGATTCTCGATGCCGCCATGCGCCTGATCGTCCGCGACGGCGTACGGGCCGTGCGCCACCGCGCGGTGGCCGCCGAGGCCCAGGTGCCGTTGTCGGCCACCACCTACTACTTCAAGGACATCGACGATCTCATCACCGACACCTTCGCCCTCTTCGTCGAGCGCAACGCAGAGGCGCTGTCGGCGTTCTGGAGCAGCGTGGAGGGCGACCTCCAGGAGATGGCCGCGGTGCTGGCCGACGACCCCGGCGCCCGTGGCTCGCTGGTGGAACGGATCGTCGAGCTGGCCGTGCAGTATGTCCAGGTCCAGCTCACCGAGCGCCGCGAGCACCTGCTGGCCGAACAGGCCTTCCGCCAGGAGGCGTTGCTCAACCCGCGCCTGCGCGAACTGGCCGATGCCCACCAGCGGATTCTCTCCCTCGGCGCCGTGCATTTCTTCCAGGTGCTCGGTTCCGGGCAGCCCGAGCAGGACGCCAAGGTGTTGACGTCGATTATTCTGCAGATGGAATATCAGGGCCTCGTGGACGGGGTCGAGCAACTGGCCGTGGACGAAATGCGCGCCATACTCAGACGGTACCTGAATCTGGTCATGGGCCTGTGACCTGAGCGTCAACCCCGCCATGGCGGGGTTTTTCATACCCGAACCTTCCCTCGGCCAGCCGGTCGCAGGTTGCGGAGGGTTCCTAAGGAGCGTGTGATGAAAGCCTGGCGTTGCCTGGTGGTCCTGAGTTTCCTGCTGTTGGGCGGTTGCCTGGTCACCTTCAAGGAGCCGATACCGCCGCGCGAGGCGGCGCCGAGCCACCTGCTCGGGACCTGGAGCCGCGAGAACGAGTGGAAGGAAGAACAATTCCTGGAGATCACCCGTTCCGGCAGCAATGTCTACCGCGCGGTCAGCTACGTGGACAGCAAGGACAACACCGAGAGCCTGGAGGACTACGGCTTCACCGTCTCCCACCAGGGCAAGCGCTGGTACCTGTCGGCCGGCCTGCCGAAGAGCCTGGGCGGCAACTTCGTCATCGCCGGCTTCGAGATCACCGACGGCGACGAACTGGTGATCTACAACCTCGACGTCGAGCGCATCGTCGAGGACCTCGGCGCCGGCCAGCTCGACGGCGAGACCGTCGACAGCGAGCAGGGCAAGGGCGCGCTGGTGCGCAGCCCGCTGGCGAAGGTCTTCGACTACCTGAACGATCCCGCCAACTCCGACGTGTTCGTCGAGGCCGCCCGCTTCCAGCGGGTCACCCAATGAGATTGCCGATGAGCCAGCGCAAGGCGCAGAACGACTATCAGAAGATCATCCGCTCCCTGTCCGATCGCATCGTCGAGGCGCAGACGCCGATCCGCGTGCTGGATGCGATCAAATGGGACGACGGGATCCGCCAGGACTTCCTCAAGGGCCGCGGCAAGCATGCGCCGAAGGTCGACCGCGGCTACTACGACAGCCGCCCGCTGGCCTTCGACGCCAGCGCCAAGAAGCAGGAATTCCAGAACATCGAGCGCGACATCACCCGCCAGTTGGGCCAGTTCAACCCGGTCGGGCAGATCATGCGGCGGATGTGCAAGGAATACCGGATGGTCATCCGCATGCTCGAGGCGCGCGGCACCCCGGACCTCGGGCTGATCTCCCAGGAACTCTACGGCTCGGCCTCGGACGCCTTCCATGCCGGTGATCCGACCCTGGCCGACCTCGGCCTGATGCTCTCCGACTACCTGAACAACATCGCCGACCGCGGCGATCTCAAGGACGAACCCAAGACCCTGACCGCCAAGGAGGTCGTGCCGATCCTCCAGGCGCGGCTGAACACCGTGTTCGGCGAGGAGGAGGGCACCATCCGCGTGTTCGAGTCCGACGGCATCGTCGCCGACGCGGCGGCCGGCGCCGACTACATCAAGGTGCGCGCCGACGCCCTGTTCAACGAGCGCGACGTGCGCGCGCTGGAGGTCCACGAGGGCCTGGTGCACGTCGGCACCACCCTGAACGGCCTGAGCCAGCCGATCTGCACCTTCCTCGCCAAGGGGCCGCCGTCCTCCACCGTGACCCAGGAAGGCCTGGCGATCCTGATGGAGGTGATCGCCTTCGCCTCCTACCCGACCCGCCTGCGCAAGCTGACCAATCGCACCCGGGCGATCCACATGGCCGAGGAGGGCGCCGATTTCCTCGACGTGTTCCACTTCTATCGCGAGCAGGGCTACAGCCTGGAGGACAGCTACCAGAACGCCAGCCGGGTCTTCCGCGGCTCGACCCCGGATGGCCTGCCGTTCACCAAGGACCTGTCCTACCTGAAGGGCTTCATCCTCATCTACAACTACATCCAGCTCGCCGTGCGCAAGGGCAAGCTCGAACAGATCCCCCTGCTGTTCTGCGGCAAGACCACCCTGGAAGACATGCGCACCCTGCGCCAACTGGTGGACGAGGGCCTGGTGGCGCCGCCGAAGTACCTGCCGCCGCAGTTCCGCGACCTCAACGCGCTGTCGGCCTGGATGTGCTTCTCGAACTTCCTCAACCACCTCAGCCTGGACCGCATCGAAGCGGACTACGCAAACATTCTCTGACCGTTCCCCGCCGTGCCGGTCTTTCCCGGTGCGCGCGGGCGGTCGGCCGGCAAGCAAGGAGAACGGCGATGGCCAGCCACGAACTCGACTACCGCATCCTCGGCGAATCCATGCAGACCGTGGAGATCGAACTCGATCCCGGGGAAACCGTGATCGCCGAGGCCGGGGCGATGAACTACATGACCGGCGACATCCGCTTCACCGCGCGGATGGGCGACGGCTCCGACGGCAGCCTGCTGGGCAAGCTGTGGAGCGCCGGCAAACGCAAGCTCGGTGGCGAGTCGGTGTTCATGACCCACTTCACCAACGAAGGCCAGGGCAAGCAGCACGTGGCCTTTGCCGCGCCCTATCCGGGCAGCGTGGTGGCGGTGGACCTGGACGATGTCGGCGGGCGCCTGTTCTGCCAGAAGGACTCGTTCCTCTGCGCGGCCTATGGCACCCGGGTCGGCATCGCCTTCGCCAAGCGCCTGGGCGCCGGTTTCTTCGGCGGCGAGGGCTTCATCCTGCAGAAGCTCGAGGGCGATGGCCTGGTCTTCGTCCACGCCGGCGGTACGCTGATCCGCCGCCAGTTGAATGGCGAGACGCTGCGGGTCGACACCGGTTGCCTGGTGGCCTTCACCGATGGCATCGACTACGACGTGCAACTGGCCGGCGGCCTGAAGAGCATGCTGTTCGGCGGCGAAGGATTGCTGCTGACCACCCTCAAGGGCAGCGGCACCGTCTGGCTGCAGAGCCTGCCGTTCTCGCGCCTGGCCGGGCGCATCTACGACGCCACCTTTCGCGCCCGCGAAGAGGTAAGGACCAACAACGGATGAAGCGCCTGCTGATCCCGCTGCTGGTACTCGGCGCGCTGTTCCTCGGTGGTTGCAGTTCGCTGCTGTTCTATCCCGAGCCGGTGGTGCAGATCACCCCGGCGCGCGCCGGGCTGGAGTACCGCGACGTCACCCTGACCACCGCCGACGGCGTGCGCCTGCGTGCCTGGTGGCTGCCGGCGAAGAAAGGCGTGCCGGTGAAAGGCACCGTGCTCTACCTGCACGGCAACGGCGGCAACCTGTCCTGGCACCTCGGCGGCACCTGGTGGCTGCCCGCCGAGGGCTACCAGGTGCTGATGCTCGACTATCGCGGCTACGGCCAGTCGGAGGGCGAGCCGGGACTGCCGGAGGTCTACCGCGACATCGACGCGGCGTTCGCCTGGCTCGACCAGGCGCCGGAGGTGAAGGGCACCGAGCGCGTGCTGCTGGGGCAGAGTCTCGGCGGCGCGCTGGCGATCCACTACCTGGTCGAGCATCCGCAGCGCCAGGGCCAGTTCAAGGCGCTGGTGTTCGACGGGGTACCGGCGAGCTACCGCGGCATCGCCCGGCACATGCTGGACGGTTCCTGGCTGACCTGGCCGCTGCAGGTGCCGCTGTCCTGGCTGGTGCCCGACGACGACAGCGCCATCCATTCGGTGGCGCGGCTTTCTGGCGCACCCATGCTGTTCTTTCACAGTATCGACGATACCATTGTGCCCCTCGAGAACGGCATCGCCCTGTACCGCCAGGCGCGGCCGCCGAAGGTCCTGCAACTGACCCGAGGCGGCCACGTGCAGACCTTCGCCGAAGCGACCTGGCAGGAAGTGATGCTGCGCTTCCTCGACGATCCCCATGGCTTCACCGGCCTGCGCCGGCTGGCCGAAATCCCGAACCGCGAATCCGCGAAACCCGAAGGCAATCCATGAGCGACCGTAACGTACTCCCCTGCATCCTGACCGGCATCGGTACCATCTTCGTCACCGTCGGCGTGCTCTGGTACTACGGCTACCTGCATTTCGCCAAGCCGCAGGACGCCCTGTTGCTGGCCGACTTCACCATGCTGAAGAGCCTGCCCGGCGAAGATGTGAAGCTGTCCCTGGAGCCGGCCAAGCAGGTCGCGCAGTGCATCGATGGCGTCCTGGTGCTGTTCGACACCGAGCAGAAGGGCCTTTCCGGCGTGCTGGTGGACAACAGGAAGCACGCCGTGCGCTGCGCCGGACAGGAAGTCCCGCAGGAAGTGAAATGACCGAGGTCCGCGTCTGGCAGGGGGACATCACCCGTCTTGCGGTGGATGCCATCGTCAACGCGGCGAACTCCTCGCTGCTCGGTGGGGGCGGGGTCGACGGCGCCATCCACCGCGCCGCCGGCGCCGAGCTGGTGTCGGCCTGCCGCCTGCTGCACGGTTGCAAGACCGGCGAGGCGAAGATCACCCGCGGGTTCCGTCTGCCGGCGGCCCACGTGATCCACACCGTCGGCCCGGTCTGGCGCGGCGGCGACAACGGCGAAGCGGAGCTGCTGGCCAGCTGCTACCGGCGCAGCCTGGCTCTGGCCGAGCAGGCCGGGGCGGCCAGCGTCGCGTTCCCCGCCATCAGCTGCGGCATCTACGGCTATCCCTTGGAGCAGGCCGCGGCCATCGCCGTCGAAGAGGTCTGCCGGCAACGCCCGGCGCACAGCAGCCTGGAGGAAATCGTCCTGGTTGCCTTCGATAGCTCGATGGCCGAGCGCTACCAGCGCTTACTCGGCGAGCGGCCTGTGGCCCGCTGATACCTGGAAAGCTCAAGCCCCGCCCATGAAAAAGCCCCGCCGGATGGCGGGGCTTTTGGGCTTCCGTAGGGCTTATCAGCCGCTGACGGAGGAGCGTGGCGCGACCGGCTTGGCGTCGTTGGAAATGGTGACTTCCACCCGACGGTTCATGGCACGGCCGGAGCTGGTGCCGTTGCTGGCCACCGGATATTCCTTGCCGTAGCCACGGGTGGCTACGCGTTCCGGGCTGATGCCGCGGCTGAGCAGGGCCATGCGCACCGAGTCGGCACGACGCTCGGACAGGCGCTGGTTGTAGTTGGCGGAACCGGTGCTATCGGTGTAGCCCTCTACGATCACCTGGCGCTCCGGGTTCTGCTGGAGGAACTCGGCCAGTTGCTGGATGTTGCGCATGGCGCCGGGCTTCAGGTCGGACTTGTCGAGATCGAACAGCACGTCGCCGAAAGTCACCATGGTGCCGCGCGAGGTCTGCTTGGCATTCAGCTGGCTGCGCAGCTTGTCCAGTTGCGCGGTGCGCGCGTCGAGGCGGGCCTGGGCGCGCTGGGCGGAGGCGTTCTGCAGCTGCGCCTCGGCATTGCGCAGGACGATGGTCTGCTTGGCCAGTTCGATGCGCTGGTTGGTCAGGTAGGCCAGTTGGTCCACGTCGCGCTGGTCTTCGCCATCCTGGTAGGCCTTGTCGGCCTTGGCCAGCCAGTCGCCGGCGTCCTTGGTTTCCAGGGCCGCGACCTTGGTCGCGTCGGGCTGCGACTGCAGCGCGGAGAAGTTGCTGCGGGCCTGTTCCAGGTTGGCGTTCGGCGGCGTGGAGCAGGCGGCCAGCGCCAGGGCCAGCAGGGATACGGCGGGGAGGGCAATGTACTTACGCATAGGGGTCATCCTTAATCACGAATCGACGAAAGAAGGGCGGAATCCGGCTTAGTGCTGCGTATCGCGCATGCCTTCCTCACGCAGTTCCATGACGCCCTGCTGGGCATCCTTCACGGCTTTCTGCGCCTTGGCGGCCTGGGTCTTGCGCTCGGCGACCCGGGCGTCCCACTCGGCCTGCTGCGCCAGGCGCTTGGCCTGGTCGTATTCCTTGTCGTTCATGGCGATGCGCGCCTGGCTCAGCTTGTCCTGGGCGGACTTCATCTCGACCGGGGCATATTCCGGGCCGCCGGCGCTTACCGCGTTATTCACCGCGGACTCGGTCACGGCGAACTGCTCGGTCGGCGGGTTGCCGGCGCAGCCGGCCAGGACCAGGCTGCTGCCTACGGCCAGCAGGGCCAGCTTGAGGCCACGCAGGGAACCGGTGTGTTGCTTGCTCATCGCTTTTTGCTCCATGGGAAATTTCCTCTGACAGGGATGCTGATTCCTTGGCTTTCATCTCTGGCCATTACCGTGGGCGCGTTTCCGGCCCTCCGGTCTTTTCTTCCTGCTCACTGAGCAAGCCTCTGCCAGGCCTCTGTTTCAGGGGCTTGGCGATTGGCCATGTACTTTTAGTGACTCCCCCGCTGGTTCAGGGGTTCAAAAAAAAATCTGAAATTTTCTGACTGAACAGTCGGCTTCCGGCGTGGTCGCGGAACGCCGTCGCTCGTCATGAAAGCTCGTCGTACGGGGCTTTCGACCGTGAAGCGGGCAACCACGGCAGCGTTCCCAGCAGGTATGCCATCGCCTGCTTGTGCTTTTCCCAGGGCAGAAAAAAGCCCCACCTGAGTGGGGCTGGAGGAGGCCAGTGGGGCCTTTCAGAAACGCTTGCGCAACAGTCGCAGACCGTTGAACACCACCAGCAGGCTGGCGCCCATGTCGGCGAATACCGCCATCCACAGGGTGCCTTCCCCGGCCAGGGTAAGGGCGAGGAACACCGCCTTGATGCCCAGGGCCAGGGTGATGTTCTGGACCAGGATCGCGTGGGTGGTGCGCGACAGCCGGACGAATTGCGGCAACTTGCGCAGGTCGTCGTCCATCAGCGCGACGCCGGCGGTCTCGATGGCCGTGTCGGTGCCCGCCGCGCCCATGGCGAAGCCGATGTCGGCGCGGGCCAGGGCCGGCGCGTCGTTGATCCCGTCGCCGACCATGCCGACCCGCGAGCCGTCGGCCTGGCGCGCTTCCACTTCACGCAGCTTGTCCTCCGGCAGGAGGTTGCCGCGAGCTGCGTCGATGCCTACCTGGGCAGCGATGGCGGCTGCGGTGTGCGGGTTGTCGCCGGTGAGCATCAGGGTCTTCACGTCCAGCGCGTGCAGCTCGCGGATCGCCTCGCGGCTGCTGTCCTTGACCCCGTCTGCGACGGCGAACAGGGCCCGCACGCGCTGCGGATCGCACAGCGCGATGACCGTCTTGCCCTGGCGCTCCAGGGCGTCCAGGCGCTCTTCCAGGGCCGGCGAGCAGAGGCCCAGTTCCTCCACCAGGCGATGGTTGCCGAGGTGGTAGAGGACGCCGTCGATGCGTCCGCTGACGCCTCGTCCCGGCAGGGCGGCGAGGTCCTCGACCACGCCCAGGGCAAGGCCGTCTTCTTCCGCTGCGTTGGCCACGGCGCGCGATACCGGGTGGTCGGAACGCGCGGCCAGGCTGGCGGCGAGCAGGCGTGCATCCGTCCCGTCAGCCTCCGCGATCGGCAGGTAGTCGGTCTGTTGCGGTTTGCCATGGGTGATGGTGCCGGTCTTGTCGAGGGCGACCCAGGACAGCTTGCGCCCGAGTTCGAGGAACACCCCGCCCTTGATCAGGATACCCAGGCGCGCCGCGGCGGAAAGGCCGCTGACGATGGTCACCGGGGTGGAGATCACCAGCGCGCAGGGACAAGCGATCACCAGCAGCACCAGGGCGCGGTAGATCCAGTCCAGCCAGGCGCCGCCGAACAGCAGCGGCGGCAGCACCGCGGTGGCGAGGGCGATGAGGAATACCACCGGGGTGTAGACGCGGGCGAAACTGTCGACGAAACGCTGGGTCGGTGCGCGGGAACCCTGGGCTTCCTCCACGGCGTGGATGATCCGGGCCAGGGTGCTGTCGTCGGCGCGGCGGGTGACGCGGTACTCCAGCGCGCCCTCGCCGTTGATGCTGCCGGCGAACACCGGCTCGCCGACCTCCTTCTCCACCGGCAGGCTTTCGCCGGTGATCGGCGCCTGGTTGACGCTGGAGCGGCCGCTGGTCACCTCGCCGTCGAGGGCGATGCGTTCGCCGGGCTTCACGCGCACGGTGGCTTCCAGTTCCACTTGCTTGGCCGGCAGTTCCTTCCATTCGCCGCCGACCAGCACGGTGGCCTGTTCCGGAGCCAGTTGCAGCAGGCCGCGGATGGCGTTGCGCGCGCGATCCAGGGACTTCGCCTCGATCAACTCGGCGATGGCGAACAGCACGCTGACCATCGCCGCTTCCGGCCACTGGCCGATGAGCACGGCGCCGGTCACGGCGATACTCATCAGGGCGTTGATGTTCAGGTTGCGGTTCTTCAGTGCGATCCAGCCCTTGCGGTAGGTCGGCAGGCCGGCGCCGAGGATGGCCAGCAGGGCGAGGCCGGCGACCACCCAGTCCGGCGCCAGGCCGAACCATTCGACGATCTCCGAGGCCAGCGCCATCGCGCCGGCCAGGGCCAGCGGCCACCAGGGCTTCGCCGGCGCTTGCGAGGGGCCGTCGGTATTTTCGCCGGCATCCAGCGGCACCGCCTGCATGCCGAGGCCGGCGATCAGCTTCTGCAGCGGCTCGACGCTGTCGAAGCGATGCTGGACGCGCAGCAGGCGCTGCATCAGGTTGAATTCCAGCGACTCCACTGCCGGCTGGCGACCGAGGGCGTCGCGGATCAGGCGTTCCTCGGTCGGGCAGTCCATCGCTTCGATGCGCAGGTCGCTCCAGCGCAACTCGGCGTTGCCGGCCAGGGTTCCGATGGCGGCCACCGCCGGGCGAGGCGCGTGGCGGTGCCCATGATCATGTCCGTGACCGTGACCGTGACCGTGACAGCAAGTGTCGGCGTGTTCGTGGCTCATGGAAACAATTCCCGTTTGACGTGTTGGGTGCGATTGCACACCCTGTAGCAACTACAGAGTCAAGCGGTACTGCCAATTCGGGTAGCCGCGTCGGCGATTGGAGGAGGGTTGGCATGAAGATCGGTGAGCTGGCGAAGAGAACCGGTTGCCCGGTGGAGACCATCCGCTACTACGAGCGCGAAGGCCTGTTGCCCGAGCCCGCGCGTAGCGAAGGCAACTATCGGCAATACACCCTGGCGCATGTCGAGCGCCTGTCGTTCATCCGTCACTGCCGCTCGCTGGACATGACCCAGGAGGAAATCCGTACCCTGCTGGCGTTGCGCGACCGTCCCGAGGCGGATTGCGGCACCGCCAACCGGCTGATCGACGAGCACCTGCATCACGTCGAGGTGCGCATCGCCGAACTCCAGGCATTGCGCGAGCAACTGCAGGATCTCGGCTCACGCTGTACGGTCGCCGGCAACAGCCAGGCCTGCGGCATCCTCCGCGAACTGGAGCAGCCCGCGCCGCTGTCGCCTATCCCCGAGGAATGCGCCGAGGCCGGGCACATGCACGTTCCCGGCGTGCACCGCCGGCATGGCTGAAGTCGCGCTCAGTGACTGGAGGTGTCCTGTTGCGCGACCAGTTCGTGCAGGTACTTGCGCGAGAGCGACAGGAAGCGTGGGGTAGGGCCGACATCCTCATAGAGCGGATCGCCCTGTTCGTCGGTGGCCACCACCTGACTCCCCTTCACGTAGGGAAAGCTCGCCTCCAGTTCTTCCAGGGCGGCGCCGACCAGCTCGCCCAGTAGTTCCTCGACGCTGCGCCGCGGATACATCTCGTGCAGCGCGGCGAGGCGCGCGGCGCTTTCGACGTCCAGCGGGATGCTGTAGTGGTTGCGGGCCATGCGGCCCTTGGCGGTGTGTTCCCAATGGCGGACAAGCTCACGGATCTTCATGCTGACCTCTTCAGCCCGGTCGTGGCGGGCGTGTTGGGGGTGCCCTCGTGGGGCCGTGCCTCGGTGCGGGCACTTCCTTCAGACTAGACCCGATCGGCGCCGGCAGCCTCGCTTCCGGCCCGGCGGCGCCGTACTGGCACCCTGCGGGCTTGTAAGCGCGGGGGCGCCTGAGCCAAGCTGGTTTCCCACCCGCAGTGGAGACAGGTCATGCCGGAAATCGATGCGCGCCTGCGCGAGGACGTCCACCAACTGGGCGAATTGCTCGGCGACACCATCCGCGAGCAGTACGGCCCGCGGTTCCTCGACAAGATCGAGCTGATCCGCAAGGGCGCCAAGGCTGCCCGCCGCGGTTCCGCGGAGGGCGCCCAGCAGCTCACCGCTACCCTCGACGGGCTCGAGGAAGACGAACTGCTGCCGGTGGCGCGGGCCTTCAACCAGTTCCTCAACCTGGCCAATATCGCCGAGCAATACCACCGTATCCGCCGGCGCCGGCCGAACGAGCCGGAACCCTTCGAGAACCTGGTGCTGGAAGAGCTGCTGGGGCGTCTCAAGGACGCCGGGCATGCCCCCGGGCAACTGGCTCGCCAGCTCGCCGGGCTGGAGATCGAACTGGTGCTGACCGCCCATCCCACCGAGGTGGCGCGGCGCACGCTGATCCAGAAATACGATGCGATCACCGCGCAGCTGGCGGCCAAGGACCATGCCGACCTGCTGCCGGAGGAGCGCAGTCGCATCCAGCAGCGCCTGCAGCGGCTGGTGGCCGAGGCCTGGCATACCGACGAGATCCGCAAGGTCCGGCCGACCCCGGTGGACGAGGCGAAATGGGGCTTCGCGGTGATCGAGCATTCTCTCTGGCAGGCCTTGCCGAACGTCCTTCGGCACGTCGACGAGGTACTCCTGCGCAGCACCGGCGAACGCCTGCCGCTGACCGCCGCGCCGCTGCGCTTCGCGTCCTGGATGGGGGGCGACCGCGACGGCAATCCCAACGTTACCGCCAGCGTGACCCGCGAGGTCCTGCTGCTGGCGCGCTGGATGGCCGCCGACCTGTACCTGCGCGATATCGACCGACTGGCCGCCGAGCTGTCCATGCAGCAGGCCTCGCCGCAGCTGCTGGCGCGGGTCGGCGATAGCGCCGAGCCCTATCGCGCCCTGCTCAAGCAATTGCGCGAGCGCCTGCGCGTGACCCGCAACTGGACCCACCAGGCCCTGGCCGGCGAGGTGCCGGCCGCGGAGGGCGTCCTGGAGCACAACCGCGACCTGGTCGAGCCGCTGCAACTGTGCCACGAGTCGCTGCACGCCTGCGGCATGGGCGTGATCGCCGATGGCGCGTTGCTCGACTGCCTGCGCCGCGCCGCCACCTTCGGCCTGTTCCTGGTACGCCTGGACGTGCGCCAGGACTCGGCCCGCCATGCCGCCGCGCTGAGCGAGATCACCGAGTACCTGGAGCTGGGCAGCTACGACGAGTGGGACGAGAAGACCCGCCTGGAATTCCTTCTCGAGGAACTGAACAGCCGCCGCCCCCTGCTGCCGGCGCACTACCAGCCTTCGGCGGATACCGCCGAGGTGCTCGCCACCTGTCGGGCGATCGCCGCCGCGCCACCGGCGTCGCTGGGTTCCTACGTGATCTCGATGGCCGGCCAGCCGTCCGACGTGCTGGCAGTGCAACTACTGCTCAAGGAAAGCGGCGTCGACTGGCCGATGCGCGTGGTGCCGCTGTTCGAGACCCTCGACGACCTGGACAACGCCGGCCCCTGCATGGAGCGCCTGCTGACGCTGCCGGGCTACCGTTCGCGGCTCTCCGGGGTGCAGGAAGTGATGATCGGCTACTCCGATTCGGCCAGGGACGCCGGTACTCTCACGGCGGCCTGGGCGCAGTACCGGGCGCAGGAGAAACTGGTGGAGATCTGCCGCCAGCAAGAGGTCGAGCTGCTGCTCTTCCATGGCCGCGGCGGCACCGTCGGCCGCGGCGGCGGGCCGGCCCACGCGGCGATCCTGTCGCAGCCACCGGGTTCGGTGGCCGGGCGCTTCCGGGTCACCGAACAGGGCGAGATGATCCGCTTCAAGTTCGGCTTGCCGGACATCGCCGAACAGAACCTCAATCTCTACCTCGCCGCAGTGCTGGAGGCGACCCTGATGCCGCCGCCGGCTCCCGAGCCGGCCTGGCGCGCGCAGATGGACCGCCTGGCGAAGGACGCGCTGCTGGCCTACCGCAGGGTGGTGCGCGACGATCCGCAGTTCGTCGAGTATTTCCGCCTGGCCACGCCCGAGCAGGAACTGGGCCGTCTGCCGCTGGGCAGCCGCCCGGCCAAGCGCCGCGAAGGCGGGGTGGAGAGCCTGCGGGCGATTCCCTGGATCTTCGCCTGGACCCAGACGCGCCTGATGCTGCCGGCATGGCTTGGCTGGGAGACCGCCTTGCTGAACGCCATCGAGCGTGGCGAGGGCGCGCTGCTCGGGCAGATGCGCGAGCAATGGCCGTTCTTCACCACCCGCATCGACATGCTGGAAATGGTCCTGGCCAAGGCCGACGCGGATATCGCGCGGCTCTACGACGAACGTCTAGTGCCGCTCGAGCTGCGTCCGCTGGGGCGTCGTTTACGCGACCTATTGTCGCAGGCGGTGCGCGTGGTGCTGGGACTGACCGGGCAGTCGCTGCTGCTCGCCCACGCCAGCGAGACCCGCGAGTCGATCAGCGTGCGCAACAGCTATCTAGACCCGCTGCACCTGCTCCAGGCTGAGCTTCTGGCCCGTTCGCGGCGCTGCCAGGGCGACGCCTGCGGCGGCCTGGAGCAGGCGCTGCTGGTGACGGTCGCGGGGGTCGCCGCCGGACTGCGCAACACCGGATGAGGGAAGGCGGGGGGCAACTTTCGGTGTCTTGTGCGGTGGGGGGGCGCTGTGTATCTTGGACAGCCTTTTCGGCGCCATACAGTGCCGTTTCCTGCAAATACGAGATTGGCCCCACGAGGCGGATCCAGACTTTCGCTTACCAATTCTAAGGAGCATATCGATGCGTGTGATTCTGCTCGGGGCACCCGGTGCCGGCAAAGGCACCCAGGCACGGTTCATCACCGAGAAGTTCGGCATTCCGCAGATCTCCACCGGCGACATGCTGCGCGCCGCAGTCAAGGCCGGCAGCCCGCTCGGCCAGCAGGTGAAAGGCGTGATGGACAGCGGCGGCCTGGTATCCGACGACATCATCATCGCCCTGATCAAGGAACGCATCACCGAGGCCGATTGCGCCAAGGGCTTCCTGTTCGACGGCTTCCCGCGGACCATCCCGCAGGCCGAAGCGCTGAAGGACGCCGGCGTGACCATCGACCATGTGGTCGAGATCGCCGTCGACGACGAGGAGATCGTGTCGCGTATCGCCGGTCGTCGCGTGCATCCGGCCTCCGGCCGCGTGTACCACACCGAGCACAACCCGCCGAAGGTCGCCGGCAAGGACGACGTTACCGGCGAAGAGCTGATCCAGCGCGAGGACGACAAGGAAGAGACCGTGCGTCACCGCCTGTCGGTCTACCATTCGCAGACCAAGCCGCTGGTCGACTTCTACCAGAAGCTGTCGGCCGCCGAAGGCACCCCGAAATACCACAGCATCGCCGGCGTCGGCTCGGTCGAGCAGATCACCGCGAAAGTGCTTTCGGCCCTGAGCTGATCCGCAGCGCTGTAGCACCGACGGCCCGCTTGCGGGCCGTCGGCGTTTCCGGGGCGGAGAAGGCTGGTACAATCGGCGTCTTTTTCACCACGCGGAACCGTCGATGTCCACTCTGTTGGCCCTGGATACCTCCACCGAAGCCTGCTCCGTCGCCCTGCTCCACGAGGGGCGGGCGCTCAGTCACTACGAGGTGATCCCGCGCCTGCACGCCCAGCGCCTGCTGCCGATGGTCCGCGACCTGCTCGACGAGGCCGGCGTCGCCCTGTCCGCGGTGGACGCCATCGCCTTCGGGCGCGGTCCGGGCGCCTTCACCGGCGTGCGCATCGCCATCGGCGTGGTCCAGGGTCTGGCCTTCGCCCTGCAGCGCCCGGTACTGGCGGTCTCCGACCTGGCGATCCTGGCCCAGCGGGCCTACCGCGAGCAGGGTGCGGAGCGGGTCGCCGCGGCCATCGACGCGCGGATGGACGAGGTCTACTGGGGTTGCTACCAGTTGCAACAGGGCGAGATGCGCCTGGCCGGCAGCGAAGCGGTACTGCCGCCCGAGCGGGTCGCCGTACCGTGGGACGCCGCTGCCGCGGATTGGTTCGGCGCCGGCACCGGCTGGGGCTACGTCGAGCGCATGCCGCAGCGCCCGGCCGCGCTGGACGCGAGCCTGCTGCCGCATGCCGAGGACTTGCTCAGCCTGGCCGGCTTCGCCTGGGCGCGCGGCGAAGGCGTGGAGGCGGAACAGGCGCTGCCGGTGTACCTGCGCGACAACGTGGCGACGCCGAAAAAAGCGCCCTGAAAATGCCGCGTAGCGGTAATTGCCAAGCCTTTCGGGGCTGGCTAGAGTGTGGAGACTTCCCCGGGTTTTGATCATGCGTATCGACGGACTTTCTTCCTCTTCGTTGCCGCTGGAGCGCAGCGCCCGACCGGGCTCCGCGGTCACGCCGTATCGCGACGTGCAGCGCGAGGTCGAGGCGCGGCGCGAGCAGCCGGCGCCGGTTTCCGGCAGCCAGGGCTTCGAGCAGGCGCCGCAGGCGCGCAAGGTCCAGGCCAGTTCGGCGGGCGGCGACAGCCTGCCGGTGAGCGCCCGCGACCTGCTGGCGTTCCAGCGCCCGGTAAGCAGCCATGCGGCGATGGCCCTGGCCAGCTACAACTCCACCGCCAGCCTCAACATCGACGCCGGCGCCGAGGATGTCCTCGGCCTCGACCTCTACGCCTGAGCGGCTCCGCGCGCTCCCGTGGTTTCCCTTCCTTATTTCCTCGGTTGTCCATCCTGGAACGAGGCGGCCTGGCGCGGCAGCTTTTATCCGCGCGAATTGCGTTCCGCCGACTACCTCGGACACTACGGCGGCATCTTCAACGCGGTCGAGGGCAATACCACCTTCTATGCCCGGCCTTCGGCGGAAACCGTGCGGCGCTGGGCCGAGACGATGCCGGCGGGGTTCCGCTTCTGTGCCAAGTTTCCCCGCGATATCAGTCACGAAGGCGACCTGCGCGAACGGCTCGGGGCCGCCGACGACTTCCTCGAACTGCTGGCGCCGCTTGGCGAAAGGGTCAGCCCGCTGTGGCTGCAACTGTCGGCGGCGTTCACCCCGCAGCGCCTGGGCGAACTGCTGTATTTCCTCGATGAGCTGAGTCCGCGACGGATTGCCGTGGAAGTACGCCACCCGGCGTTCTTCGACAAAGGCGAGGACGAGCGCCTGCTCAACCGCCACCTGCGCGAGCGTGGCGTGGAGCGCATCTGCCTGGATTCGCGGGCGCTGTTCAGTTGCCGTTCGGACGATCCGGCGGTGCTCCACGCCCAGTCGAAGAAGCCGCGCCTGCCGATCCGTCCGGCGGCCTTCAGCGATACGCCACAGGTGCGTTTCATCGGCGGTCCCGACCTGCCGGCCAACGAGGTGTTCCTTTTGCCCTGGGTCGACAAGGTGGCCGACTGGATCGAGGCCGGCCTGACTCCATACGTATTCCTGCATACCCCCGACAATCACCTGGCGGCCCAGCAGGCCCAGCGTTTCCATGCGCTGCTGGGCCAGCGCCTGCCAGGCTTGCCGGCGCTACCCGAGCCGATCCCGGCCCCGGAAGTGGAGCAACTGGGCCTGCTCTGAGCGCGGCGCTCGACGCTCCGCCGGCCTGCGCCTAGGCTAGGGAGTCCTTTCCCCGCCACGGAGCCCGCCGCCATGACCAGCCAACGCCAACGCGCCGAACGTTTCCGCGACCTGCACCAGGGGCCCGGCATGCTGGTCCTGCCCAATCCCTGGGATGCCGGTTCGGCGAAGATGCTCGCCAGCCTCGGCTTCGACGCCCTTGCCACTACCAGCGCCGGCCTGGCGTTCTCTCTGGGCCGGCGCGATGCGGAAGGCGCGGTGAGCCGGACCGAGGCGCTGGAAAACGCCCGGGCGATCGTCGCCGCCACCGATCTGCCGGTCGCCGCCGACCTGGAAAACGGCTACGGCGATGCTCCGCAAGACTGCGCCACGACCATCCGCCTGGCCGCCGAGGCCGGCCTGGTCGGTGGTTCCATAGAGGATGCCAGCGGGCGCGCCGGACAGCCCATCTATGAGTTCTCCGCCGCGCTGGAGCGGGTCGCTGCCGCGGTCGAGGCGGCCCGTGCGTTGCCATTCCCGTTCACCCTCTGCGCCCGCGCGGAGAATTTCCTGCATGGTCGCGAGGATCTCGACGACACCCTGCGGCGCCTGCGCGCCTATGCCGATGCCGGCGCCGATGTGCTCTACGCGCCTGGCTTGAACCGCCGCGAACAGATCGTCGCGGTGCTCGAAGCGGTGGCACCGAAGCCGGTCAACGTACTGGTCGGTTCGCCGCGCCTGGAGCTGTCGCTGGACGAGCTGGAAGCCCTCGGCGTCAAGCGCGTGAGCCTGGGCTCGAACCTTGCCCGGGTCGCCTTCGGCGCTTTCCATGAGGCGGCGCAGGCGCTGGCGCGGCGCGACCTGGAAGCGACCCGTGCGGCGATGCCTTTCGACCGTATCAACGACCTGTTCCGCTGAACCCGTGCGCCGCCTGGCCTGGTTGCTGCCATTGCTGCTGCTGGCGGGGGCCGTCGGCGCCCTGCGCTACCAGTGGCTCGATCTGCCGGCGCGCTGGAATCCCTGGCTGCCGCTGGACGTGCGCGAACCGCCGAACCTGCTGACCCGCTACAAGCTATGGCGGCTGGCCGACGACCGGAGCCTCTGTGACGCCGCCCTGGCCACCTCGCAACTGCGCTACCAGCGGGTCGCCGACGATCCGCCATCGGCTACCTGCCCGTTGAGCAACAGCCTGCGCGTGCGTGGGGCGGCATTGGAGTTGAGCAGCAGCTTCCTCGCCAGTTGCCCGTTGGCAGTGAGCTATGCATTGTTCGAGCGCCACGTGCTGCAACTGGCAGCCCTGGATATCTATGGCCAGCCGCTGACGCGGGTCGAGCATATCGGCAGCTTCGCCTGCCGCAACGTCTACAACCGCGAGAACGGCCGGCGCAGCCAGCATGCTTCGGCCAATGCCCTGGACATCAGCGGCTTCCGCCTGGCCGGCGGGAGGCGAATCCGCCTGGCCACGGACTGGGCCGACCAGGGCGCCGACGGGCGCTTCCTGCGCCGCGTGCGGGACGGCGCCTGCGCCAGTTTCAATGCGGTGCTGGGGCCCGACTACAATGCCGCCCACCGGGATCACTTCCACCTCGACATGGGCCTATGGAAGGTCTGCCGGTGAGCGCGCGCGGGCCAACTCTGGCAAAATCCGCGCTTTCCACGACGATTGCCCGACCATGACCGATTCCACCGCTCCTCGCCTGCATGTCCAAGCCCTGTCCGCCGATTGCGCCGAGGCTGCGCGGCGCTGGGCGGAGCGGCTCGGCCTGCCGTTGGCGGCGGACGACGAGGCGGAGTTCGCCGTGCAGGTCGGCGAGGAGGGCTTGCAGGTCTTGCAACTGGGGCCGGACTCCCCCGGTCCGGTGCGGGTCGATTTCGTCGAAGGCGCCAGCGCCCACCGGCGCAAGTTCGGCGGCGGCAGCGGGCAGATGATCGCCAAGGCGGTCGGCGTCCAGCCAGGCATCCGCCCGCGCGTCCTGGATGCCACGGCCGGCCTGGGCCGGGATGGGTTCGTCCTCGCTAGCCTGGGTTGCGAGGTAACCCTGGTCGAGCGCCAGCCGCTGATCGCCGCCCTGCTCGAGGATGGCCTGGAGCGCGCCGGGCGCGATCCCGACGTGGCGCCGATCGCCGCGCGGATGCGTCTGCTCGGCGGCAACTCGGCGGACCTGATGCGCGCCTGGGACGGCGAGGCGCCGCAGGTGGTCTACCTCGACCCGATGTTTCCCCATCGCGACAAGAGCGCATTGGTGAAGAAGGAAATGCGTCTGTTCCGGCCGCTGGTGGGCGACGATCTCGACGCTCCGGCGCTGTTGCAGGCGGCCCTGGCCCTGGCCAGCCACCGGGTGGTGGTGAAGCGCCCGCGCAAGGCGCCGATCATCGAAGGGCCCAAGCCCGGCTATAGCCTGGAAGGCAAGTCCAGCCGCTACGACATCTATCCGAAGAAGGCCCTGGGCAAGGGCTGAGTGTCGACACCGCAGGGAGGCGGCGAGCATGCAGCAGACCATCGATTGTCCGATTCGCCGGCGCCTGGCGCACCTGCCCTGGGCCAACGACGGGCGTGCCGGCGCCCGCCACTGGCTGGAGATGCAGCGCGATCCGCTGGCCTGGTTGCAGAAGATGCACGTCGCGCAGCCGGACCTCGCGGTCGCCCGCATGGGCCCGCAGCGCCTCTGGTGCCTGTTCCATCCGCAGGCGGTGCAGGAATTGATGGTCGATCGCCGCGATGACCTGCAACGCTGGCAGCCGGCGCTGTGCATGCTGAAACAGTGGAACGGGCGCAGCTTCATGATGCGTGAGGGCGCCCCCGCCCAGGCCCGGCGCAAGGAGGTACGGCCGCACCTGGCGCCGCCGCCGGCCAGCGAGGTTCGCCGCCTGGCCGCGGAGTGGAGCGAGCGGGTGGAGGAGGGGCGCGAATACGACCTCGACCTGGAAATGGCTGCGTTCAGCGTCACCCTCAGCGGTCACGCGCTGTTCGACGTCGACCTGCAACCGTCGGCCTATCGGATCGCCAAGGCGGTGCGCCTGCTGTCGCGGGTGGCATTGCTGGAAATGAGCACCGGCCTGCCGCTGGGCCACTGGTTCCCGAGCAAACTGTGTCCGCGCAAGCGCTGGGCGCTGGGCCAGTTGCGCGAGGCGGTGGGCGAGGTGGCGGAGCGCTCGCCGCGGCCGCTGGCGGACCTACGCGATGAACTCTGCACCCTGCTCATGGCGTCCCACCAGTCCACTGGAGTGACCCTGACCTGGAGCCTGTTGCTGCTGGCCCAGCGTCCCGAGTTGCTCGCGCGGCTACGCGCCGAGCTGGCGGGAGTGAATTGGACGGCGATCCGCTCGGTCGCCGACCTGCGCGATTGCGCGCTGCTCAGGGCGGTCCTGCAGGAGTGCCTGCGCCTGTACCCGCCGGCCTACGGCCTGGCGCCGCGGCAGGTGACGGCGGACATCGAGGTGTTCGGCCAGCGGCTGAAGCGCGGCGACGTGACCATGGTCTCGAGCTGGATCACCCAGCGCGATCCCCGTTGGTTCGAGGCGCCGCTGGAGTTCCGTCCCGAGCGCTTCCTCGAACCGGCGCGCTGGCCGCGTGGCGCCTACTTCCCCTTCGGCCTCGGCGACCGCGCTTGCCCCGGCACCGCGATGGCGATGATCGATCTGGCGGCGGCGCTGGCCTACTGGGTCGAGCACTGGGACATCATGCACGACGGCGACCTGGCGCCGCGCGGCTGGTTTTCCCTGCGTCCGCAGCGAGCGCGGGTGCGTTTCCGCCGTCGCGCCTGAGCCGCGTCAGCCGCCCGCGGCGAAGGCGCGCAGGAACAGCGCCACCACTTCTTCCACGTGCCGCTCGCCTTCGGCCTCGTCCAGCGGTTCGGCGCAGCCGATCAACAGACGGTAATTGGCGCAGCCCTTGACCAGCATGAAGAAGTGTTCGGCGGCGTGTCGCGCGTCCGGGAACGCCAGCTTGCCGCTGCGGCGGGCCTGCTCGAGGAGGCGTTCCATCTCGTCGATCACCTGCTTCGGCCCGGCCTCGAAGAACAGCTCGGAAAGCTTGGGGTTCTGCCCGGCCTGCGCGGCCATCAGGCGGGTCAGGGCGATCGCCTCGTGGCTGTTGATCAGCCGGTGGAAGCCGCGGGCGATATTCAGCAGGACCTTTTCCAGCGGCGCGCCTTCGGCCAGCTGGAAGTACAGGGCGGGAAGCTGCTCGGCGCACTTGGCCTTCACCGCTTCGCTGAACAGGGTTTCCTTGTCGGTGAAGTGGCTGTAGACGGTGAGCTTGGAAACGCCGGCTTCCGAGGCGATGGCTTCCATGCTGCTGCCGTCGTAGCCGTTGCAGAGGAACAGGCGCTTGGCCGCCTCGAGAATGGCTTCCCGTTTGGCCGGGTCCTTGGGCCGGCCGGGACCGACGGAGGAGGTGGGTTCTGACATGCGCTTATACAATTGAAATACTGGACTGATGGGTTCTGTATTTTTACTATACCGCCCAGTATAAGAACTCGAACGCAGTTTGCGGAAGGTGTCACATGTACCGCCATATCCCGCTCGTCGCCCTGTCCCTGCTTTCCTCCCTGTTCCTCGCCGCCTGCGGCAACGGCACGCCGCCGCCAGCCGCGGCGCGTCCGGCGATCGTCGTCCAGCCCCAGCCGGCGGGGGAGGTGAGCCAGGCCTTTCCCGGCGAGATCCGCGCCCGCCACGAGCCTGAGCTGGCCTTCCGCATCGGCGGCAAGGTCATCCGCCGGCTGGTGGAAGTCGGCGAGCGGGTGAAGAAGGACCAGCCCCTGGCCGAACTCGATCCCCAGGACGTGCGCCTGCAACTGGAGGCGGCGCGGGCCCAGGTCAGTGCCGCCGAGGCCAACCTGCAGACCGTGCGCGCCGAGTACCGGCGCTACCGCACCTTGCTCGACCGCAACCTGGTCAGCCATTCCCAGTTCGAGAACATCCAGAACAGCTACCGCGCCGGCGAGGCGCGGTTGAAGCAGATCCGCGCCGAATTCAACGTCGCCGACAACCAGGCCGGCTACGCCGTGCTGCGCTCGCCCCAGGATGGCGTGATCGCCAGCCGGCGCGTCGAGGTGGGCCAGGTGGTGGCGGCCGGGCAGACGGTCTTCAGCCTGGCCGCCGACGGCGAGCGCGAGGTGCTGATCGGCCTGCCGGAACACAGCTTCGAACGTTTCCGCATCGGCCAGCCGGTGTCGGTCGAACTCTGGTCGCAACGCGACAGACGCTTCGCCGGGCATATCCGCGAGCTCTCGCCCGCGGCCGATCCGCAATCGCGTACCTTCGCCGCCCGGGTGGCCTTCGACGACCGCGCGACTCCGGCCGAACTGGGCCAGAGCGCCCGGGTCTACGTCGCCGCCGCCGAGGCGGTGCCGTTATCGGTTCCCTTGTCGGCGCTGACCGCAGAGGCCGGCCAGGCGTTCGTCTGGGTGGTCGAACCGGGCAGCTCGACCCTGCGCCGGCAGCCGGTGCGCACCGGTCCCTATGCCGAGGACCGGGTGCCGGTGCTCGAAGGCCTGAAGGCTGGCGACTGGGTAGTGGCCACCGGGGTCCAGGTGCTTCGCGAAGGGCAGCAGGTGCGTCCGATCGACCGGGCCAACCGCACGGTGAAACTGGCGGCCAAGGAGTAGTCGCATGTCCTTCAACCTTTCCGCCTGGGCGTTGCAGAATCGCCAGATCGTCCTGTACCTGATGATCCTGCTTGGCGCGGTTGGCGCGCTGTCCTACAGCAAGCTGGGGCAGAGCGAAGACCCGCCGTTCACCTTCAAGGCCATGGTGGTGCAGACCAACTGGTCGGGTGCCAGCGCCGAAGAGGTGGCCCGGCAGGTCACCGAGCGTATCGAGAAGAAGCTGATGGAAACCGGCGACTACGATCGCATCGTGTCCTTCTCCCGCCCCGGCGTCTCGCAGGTGACCTTCATGGCCCGCGAGGACATCCATTCCAGCGAGATCCCCGAACTCTGGTACCAGATCCGCAAGAAGATCAGCGACATTCGCGCCACCTTGCCGCAAAGCATCCAGGGCCCGTTCTTCAACGACGAGTTCGGCACCACCTACGGCAACATCTATGCGCTCACCGGCAAGGGCTTCGACTATGCGGTGATGAAGGACTATGCCGACCGCCTGCAACTGCAATTGCAGCGGATCAGGAACGTCGGCAAGGTCGAACTGATCGGCCTGCAGGACGAGAAGATCTGGATCGACCTGTCCAACACCAAGCTGGCCACCCTCGGCCTGCCCCTGGCGGCGGTGCAGAAGGCGCTGGAGGAACAGAACGCGGTGGCCTCCTCCGGGTTCTTCGAGACCGCCAGCGACCGCGTGCAATTGCGCGTTTCCGGGCGTTTCGATTCGGTGGAGGAGATCCGCGACTTCCCCATCCGCGTCGGCGACCGCACCTTCCGCATCGGCGACGTGGCCGAGGTTCGCCGCGGCTTCAACGATCCGCCGGCGCCGCGCATGCGCTTCATGGGCGAGGACGCCATCGGCCTGGCGGTAGCGATGAAGCCGGGCGGCGACATCCTGGTGCTGGGTAAGGCCCTGGAAACCGAGTTCGCCCGCCTGCAGCAGTCGCTGCCGGCCGGACTGGAACTGCGCAAGGTGTCCGACCAGCCGGCGGCGGTACGTACTGGGGTCGGCGAGTTCATCCGGGTGCTGGCCGAGGCGCTGGTGATCGTCCTGCTGGTGAGCTTCTTCTCCCTCGGCCTGCGCACAGGCCTGGTGGTGGCGCTGTCGATCCCGCTGGTGCTGGCGATGACCTTCGCCGCCATGCATTACTTCGGCATCGGCCTGCACAAGATTTCCCTCGGTGCCCTGGTGCTGGCGCTGGGATTGCTGGTGGACGACGCGATCATCGCGGTGGAGATGATGGCGGTGAAGATGGAGCAGGGCTACGACCGCCTCAAGGCGGCCAGCTTCGCCTGGACCAGCACCGCCTTCCCGATGCTCACCGGCACCCTGATCACCGCCGCCGGCTTCCTGCCGATCGCCACCGCGCAGTCCGGCACCGGCGAATACACCCGCTCGCTGTTCCAGGTGGTGACCATCGCCCTGGTGGTCTCCTGGTTCGCCGCGGTGGTCTTCGTTCCCTACCTGGGGGCCAAGCTGCTGCCGGACCTGGCCAGGCTGCACGCGCAGAAGCACGGCGGCAGCGCCGACGGCTACGATCCCTATGCAACGGCCTTCTACCAGCGCTTCCGGCGTCTGGTGGAGTGGTGCGTGCGCTACCGCAAGACGGTGATCGTCCTGACCCTCGCCGCCTTCGTCGGCGCGCTGCTGCTGTTCCGCCTGGTGCCGCAGCAGTTCTTCCCGCCCTCGGCGCGCCTGGAGCTGCTGCTGGACATCAAGCTGGCCGAGGGCGCCTCGCTGCGCTCGACCGGCGAGGAAGTCCAGCGCCTGGAAAAAATGCTGCAGGGCCATGACGGCATCGACAACTACGTGGCCTACGTCGGCACCGGCTCGCCCCGCTTCTACCTGCCGCTGGACCAGCAGTTGCCGGCGGCCAGCTTCGCCCAGGTGGTGGTGCTGGCCAAGGACCTGGAGAGCCGCGAGGCGCTGCGCAAGTGGCTGATCGAGCGGATGAACGAGGACTTCCCGCACCTGCGCAGCCGCATCAGTCGCCTGGAGAACGGGCCGCCGGTGGGCTATCCGGTGCAGTTCCGGGTTTCCGGCGAGGACATCCCGCAGGTTCGCGAACTGGCGCGCAAGGTCGCCGACAGGATGCGCGAGAACCCGCACGTGGTGAATGTGCACCTGGATTGGGAAGAGCCGAGCAAGGTGGTGTACCTGAGCATCGACCAGGAGCGCGCCCGTGCCCTGGGGGTGAGCACCGCCAGCCTGTCGCAGTTCCTGCAGAGCGCGCTGACCGGTTCGCATGTGAGCTTCTTCCGCGAAGACAACGAGCTGATCGAGATCCTCCTGCGCGGCACCGAGCAGGAGCGTCGCGACCTGTCGTTGCTGCCGAGCCTGGCGGTGCCGACCGAGAATGGCCGGAGCGTGGCGCTGTCGCAGATCGCCACGCTCGAATACGGTTTCGAAGAGGGGATCATCTGGCACCGCAACCGCCTGCCGACGGTCACCGTGCGCGCCGATATCTACGACGATTCGCTGCCGGCGACCCTGGTCGCGCAGATCGCCCCGACCCTGGAACCGATCCGCGCCGAGCTGCCGGACGGCTACCTGCTGGAGGTGGGCGGAACGGTGGAGGACGCGGCGAAGGGCCAGAGTTCGGTGAACGCTGGCGTGCCGCTGTTCATCGTGGTGGTGTTGAGCCTGCTGATGGTGCAGTTGCGCAGCTTCTCGCGGATGGCGATGGTATTCCTCACCGCACCGCTGGGCCTGATCGGCGTGACCCTGTTCCTGCTGCTGTTCCGCCAGCCGTTCGGCTTCGTGGCGATGCTCGGGACCATCGCCCTGGCCGGCATGATCATGCGCAACTCGGTGATCCTGGTGGACCAGATCGAACAGGACATCAGCCATGGACTGGATCGCTGGCACGCCATCATCGAGGCTACCGTGCGGCGTTTCCGGCCCATCGTGCTGACCGCGCTGGCGGCGGTGCTGGCGATGATCCCGCTGTCGCGCAGCGTATTCTTCGGGCCGATGGCGGTGGCGATCATGGGCGGGCTGATCGTCGCCACCGTGCTCACCCTGCTGTTCCTGCCGGCGCTCTATGCCGCCTGGTTCCGTGTGAAGAAGGACGAGGCGCGGGCCTGACGGGAGAAGGGGACGGGGCGATCGCGCCCCGTCCGTCGACTCACCTGGCCGCGCCGAAGACCTTCTTGGCCAGGCCGGTGGCGGCCGCCGCCGGGTTCTGGCGGATGCTCTTCTCCTGCTTGGCGATCATCTCGAAGAGCCCGTCGAGGGCCTGTTCGGTGACATAGCCCTCGACGTTGGCGCTCTTCGCATCGACCACCCCAAGGGTCGCCGCCTGGCTGGCGAAGGCGTTGTACTGCTTGACCAGGCCGACCTCGTCGGTGGCCTGCTTGACGATCGGCAGGAACTTCGCGCGCAGCTGTTCGCGGCTGGACTTGTCCAGGTATTCGGTGGCGGCGTCGTCACCGCCCTTGAGGATGCCCTTGGCGTCGGCCACGGTCATCTTCTTCACCGCCTCCACCAGCAGGCCCTGGGCCTGCGGCACGGCAGCCTCGGCGGCGCGGTTCATGCTCGCCTCGAGCTGGTCGACCTGGGCGCCCATGCCGAACTGCTTCATCAGCTTCGCCGCCTTGCCCAGCTTGCCGGGCAGTTCGATGCGCACGTCCGGGTTGTTGTTGAAGCCGCCCGGCTGGCCAAGCTGGCGGACGGCGATCTGCGCGCCCTGGGTCAGGGCGTCCTTCAGGCCGCTGGAGGCGTCGTTCTGCGACAGGTCGGCGAGGGACAGGGCGAGGGCGTTGGCCGAGAGCAGCAGGCCGGCGCAGAGGGCAGTGAGTCGGAACATGACAGCGTCCTTGATGTGGAACGTACGGGGTATCCGGCCGCTCGTCGTGAGGTGGATCGGCAACCGGTAGCGAATAGGAGGTGGAGTGTACTGGAGGGAACCGCCGATTCGCACCGGCGGCTTGCCGCGGTGTGCTTCAGCGCGCCGATTCGACCTGCACGCGATAGGGCTGCGGGTCGCTGCCGTCGAGTTTCACCGAGTGGCGGGTGGTGTTGATGAACAGCAAGCGGCCGTTCAGCTCGATGCGCGCGCTCACCGCGTAGCTGTGGCCCGGCTTGACCTGCTTCGGGTCGTACTCCAGGTGGAACGCCAGCGGCACCTGGCTGGTGATCTCGCGGGTCTGGCTGGCCAACTGCACCGAAGGGGCGTCGGCCAGCGACACGTCTTCCAGGCTCACGCTCAGGCGCGCCGAGGGCGGCAGGGCGATACGCTCGCGGTAGAAGACCTCACCCTCGAAGCTGGCGTTCGAAGTCGATTGCTGGGTACCGCAGCCGGCGAGGACGCTGGCGGCGAGCAGCAATGGCAGTTTTTTCATGGGAGCCTCCTTTCAGACGGAACAAAAAACGAGCGGGCCTCTGACCCGGGAAACCAGCATAGGTTGCCGGGCCGGAACAGGGAAAGGTCGCAGGATATTTCAGCGGAGCGGCGCCCGCCCCTCGCAGGGCGGGCGCCGGGTCTCAGTTGGCGGCTGCGTCGTTGCTTTCGGCGGCGGCTTCCTCGGCGGGACGCTCCAGCGCCACCTGGCGGATCGACAGGCGGATCTCCGCCGGCAGCACGCGCTTGGCGGCGCCTTCGGCCAGTTCGCCGAGCAGTTCGTGGTAGCTCAGTTTGCCGGCCTCGTCCTTGCGCAGCACACGCAGGTCGAGAAGGGTCTGGATGAAGTGGCGGAACAGGCTCTTGTCGAAGAACTCCGGGGCGTTCAGGCCATGCAGGATCGACAGGCGCTGGGCCATCACGGTGCAGAGGTTCTCCAGTTCCTCGGCGGTCAGGGCGTTCTGCCCGGCGTTGAGCAGCAGGGCGATGGCCATGTAGAAGCGCTGCAGGGTCTGGGTCACCGAACGAGCGAGGAGGATCAGCAGCACGTATTGCCGCGAGCTTGGCGCCGGGCGGATGAAGGTGTCGTTCTCCTGGCGCAGCAGGCCCTGCTCCACCAGGGCCGCCAGCCACTGGTCGATCACCGCGTCGAGTTCGTCCAGGCTCCAGCGGATGAACAGTTCCGCCTGCAGGTAGGGATAGAGCGCGCGGGCGAAGCGCAGCAACTGTTCGCGGCTGATCCGCGAGTTGCTCTGGAAGAAGCTGGCGATCAGCGCCGGCAGGGCGAAGACGTGGAGGACGTTGTTGCGGTAGTAGGTCGCCAGCACCGCGTTCTGTTCGTCGAGATAGAGGATGCGGCCCAGCGCGTCCTTCTGCTCGGCCAGCAGGTTCATGCTCTTCACGTACTCGATCAGGGCCTGGCCGTCGCCGTCCGGCAGGGTCGCGCTGGGCGAGTAGGGCACCTTGCGCAGCAGCGCCAGGTAGAGGTCGAGGATTCGCGCCAGGGCGCTTTCGTCGAGGGCCTGGCGGCTGGTGGAGAGCAGCGCCAGGGCGACCAGGTTGACCGGGTTGATCGCCGCCGCGTCGTTGAGGTGGCGAGCGACGTCCTTGGCCAGCAGGTTGGTGGTCTGCGGCAGCCAGTCGGGGCGGTATTCCGGGCCGAGGTCCTGGTCCTGCCAGTCGGGCTGGTGGCGGTCGAGGAACTGGTCGAGATGGATCGGCTCGCCGAAGTTCACCCAGACCTGGCCGAAACGCTGTTTCAGGGCGCCGACCACCTTGAACAGGTCGAAGATCGACTCCTTCTTCTTGGTCGCGCCGCGCAGTTCGCCGAGGTAGGTGCGGCCTTCCAGCACGCGTTCGTAGCCGATGTAGACCGGTACGAAGACGATCGGCCGGCGCGAGTCTCGGAGGAAGCTGCGCAGGGTGATGGCGAGCATGCCGGTGCGTGGGTGGAGCATGCGCCCGGTGCGCGAACGGCCACCCTCGACGAAGTACTCGGTGGAGAAGCCGCGGGAGAACAGGGTGTGCAGGTACTCGTTGAACACCGCGGTGTAGAGCTGGTTGCCCTTGAAGCTGCGGCGCATGAAGAAGGCTCCGCCGCGGCGCAGGATCGAGCCGATCACCGGCATGTTCAGGTTGATCCCGGCGGCGATGTGCGGCGGGGTCAGGCCGTTGCGGAACAGCAGGTAGGAGAGCAGCAGGTAGTCGATGTGGCTGCGGTGGCAGGGCACGTAGACGATCTCGTTGCCCTGGGCCACGTCCTGCACCCGCTCGATGTGGTTGACCTTGACCCCTTCGTACAGCTTGTTCCAGAACCAGCTGAGAATGACTTCGAGGAAGCGGATCACCGGATAGGAGAAGTCCGAGGCGATTTCATTGGCGTAGCGCAGCGCGATGCCTTCGGCCTTCTCCTGGGATATCCGTTCGCTCTCGCATTCCTCGTTGATCGCCTGGCGTACCAGCGGCGCGCGCAGCAGGCCCTTGACCAGGTTGCGGCGGTGCGACAGGTCGGGACCGATTACCGCGGTCTTCAGGTTGCGGAAGTGCACCCGGAGGATACGGTTGACCATGCGCAGCGTGCGTTCGTGGCCCTTGCCCTGTTCCACCAGCTCGCGCAGGTGGATCGGCGCGGAGAACTGCACGCGGGTCTTGCGTCCGAGAATCAGGATGCGCGCCAGCTTGCGCAGGCGCCCGGTGACCGCCCAGTTGTCGGCGAACAGCAGCTTCCAGGGGCTCGATTCGCTGTCCGGCGATTGTCCCCAGAACACGCTGACCGGAATGATCTGCGCGTCGTCGAGACCGTTCTGGCCGACCGCGGCGAGCATGCGCACCAGGGTCGGCGAGGCGCCGCGCTTGTCCTGGCGGCCCAGCCAGTCGGGTTCGGGCGTCAGGTAGAAGAACGCCGCCGGCTCGATGGCGTCGCCTACCGCTACCGGCATCACCGGACGCGGCAGCCCGGCCTTGCGGCATTCGGTATCCACCACCGCGAGATCGCTGACCGAAGGCTGCTGCAGCACGTAAAGCACCGGCTTGCTGCGGTCGATCTTCAGGGTGAAGGCCGATTGGTTGATGGTTTCCGAGCGTACCCAGAGGTACAGCAGGCGGCGCAGGGCGCCAAAACCAAAGCGGCGGAAAGGGTAGCGGGGCATACGGTGTCTACTGGCAGTTGATCGGGACCCGGCGTGACGGGCGCGGCTAGTTTGCCGCAATCCCCGGAGGGCCGCAAAAGAACGCAACGCGTCCTACGGCGAACGGCGGCGAACAGGTTGCGAATGTAGAACCTTCGGCAAACGTTCGGGTTCTGTCACGTTTTGCCAAGGTTCTCCCGATGCCCCGTATTGCCAGGCGGCGGGGCGCTTCGGCTATAGTCCCTGCGCGTTTTTCGCGGCCCTGGCCGGACATGGCGGCGGCCGCCGGAACAGGTAGGGGACCATGATCGAAACAAGAAACCTCGGCAAACGCTTCGGCTCGCGGGTGGCGGTGGACGACCTGTCCTTCCAGGTGGCGACGGGGGAGGTACTGGGCTTCCTCGGTCCGAACGGCGCCGGCAAGTCCACCACCATGAAGATGCTCACCGGCTTCCTGGCGCCCAGCGCCGGCACCGCGAGCATCTTCGGCTTCGACATCCGCAGCCGCACGCTGCAGGCGCAGCGGCTGATCGGCTACCTCCCGGAAGGTTCGCCCTGCTACGCGGAAATGACCGTGCAGGGCTTCCTCGATTTCATCGCCGAGATCCGTGGCTACCGTGGTGCCGGCAAGCGCGAGCGGGTCGCCCGGGCACTGGGGCTGCTGGAACTGGATGAGGTGCGCCGGCAGACCATCGAAACCCTCTCCAAGGGCTTCCGCCGGCGTGTCGGCCTGGCCCAGGCGATCCTCCACGAACCGCGGGCGCTGGTGCTCGACGAGCCCACCGACGGGCTCGATCCGAACCAGAAGCACCAGGTCCGCGAACTGATCCGCGGCCTCGCGCAGGAGCGCATCGTGATCATCTCCACCCATATCCTCGAGGAAGTCTCGGCGCTGTGCAGCCGCGCCCTGGTGATCGGCGGCGGGCGGCTGCTGGCGGACAGCACGCCGCTGGAGCTGGCCAGCCGCTCGCGCTACCACCAGGCGGTGACGCTCTACAGCGACGACCCCCTGGATACCGTGGCGCTGGCGGTGCTGCCGGGCGTGGCGGGCATCGAGGAGAACCCCGCCGAAGGCAGCCTGACCGTCCTGGCGCAGCCGGGCGCGGTGATCTTTCCCCAGGTCAGCGGGCTGGTCGCCGAGCGCGGCTGGCGGATCCGCGAACTGGACGTGGAGCGCGGCCGGCTCGACGAGGTATTCCGCAACCTGACCCGGGGGACGGAGGCATGAAGCAACTGCCGGTGATCTTCAAGCGCGAGCTGGCGAGTTATTTCGCCACGCCGCTGGCCTATGTGTTCATCGTGATCTTCCTGGTCCTGGCGGGCGTGTTCACCTTCTACCTGGGCAACTTCTACGAACGCAACCAGGCCGACCTGGCCTCCTTCTTCGCCTTCCATCCCTGGCTCTACCTGTTCCTGGTTCCCGCGCTGGCCATGCGCCTGTGGGCGGAGGAGCGCAAGTCCGGCTCGATCGAGCTGCTGATGACCCTGCCGCTGACCCGCTTCGAAGCCGTGGCCGGCAAGTTCCTGGCCGCCTGGGCGTTCGCCGGAATCGCGCTGCTGCTGACCTTCCCCATGGTGCTCACGGTGAACTACCTGGGCGAGCCGGACAACGGTGCGATTCTCGCCGGCTATCTGGGCAGTTGGCTGCTGGCCGGCGGCTACCTGGCCATCGGTTCGTGCATGTCGGCCCTGGCGAAGAACCAGGTGATCGCTTTCATCCTCGCCGTGGCCGCCTGCTTCCTGTTCATGCTCAGCGGCTTTCCGCTGGTGCTCGATGCGTTCAGCCAGTGGGCGCCGCAGTGGTTGCTCGATGCGGTGGCCTCGCTGAGCCTGCTGACCCGCTTCGATGCCGTCAGCAAGGGCGTCATCGACCTGCGCGACCTGCTGTATTTCGTCAGCCTGATCGTCGCCTGGCTGGCCGCCACGGCGGTGGCGGTCGACCTGAAGAAAGCCGAATGAGGGGGAGTCGATGAAACGCGTGTTGTCCTCTGGCGCCGGGCTGTTGCTGATCGCGCTGGCGTTCCTGGCCTTCAACATGGTCTCCGGCCTGCTGTTCAGCGGCGCGCGGCTCGACCTGACCGAGCAGAAGCTCTACACCATCAGCCCCGGCACCAAGCGGATCCTGGCCGGCCTCGACGAGCCGATCAACCTGTACTTCTTCTATTCGGATAGCGGTGCCCGGGAACTGGTGCCGCTGCGCAACTACGCCAGGCGCGTCGAGGAACTGCTGCGCGCCTACGAGCGCGAGGCGAACGGCAGGATTCGCCTGCAGGTGATCGATCCCGAGCCGTTCTCCGAGAACGAGGACAAGGCCACCGAGTTCGGCCTGCAAGGAATTCCCCTGCAGCAGGGCGGCGACAACCTGTACTTCGGCCTGGCCGGCAGCAACGCCCTGGACGGAGTCCAGGTCATACCCTTCTTCCCGCTCGATCAGGAGGAGTTCCTCGAATACGACATCAGCCGCCTGGTGCAGACCCTGGCACAGCCGCAGCGGCCGGTGGTAGGCCTGATGTCGTCGCTGCCGCTCAATGGCGGCTTCGACATGGCCAGCCGGCAGCCGACCTCGCCGTGGATGGTCATGGAGGAAATCCGCCAGCAATTCGACCTGCGCAGCCTCAAGAGCGATGCCACGGAAATCCCGCCGGAGGTCTCGGTGCTGCTGCTGGTGCATCCCAAGCAGTTACCCGAGCAGACGCTATACGCCATCGACCAGTTCGTCCTGCGCGGGGGCAAGCTGCTGGCGTTCGTCGACCCCTTCAGCGAGGCCGACAGCGGCAGCGATTTCGCCGCTACGCTGGATGGCGACAAGTCGTCCGACCTCGCGCCGCTGTTCGAGGCCTGGGGGCTGCGCCTGCTGCCGGGCAAGGTGCTCGGCGACGGCGCCTATGCGATGTCCATCAGTCTTGGCCGGGACCAGCGTCCGGCCCGGCATCCGGCCTGGCTCAGCTTGCCGCGCGAGGCGCTGGACCAGGACGACATCGCCACTGCCGGCCTGGAAAGCCTGACCCTGGCGACGCCCGGCATCCTCGAAAGGCTCCCCGGAGCGAGCACCAGCTTCACGCCTTTGCTGCAAAGCTCGGCCCAGGCGATGCCGTTCGATGCCTCGCGCTTCGGCCTGCTGCGCGACCCCGGCGATCTGATGCGCGAGCTGCGCCCGAGCGGCCGGCGGCATACTCTCGCCGCCCGTATCCAGGGGCCGGCGAAGAGTGCCTTCGCGGAGGGCATCGAGGGGCATCGCGAAGGCCTGAAGGAGGCGCGCAACATCAATGTCATCGTCGTGGCCGATACCGACCTGCTCAGCGATCGCATGTGGGTCCAGGTGCAGGACTTCTTCGGCCAGCGCGTGCCGCAGCCCTGGGCCGACAACGGCGCGCTGGTGGTCAACGCGCTGGACAACCTGTCGGGCACCGACGCGCTGATCAGCGTGCGCTCCCGCGGCCGGTTCAGCCGGCCGTTCGTGGTGGTCGAGCGCCTGCAGCGCGAGGCCGAGACGAGCTTCCGGCAGAAGGAGGAGCAGCTCAAGCAGCGCCTCGCCGATACCGAGCAGCAACTCGCCGCCCTACAGCAGGGTGCCGACCCGGAGAAGGCCGTCGAACTGACGCCCGAACAGCAGGCCACGGTGCGCCAGTACATGCAGGAGAAGCTGCGCATCCGCAAGGAGCTGCGCGAGGTGCAGTACCAGTTGAACGCCGATATCGACGCACTGGGCCGCACCCTGAAGCTGGTCAATATCGCCCTGGTTCCCTCGTTGCTCACGGTCGGCGTGCTGCTCGGCTGGCTCTGGCGGCGCCGGCGCATGGCCCGGGGAGGGCATTGACGCATGCGGCGCAATACGCTGATCGTCCTGCTGGCGCTGGTGGCGGCGCTGGCCGGAACCTTCGCCTGGCTGCAGCGCGAGCGCGCAGCCGAGGTACCTGCCTTGCCGGCGGCAGAGCGCTGGCTGCCGGAACTGGACAGCGCGACGCTGAGTGGTCTGCACATGCAGTTTGCCGACGGTTCGCCGGATATCCGGGTCGAGCGGCGTGCGGGCGCGTGGGTCCTGCCGGCCAAGGCCGACTATCCGGCCGACCGGCTACGCTTGTCGGCGCTGCTCGAGGCGTTGGCAGAGGCGCGCAAGGTCGAGGCGAAGAGCGCCAACCCGAAGAACCACGCGCTGCTTGGCCTGGCGGAGCGTGGCGAGGGGCAGGCGCTACGCCTGAGCCTGCATTGGCAGTCCGGCGAGTCTCTGGTGCTGCTGGTGGGCAAGGATGCGCAGCATGGCGGTAGCTTCGTACGACGATTGGGCGACCCGCAGGCCTGGCTGATCGACAAGCGGCTGCCGTTGCCGAACAACGAGCTGGAGTGGCTCGACCGGCGGATCGCCACGCTGCCCTTCGCCCGGGTGCGCGAACTGCAACTGCGCTATCCGAAGGGCGAACGCCTGGATCTCTATCGCGACGACGCCGGGCAGCCGAACCTGCAGGTTCGGCAATTGCCCACAGGGCGCAAGCTGGCCTATGAGGCAGCGGCCAACGGCGCGGCGACGCTGTTCGCCGACCTGCGTTTCGCCGATGTAGCGCCGCTGGCGCAGGTGGGATTCAGACAGGCGCCATTGCTCCTGGTGTTCAGCCTGCGGACGTTTTCCGGCGCGCGCCTGGATGGCGAGATTCGGCGCCAGGGCGAGCAATACTGGTTGTTGCCGAAGAGCGTCGAGGGCTTCGCCGAGGGCGAGGTCGCCGCCCATCCTGACTGGGCCTATCGGATCGAAGAGGACCGCTACCGCGCCCTGGCCCGGCACCTGCCGGAGCTGCTGGCGCGCTGAGCGGGCTCAGCCGGCGGTCTGGCCGGCCAGTTCGCGCATGCGTTGCAGCACGGCGTTCAGGCCGTTGCTGCGCGAGGGCGACAGTTGGCGGGAAAGACCCAGGCAGGTGAACCAGTCGTTGAGGTCCAGGCGCGCCAGTTCGCGGGTCTCGATGCCGTCGACCCGTGCCAGCAGCACCGCCAGCAGGCCGCGGATCAGGCGCGCGTCGCTGTCGGCACGGAAGCGCCAGTGGCCGTCGCGCTGCTCGCCGAGCAGCCAGACCAGGCTTTCGCAACCGTGCACGCGATGCTCTTCCTGGCGTTCGTGTTCCGCGAGCGGCGCCAGGCGCTCGCCCCATTGCAGCAGCAGACGCGCACGCTGTTCCCAACTGGCGGTGTGACCGAAGGCGTCCAGTGCCTCCTGGGCCTGTTCGGGGAGAACCGGGTTCATCGCAGCAACTCCAGTGAGCGGTCGAGAGCCAGGAAGAAGCGCTCCAGGTCGTCGGCATCGTTGTACAAGCCCAGCGAGACACGCAGGGCGCCGGGTACCTCGAGGCGTTGCAGCAGCGGCATCGCGCAATGGTGGCCGGCGCGCACCGCGATGCCCTGTTCGCCGAGCAGGTGGGCGAGATCGGCGACGTGCACGCCGTCGACGCAGAAGCTGGCCAGCGCTGCCTGCGGTTCGCCGAGCAGGCTGACGCCGTCGCGCGCCAGCAGGCCGGCGAGCAGGCGGGCGTGGAGGGCGCCTTCGTGGGCGGCGACTTCGGCTTCGTCCAGGGTGGCCAGCCAGTCGATGGTCGCGCCCAGGCCGATCGCCGCGGAAACCGCCGGGGTGCCCGCCTCGAAGCCGAGCGGAGCGGCATGGAAGCTGGCTTCGTGGAAGCCGGTGTGGCGTACCATCTCGCCGCCGAACTGCCAGTGCGCCAGTTGCTCCAGGGCCTGTGGGCGACCCCAGAGCACGCCGATGCCGTCGGGGCCGTAGAGCTTGTGGCCGGAGAATGCGTAGAAGTCGCAGCCCAGGCCCGGCAGGTCGTGGCGTCCGTGGACGCTGCCCTGGGCGCCGTCCACCAGGGTCCAGGCACCGCGCTCGCGGGCCAGCTGGATCAACTCCACCACTGGTTGCCAGGTGCCGAGAACGTTGGACAACTGGCTGATCGCCAGCAGGCGGGTACGCTCGCCGATGATATGGCGAGCCTGCTCCAGGTCGATCACCCCGCGCTCGTCCAGCGGCAATACGCGCAGGACCAGGCCGCGGCGCAGGGCCAACTGCTGCCAGGGAAGCAGGTTGGCATGGTGTTCCAGGGCACTGACCAGCAGTTCGTCGCCAGGCCGGAAATGCCGCTCCAGGCCATAGGCCACCAGGTTGATCGCCTCTGTGGTGCCGCGGGTGAACAGCACCTCGGCCGGGTTGCCGGCGTGCAGCCAGTGGGCGACGCGGCTGCGCGCGGCCTCGAAGGCCCGGGTGGCGCGCTCGCCGGGGACATGTTGGGCGCGGTGGACGTTGGCGGCGCCGCCGAGGTAGTAGCCGTTCAGGGCGTCGAGTACGGCCTGTGGCTTCTGGGCGGTGGCGGCGCTGTCGAGGTAGGTCAGGCCTTCCGCGGCGAAGGCGGAAAAGGCCGGAAAGTCGGCGCGCCAGGGAGACGGCAGGGACATGGCGGACACTGTGCGAGGACGGTTACAGGGGAAAGGGTAGCGCACCCGGCGGCGCTGGCGAGCGCCGTCGGGCGAGCGGGGAGGCGAGCTGGGCTCAGTTGTGCGCGTGCAGCGCTTCGTTCAGCTCGATGGCGGTCTTGTTGGTCTTGCACTCCACCGCACCGTTCTGCGAGTTGCGGCGGAACAGCAGGTCGGGCTGACCGGCCAGGTCGCGGGCCTTGACCACTTTCACCAGAGCGTTCTGCTCGTCGAGCAGGGCGACCTTGGTGCCGGCGGTGATGTACAGGCCGGCCTCGACGATGTTGCGATCGCCCAGCGGGATGCCGATGCCGGCGTTGGCGCCGATCAGGCAGCCTTCGCCGACGCTGATGACGATGTTGCCGCCACCGGAAAGGGTGCCCATGGTCGAGCAGCCGCCGCCCAGGTCCGACCCCTTGCCGACGAACACGCCGGCGGATACGCGACCTTCGATCATGCCCGGGCCTTCGGTGCCGGCGTTGAAGTTGACGAAACCTTCGTGCATCACCGTGGTGCCTTCACCGATGTAGGCGCCCAGACGCACGCGGGCGGTGTCGGCGATGCGTACGCCGGCCGGGACCACGTAGTCGGTCATCTTCGGGAACTTGTCGACGGAGAAGACTTCCAGCAGCTTGCCCTTCAGTCGCGCTTCCAGTTGCAGTTCGGCCAGTTCGGCCAGGTCCACCGCGCCGATGTTGGTCCAGGCCACGTTCGGCAGGAGCGGGAAGATGCCGCTCAGGTTCACAGCGTGCGGTTTGACCAAGCGGTGGGAGAGCAGGTGCAGCTTGAGGTAGGCCTCCGGGGTGGAGGACGGCGCGGCGTCTTCCGCCAACAGGGTGGCGACCAGCGGCTTCTGGCTTTCCGCCAGGCGCGAGAGCAGGGCCGACTGAGCGGCGTCGATACCCTTCAGGGCGTCGGCCAGCTGGTAGGCCTGCTGCGAAGTGAAGGTCAGCGCCTGGTTGCCGGCTGCGTAGCCAAGGATCGGTGCGACGGCAGCGACGATTTCGCTCGAAGGCTTGAGCAGCGGCAGCGCGTAGAACACTTCCAGCCAGGCTTCCTGGCGGTTCTGGGTGCCGACGCCGAAGGCCAGGCTGAACAGGGATTGCGACATGTGGGTTTCCTCGAAACGGAGTGGAACGGTCAGGCCGGACGGCGGCTGAGCAGCAGGCCCAGTCCCGCGCTGCCGAGCAGCGCGGCGCAACCGCGGTTGAACAGACGCCGGGCCCGCTGGCCGGCGAGCAGCCGGCCGAGGTGGAGCCCGGCATAGGAATAAAGAGCGATGGCCAGCCATTCGAGCAGCAGGAATGCCGCGCCGAGCTGGGCGAACTGGGCGCCCAGCGGTTGGCCGGGATCGACGAACTGCGGCAGGAAGGCGGTGAAGATCAGGATCGCTTTCGGGTTGCCCGCCGCCACCAGGAACTCCTGGCGCCCCAGGCGCCAGAGGCTGGGACGCGCCGGGCTGGCTTCGTTCGCCAGTGGCTGCGCATCGGCCCGCCACAATTGCACCGCAAGCCACAACAGGTAGGCAGCGCCGAGCAGTTTGATCGCCAGGAACAGCCAGGCCGAGGTGTGCAGCACCAGCGCCAGCCCGGAGGCGGCCAGGGCGAGCATGCCGGCGAATGCCAGCAGGCGCCCGCCGCCGGCCAGCGAGGCGGTGGCGAAACCGTGCCGCGCGGCGTTGTTCAGCGACAGCAGGTTGTTCGGCCCCGGCGCCAGGTTGAGGGCGAAGCAGGCGGGTACGAACAGGGCCCAGGCGATGCTCATGCGGCCTCCCGTTCAGGCCAGCGCGGCGGCGTAGGCGTCGGGCTTGAAGCCGACCAGCGTCCTGCTGCCCAGTTCCAGCACCGGGCGCTTGATCATCGACGGCTGGGCCAGCATCAGCTCGATCGCCTTGGCTTCGTCGAGATCGGCCTTCTGCGCTTCGTCGAGCTTGCGGAAGGTAGTGCCGGCGCGGTTGAGGACGGTCTGCCAGCCGTGCTCCGCGCACCAGCGCTGCAGGTGTTCGCGGTCGATGCCGACGGCCTTGTAGTCGTGGAAGTCGTAGGCGACCTTGTGCTCGTCGAGCCAGGTCCGAGCCTTCTTCATGGTGTCGCAGGCTTTGATGCCGTAGAGAACGTAGGTCATTGCTTCTCCCGAGGCCCGGGTCTTCCCGGGCCCTGCCGATAGGTCGCCGAAAGGTGATCGCCGGATTATGCCACGTCGTTCCGCCCCTGTGCGGTCTCGGGGCTACCGCGCTCGGGAGCGGCGTGACGGCAGATAGCCGTGGACGGGCGGGCGGACAGGGAGCCGGGCTGTTTCCCTGGCCGGGAACGGAGAGAGCGCAGGTTGAACAGGTCGATTCGGCTCGCTGGAGAGCATCCTTACCGGTACTTTCGGAATGCTCCGGTCCGCGCTGTACAATCCTTCCCCCGCCGAGGAGATTTCCCATGAGTTGCATCGGTCGCCAGATAGACCAATTACGCCTGCAGATACCGGGCTTCGCCTGCAAGCCCGGCTGCCACGATTGCTGCGGGCCGGTTACCGCCTCGTCGGAAGAGATGGCCCGCCTGCCGCTGAAGAGCGAGGCCGAACACGACGCCGCCCTGGCCGAGTGGAACTGCGTCCATCTCGGACCGAACGGCTGCGAGGCCTATGAGGAACGTCCGCTGATCTGCCGGCTGTTCGGCACCACGCCGAACCTGCCCTGCCCGGAGGGGCGGGGGCCCGAAGTGCCGGTGGCGGAGCAGGTGGAGCGACAGGTCCATGCGCTGATCGCCAGCACTCGCCAGGTGCTGGTGTAGCGGCCTGCCAGCCGCTAGGTTTCCGCGGTCTCGGTGGCGCGGGACTGCAGGGACGGTTCGAAGGCTGGTTCGGGCGGCGTTTCCTCTAGGGGCATCGGCTCGTCCGCAGAGAGTTTCTGGAGAACCGCGGCGATCCGCTCGATGCTCTCTTCGAGCTCGAGCACCCGGTTGACCATGTACAGGATCATCTCCGGCGAACTCAGGTGCGCCAGCCGCATGGTCGCCTGCAAGTCGTCGTGGCGGTTGTCCCGGTCGGCCATCAGTGTTTCCGCCAGGCTCTTCAGCAACAGCATCTCGGCGCGCCTCATGGGCCGCTGCTCCGCGATTCCGCGGTAGGGGAAAAAGCTCGTTCCATCTCGCGACCTACCCGAAACGACTACATCCAAAGGTGTAATTCTACATTGCCATCACTTCGATCGTCGGACAATAGCCGCGTTCCAGACGCCTTGCACAGGTGACGAACGGGACTCGAAGCGGCCTGGTCTGCATGGCCGGGTGATGGGCGAGTTCCTTGATGCGGGGCGGCGGCTGTTTGGCGCAGGACAAAAAAAGCCCCGCCGGGTAGGCGAGGCTCAGGGGGAGAACAGCGTGCGGGGGCTCGCTGTCCGGGATGAATCGTCGTGGTGCGCTTAGCCGCAGGGCTGCTGCGGACCGCCGGTCATGCTCTCGACGCTGTCCAGCACGGCATGGCCCTTGCCGACCTTCTGCACGTCGTCGACGTCGCGCATGATGCTGCCGCCGTCGCTCATCTGGTTGCGGGTCTTGATCAGGTTGGTGGTGATGTCCAGCAGGCTGCGACCGGTAGCGATCAGGTCATTGGTGGCGCTGGGGGTGCAAGGGGTGTTGGCGGAGGCTACCTGGGCCTGGCCGGGTTGCCCGGGCTGGGTGGTGCGGTAGCCCTGGGTCAGTGCGTTCTGCTGGAGGCAGCCGGAGGTGGCGGCGAACATCGAGGCGAGCAGCAGTGCGGAAGTAAGTCCCTTGCTTGTCATGGCGGCATTCCTTTGTCTGAGTGGGCGCTGCACCCCGTACTCCTTCGGGGCGTCGTCCTGGCCGACGCTACGGCGGGCCTGGACTGAAGGGGAGTGTAGGAGCGTCTCGCACCGCTATGAAATAGCTCGGATGTACTAGTGCGGGAACCTTGGCCGGGCGCCCCGGTCGTCGCCGCGGAGGGGGCGGACGCGCGGGGTAGAGCGGCGGGGCTAGGAAAGACCGTACGGATTGTGCGAATGTCGGATAGCTGCCTACCGATCGCGATGGTGCAATCGGCGCAGTCGCATCGTCCAGGGACGAAGCCGGAGATCCCCGCCCTCATGCAAACCGTGTACACCGTTCTGACCCTGCTGCTGGTCGTCGGCGCCACCCGCCTGGCCGCCCAGTTGCTGCCCTTGCCGCTACCGCTGATCCAGATCGCCGCCGGGGCCCTGCTGGCCTTGCCGTCCCTCGGGCTGCACATTGCCCTCGACCCGGAGCTGTTCCTCTTCCTGTTCATTCCGCCGCTGCTGTTCGTCGATGGCTGGCGCATTCCCAAGCGGGAAGTCTGGCGGATGCGCTGGCCGATCCTGATGATGGCGTTCGGCCTGGTGTTCTTCACCGTGGTCGGCGCCGGCTATTTCATCCACCTGCTGATCCCGGAAATTCCCCTGGCGGCTTCCTTCGCCCTCGCCGCCGTGCTGTCGCCCACGGACGCCCTGGCGGTCTCGGCGATCACCCAGGGGCGGCTGCCCAAGCGCCTGATGCACCTGCTGGAGGGCGAGGCGCTGATGAACGATGCCTCTGGCCTGGTGGCATTCAAGTTCGCCATCGCCGCGGCGATGACCGGCGTGTTCTCGCTGGTGGACGCCAGCCTCAACTTCCTCCTGGTCGCGGTCGGCGGCCTGGCCATCGGGGTGTTCCTCAGCTGGTCGCTGGGCCGCATCCGCGCCTGGATGATCTCCCGTGGTTGGGACGACCCGGCGACCCACGTGGTACTGATGCTGTTGCTGCCGTTCGCCTCCTACATGGTGGCGGAACACCTGGGCGTCTCCGGGATTCTCTCGGCGGTGGCGGCCGGCATGATGCAGAGCTGGGTCGACCTGCTGCCGCGGCAGACTTCCACGCGCCTGCTCAACCGCAGCGTCTGGTCGATGCTGGAGTTCGCCTTCAACGGCGTGGTGTTCCTGCTGCTCGGCCTGCAGTTGCCGGACATCATGAAGTCGGTGGCCAACCACCACGGCGACCTGCTCTGGCGTTCCTCGCTGCTGCTGGCCTACGTGGCGGCGATCACCGCCGTGCTGATGCTGATCCGCTACGGCTGGGTCTATGGCTACTGGAAGTTGTCGCTGCGCATCGACCGCTGGCGCGGCAAGAGCCCGCCCGGGCTGAGCGGCATCTCCCTGCGCCGTCTCTCCGCCCTCAGTGCATTGAGCGGCGTGCGTGGTGCGGTGACCCTGGCGGCGGTGCTGTCGGTACCGATGAGCCTGATGGATGGCAGCGCCTTCCCGCAGCGCGACCTGATCATCTTCATCGCCACCAGCGTGATCCTGATTTCCCTGATCGGCGCGACCATCGGCCTGCCGCTGCTGCTGCGCGGGCTGCCGGCGAGCAACAATGGCGCCCACGAGCGCGAGCGGCGCGAGGCCTGGCGCAAGACCGCGGAGGCGGCGATCCGGGCCCTGGAGAGCGAGGAACTGCCGCAGGTGGAAGGCAACGATGCGGCGAATACTTCGCGGGTCGCCGAGGCGCGTGCGCAGATTATGGCTGAATACCGCCAGTCGCTGGATACCGCACCGACCACCGATGAGGCCCGCGACCAGGCCCAAGCCCTGGAGATCGCCGACAAGGCCTTGCGCCTGAAGGCGTTGCGCGCGCAGCGCCTGGAACTGTACCGGCAGCGGCGTAACAACGAGATCGACGACGAGACCCTGGGCGATATCCTGCGCGAGCTGGACCAGCAGGAAAGCTGGCTGACCAATCGCTTCGCCCGCTGGGTGTGAACGAAAAAGGGATCGCCGCGGCGATCCCTTTTCGTTTCTCCGCGCAGGCTTCAGCGCGCCCGCAGGTAGTCGCGGATGCGCTCGGCGGCTTCGACGCACTCGGCCAGTGGTGCCACCAGGGCCATGCGCACGCGGTTGGCGCCGGGGTTCTCGCCGTCCACCTCGCGCGACAGGTAGGAACCCGGCACCACCGTCACGTGCTGCTGCTCGAACAGTTCGCGGGTGAATACGGTGTCGTCCACCGGGGTGCGTGCCCACAGGTAGAAACTGCCGTCCGGGCGCTGTACGTCGAGCACGCCGTCGAGGATCGCCAGCACGGCGTCGAATTTCTCGCGGTAGAGGCTGCGGTTGGCGCGCACATGGACCTCGTCGTTCCAGGCGGCGATGCTCGCCAACTGGGTCTGCACCGGCATGGCGCAGCCGTGGTAGGTGCGGTAGAGGAGGAATTTCTTCAGGATCTCCGCGTCGCCGGCGACGAAGCCCGAGCGCAGGCCGGGCAGGTTGGAGCGCTTGGACAGGCTGTGGAACACCACGCAGCGGCTGAAGTCCGTGCGGCCCAGCTCGGCGCAAGCGTTGAGCAGGCCGGGCGGCGGGGCGTTTTCGTCGAAGTAGAGTTCGCTGTAGCACTCGTCGGCGGCGATCACGAAGTCGTAGCGGTCGGCCAGGGCGATCAGCTTCTTCAGGGTCTCCAGCGGTACCAGGGCCCCGGTGGGGTTGCCCGGCGAGCAGAGGAAGAGAATCTGGCAGCGCTGCCAGGTCGCCTCGTCGATCGCGTCGAAATCGGGGTTGAAGCCGTTTTCCTCGCGGCAGGGCAGGTAGTGCGGCACGGCTCCGGCGAGCAGCGCCGCGCCTTCGTAGATCTGGTAGAAAGGGTTCGGGCTGACCACCAGGCCGGGCGCCTCGCCGGGCTCGCTGCGGCGGACCACGGTCTGGGTGAAGGCGAACAGCGCCTCGCGGGTACCGTTCACCGGCAGTACGTGGCGCGCCGCATCCAGCCAGCCGGCCGGTACCGAGAAGCGCCGCTCGCACCAGCGCGCGATGGCTTCGCGCAGGGCCGGCAGGCCGAGGGTGGTCGGGTAGACCGCGAGCTGGTCCAGGTTCTCCGCCAGGGTTTCGGCGACGAAGCTCGGCGAGCGGTGCTTGGGCTCGCCGATGGACAGTGCGATCGGCTTCAGCGTCGCGGGCGGCCGGGCGCCGCCGAGCAGGGCGCGGAGCTTCTCGAAGGGGTAGGGCTGGAGGTTGTCGAGTGCGGTATTCATGGCGTTGGCAAGGCTTCTCAGAAGTTTATCCGGGTAGGCAGGGTGTCCCGTCCGTTGTCTTGTGACAGCTGCTCGACCAGGGCGGCCTGCAGGCGTTTGCACAGGTCGGGGTCGGCGAGCGGCTGGTTGCGCGCATCGGTGATGTAGAAGACGTCCTCCACGCGCTCGCCGAGGGTGGCGATCTTGGCGTTCTGCACCGACAGGTCGAAATCCAGGAAAATGCCGCCGATCCGCGCCAGCAGGCCTGGGCGGTCGGGGGCGATGACCTCGAGCACCGAGACCTGGCGCAGCGCGTCGGTGGAGATGGTCACTTGCGGGGCGAAGGCGAAGTGCTTGAGCTGGCGCGGCACCCGGCGCTGGATGATGGTCGGGTAGTCGTCGGGGTTCTTCAGCGCGTCGATAAGCCCCTCGCGGATCTCGGCGATGCGCTCCGGGTTGTTGCCGATGGAGTCGCCGTCGGCGTCGAGCACGATATAGGTATCGAGGGTGAACTGGCTGGTGGAGGTGATGATCCGCGCGTCCTGGATGCTCAGGTTGAGCTGGTCCATGGCGGCCACGGTGACCGCGAAGAAATCGTGCTGGTCGGCGGCGTAGATGAAGATCTGCGAACCGCTCTCGAACTCGCGCTGGGTGGTTTCCTTGATCAGCACCAGCGGCGTGCCGTCGTCCGGGTGCTGGAGGATCGCCTCGGTGTGCCAGGCCACGTCGCCGGCGGTGTGGCGCAGGAAGTAGTCGTCGCCGAGCTGGCTCCATAACTGCTCTGCATCGTCCTGGTCGATGCCGTTGCGTACCAGTTGGTCGAGGGCCGCGGTCTGCGTCTGGCGGATCTGCTCCTCGCGGTCCACCGGGTTCTCCAGGCCGCGGCGCAGGGCGCGCTTGGTCTCGGTGTAGAGCTGCCGGAGCAGGCTGGCGCGCCAGGAGTTCCAGAGCGTCGGGTTGGTGGCGTTGATGTCGGCCACGGTGAGCACGTACAGGTAGTCGAGGTGGGTCTGGTCGCCGACCAGTTGGGCGAAATCGAAGATCACCTGCGGGTCGGAGAGGTCCTTGCGTTGCGCGGTGGTCGACATCACCAGGTGGTTCTGCACCAGCCAGGACACCAGTTGGGTGTCCCAGGGCGGCAACTGGTGGCTCTGGCAGAAGGCCTCGGCGTCCACCGCACCGAGTTCCGAGTGGTCGCCGCCACGGCCCTTGGCGATGTCGTGGTAGAGACCGGCGATGTAGATCAGTTCCGGCTTGGGCAGACGATCGATGATCTTGCTCGCCAGCGGATATTTCTCGGCCATCTCCGGCCGATTCAGCTTGCGCAGGTGCTTGATCAGGTTGAGGGTGTGGGCGTCCACCGTATAGATATGGAACAGGTCGTGCTGCATCTGCCCGATGATATGGCCGAACTCCGGCAGGTAGCGGCCGAGGATGCCGTAGCGGTTCATCCGCCGCAGGTTGCGGTGGATACCCTGGCTGCTCTTGAACAGCTCGATGAACAGGCTGGTGTTGCGGATGTCGTGGCGGAACTCGTCGTCGATCAGGTGTCGGCTGTCGCGCAGCAGGCGAATGGTGTCGGCGCGCACGCCCTTGATTTCCGGGTGCTGGGCCATCAGCACGAAGATTTCCAGGAGGGCGAACGGGGTGCGCTTGAAGACGTTCGGGTGCGTCACCTCGATGTAGCCATCGCGCAACTGGAAGCGACTGTTCAGCGGCTGGATCTGCACCGGCTGCTCGCAGGGCAGGATGACTTCCTCGAAGTGCTGGATGATCAGGTCGTTCAGCTCGGAGATCGCCATCACCACCCGGTAGTACTTCTGCATGAAGCGTTCGACCGCCAGCTTGACGTCGTTGTCTTCGTAGCCGAACAGACGGGCGATGCTGCGCTGGTGATCGAACAGCAGGCGATCCTCGGCGCGCCCGGCGAGCATGTGCAGGGCATAGCGGACCCGCCAGAGGAACTCCTGGCTGGAGGCCAGCATGCTGCACTCGCTTTCCACCAGGAAGCCTTCGCGCACCAGGGCGTGCAGGTTGAGGCTGCCGAACTGGCGGCGGGCCATCCAGAGGATGGTCTGGATGTCGCGCAGGCCGCCGGGGGAGCCCTTGACGTTGGGCTCGAGGTTGTACTCGGTGTCGTTGTACTTGGCGTGGCGGCGCTGCTGTTCGTGGCGTTTGGCCAGGAAGAACTCCTTGCTCGGCCACATGTGCGCGCTGCCAGTAACCTGCAGCATGCGCTGGCGCAGGCTGTCAGGGCCGCAGATGGTGCGGCACTCCATGAGGGTGGTGATCACCGTCAGGTCGGCGCGTGCTTCCTCCGCGCACTGCTGCACCGAGCGCACGCTCTGGCCGACTTCCAGGCCTATGTCCCAGAGCAGGGTGAGGAAGCCTTCGATCGGTTCGCGGAAGCTCTCCTGGTCCTCGCTGTCGAGGAGGATCAGCAGGTCGACGTCGGAGTAGGGGTGGAGTTCGCCGCGGCCGTAGCCGCCCACGGCGACCAGGGTGATGTCGGCGTCGTCTCCCCAGTCGAAGCGCTGCCAGGCCTGTTGCAGGATCTGGTCGACGCACCAGGCGCGATCTTCGATCAGGCGGCGGATGTCGCGGCCGCTGTTGAAACGGTTGTCGAGCACTTCGCGGAATTGCCGGATGGCCTTCTTGAAGGCGGCGATCGGGCTGGACTTCAAGGCCAGTTCCGCCTGGAACTGCCCGCGATCGAACAATTCGGGATCCACCTGCGGCATGCGGCCTTCCTTTATCTGCTAGCGGTTGGGTTCGATACGCGAGCGCCCCGTCTTGGTGCGTTTTTGCGCTGTATTGGTGCGCGCGCTGCGCCGAATCGGGGCGTCGGCCCCGCCCGAATGGGGCGGGGCGTCGAGGCGCACGGCTGGCAGCAAAAGCCGGGCCGGATCAGGCGGCCGAGGTGCGCGGGAAGGTTTCGTCGTTGCGCAGGGTGAGGATCTCGTAGCCATCGGCGGTGACCAGCACGGTGTGCTCCCATTGCGCGGACAGCTTGCGGTCCTTGGTGATCGCGGTCCAGCCGTCGCCGAGCAGGCGGGTCTCCGGGCGGCCCTGGTTGATCATCGGCTCGATGGTGAAGATCATGCCTTCCTTCAGCTCGATGCCGGTACCCGCACGACCGTAGTGGAGGACCTGCGGCTCCTCGTGGAACACCTTGCCGATGCCATGGCCGCAGTATTCGCGGACCACCGAGAAGCCGTTCTTTTCCGCGTGCTTCTGGATGATTTCGCCGATATCGCCCAGGTGCGCGCCCGGACGCACCACGGAAATGCCCTTGTACATGCATTCCTGGGTGATCTGGCAGAGGCGGTCGGCCCATTCCGGGGTCTTGCCGACCAGGAACATCTTGCTGGTGTCGCCGTGGTAGCCGTCCTTGATGACGGTGATGTCGACGTTGAGGATGTCGCCTTCCTTCAGCGGCTTCTCGTTGGGGATGCCATGGCAGACCACATGGTTGATCGAGGTGCAGATCGACTTGGGAAAGCCCTTGTAGTTCAGCGGGGCGGGAATCGCCTTCTGCTCGTTGACGATATAGTCGTGGCAGATGCGGTCCAGCTCCTCGGTGGTCACGCCGGGCTTGATGTGTTCGCCGATCATTTCCAGCACTTCGGCGGCCAGGCGGCCGGCGATGCGCATCTTCTCGATATCGTCCGGCGTCTTGATGGTGACGGTCATGCGAATTCTCTTCGGGCGTGCAAGCACGCATGAATAATAAGGAATACGCGATTCTAGCAGACCTGACCGACCGATCTACTCCCGCCCGGCCATCCGCGGCGGGTTTCACTGCGTCCACGGTTATGGTATAAAGCGCCCCGCTCCGAGGCTGCGGCCTTTTCCGGAGCACAAACCCACACATGCATCGACACGATGGCCTGGGTGCCCGCAAGGGTTGGTCATTGGGATGCGTGGAGGCCTAACCCGACTTATCGAGGAACTATCATGTCCCAAGTCAACATGCGCGATATGCTGAAGGCCGGTGTGCACTTCGGCCACCAGACCCGTTACTGGAACCCGAAAATGGGCAAGTTCATTTTCGGCGCGCGCAACAAGATCCATATCATCAACCTCGAAAAGACCCTGCCGATGTTCAACGAGGCCCTGACCTTCGTTGAGCGCCTGGCCGCTGGCAAGAACAAGATCCTGTTCGTCGGCACCAAGCGTTCCGCTGGCAAGATCGTTCGCGAGGAAGCCGCTCGTTGCGGCATGCCGTACGTCGACCATCGCTGGCTGGGCGGCATGCTCACCAACTACAAGACCATCCGTCAGTCGATCAAGCGCCTGCGCGACCTGGAAACCCAGTCCCAGGACGGCACCTTCGACAAGCTGACCAAGAAAGAAGCCCTGATGCGCAGCCGTGACCTCGAGAAGCTCGAGCGCAGCCTGGGCGGCATCAAGGACATGGGCGGCCTGCCGGACGCTCTGTTCGTGATCGACGTCGACCACGAGCGCATCGCCATCACCGAAGCCAACAAGCTGGGCATCCCGGTCATCGGCGTTGTCGATACCAACAGCAGCCCGGAAGGCGTCGACTATGTAATTCCCGGTAACGATGATGCCATCCGCGCCGTGCAACTCTACCTGAACTCGATGGCCGAAGCGGTAATCCGCGGCAAGCAGGGCGCTGCCACCAGCGCCGACGAGTTCGTCGAGGAAGCGCCGGCCGAATCCGCCGAAGGCTGATTCCGGGACGTTCAGACGTCCGACGGTGCGCAGGAAGGGGGCTAGGCCCCCTTTTTGCCACCTTTGAGTTTCTGCCCGGCAGGCCGGGCACAAAGGTTTTTTGAGAGCTACCACTCAAGAGGATTTCGAAATGGCAGAAATTACTGCAGCCATGGTTAAAGAACTGCGCGAGCGTACCGGCTTGGGCATGATGGAGTGCAAGAAGGCGCTGACCGCCGCTGGCGGCGACATCGAGAAGGCCATCGACGACATGCGCGCTGCCGGTGCGATCAAGGCTGCCAAGAAGGCCGGCAACATTGCCGCCGAAGGCTCGATCGCCGTCAAGATCGCTGCCGACAACAAGGCCGCCGTGATCATCGAAGTCAACTCCCAGACCGACTTCCTGGCCCTCCAGGACGACTTCAAGGGCTTCGTCGCCGAGAGCCTGGAAAAGGCCTTCAACGAGAAGCTGACCGACGCCGCTCCGCTGGTCGAAGCGCGTGAGGAGGCTCGTCTGGCCCTGGTCGCCAAGACCGGCGAGAACGTCAACATCCGCCGCCTGACCCGCGTCGAGGGCGACGTGGTCGGCGCCTACCTGCACGGCCACCGCATCGGTGTCGTGGTCAACCTGAAAGGCGGCAACCCGGAACTGGCCAAGGACATCGCCATGCATGTCGCCGCCAGCAACCCGCAGTTCCTGAGCGCTTCGGAAGTTTCCGAAGAAGCGATCGCGAAAGAGAAGGAAATCTTCCTGGCGCTGAACGCCGACAAGATCGCCGGCAAGCCGGAGAACATCGTCGAGAACATGGTCAAGGGCCGCATCAGCAAGTTCCTCGCCGAAGCGAGCCTGGTCGAGCAGCCTTTCGTGAAGAACCCGGAAGTGAAGGTCGGCGATCTGGCCAAGCAGGCCGGCGCCGAAATCGTTTCCTTCGTTCGTTACGAAGTGGGCGAAGGCATCGAGAAGGCCGAAGTGGACTTCGCTGCCGAAGTTGCCGCTCAAGTAGCCGCCACCAAGCAGTAACAAAGACGGTTTCGACTGTCGCCCCGGAAGAGGCTGCCCGCTGATGCGTGCGGCCTCTTCGTCAAATGGGGAAGCGTTCGGGGCAGCTTCCGCGTTGCCGGCCCGCTCGGCGGGCTCGCACGCAACGCAGGCGCAAAGTCGTCTCCGCCCACGACGGCCCGGCCGTCACGTATTTTTATCGCCGCAGGAGAAAAGGTCATGGCTCAGCAACTGAGCGCTCGTCAACCTCGCTATAAACGCATTCTTCTAAAGTTGAGCGGCGAAGCCCTGATGGGCTCGGAGGAGTTCGGCATCGATCCCAAGGTGCTGGACCGCATGGCGCTGGAAATCGGCCAGTTGGTCGGGATCGGCGTGCAGGTCGGCCTGGTCATCGGCGGCGGCAACCTGTTCCGCGGAGCGGCCCTGTCCGCGGCCGGCATGGACCGGGTGACCGGCGACCACATGGGGATGCTGGCCACCGTGATGAACGGCCTGGCGATGCGCGATGCGCTGGAGCGCTCGAACATCCCCGCGCTGGTGATGTCGGCGATCTCCATGGTCGGCGTGACCGACCACTACGACCGCCGCAAGGCCATGCGCCACCTCGGCGGTGGCGAGGTGGTGATCTTCTCCGCCGGTACCGGCAACCCGTTCTTCACCACCGACTCGGCGGCTTGCCTGCGCGCCATCGAGATCGACGCCGACGTGGTCCTTAAGGCTACCAAGGTCGATGGCGTGTACACTGCCGACCCGTTCAAGGACCCGAATGCCGAGAAGTTCGAGCGCCTGACCTATGATGAAGTGCTCGATCGCAAGCTCGGCGTGATGGACCTGACCGCCATCTGCCTGTGCCGTGACCAGAACATGCCGCTGCGGGTGTTCAACATGAACAAGCCGGGCGCATTGCTGAATATTGTTGTTGGTGGTGCCGAAGGCACCCTGATCGAGGAGGGTTGAGAATGATCAACGAGATCAAGAAGGAAGCGCAGGAGCGCATGGGCAAGACCCTGGAAGCGCTGGGCCATGCCTTCGCGAAGATTCGCACCGGTCGCGCGCATCCGAGCATCCTGGATAGCGTGATGGTTTCCTATTACGGTGCCGATACGCCGCTGCGCCAGGTCGCCAACGTCACCGTGGAAGACTCCCGCACCCTGGCCCTGGCCGTGTTCGACAAGAGCATGATCCAGGCGGTCGAGAAGGCCATCATGACCTCCGACCTGGGGCTCAACCCGGCCACCGCCGGCACCACCATCCGCGTACCGATGCCGGCCCTGACCGAGGAGACCCGCAAGGGCTACACCAAGCAGGCGCGTGCCGAGGCCGAGCAGGCGCGGGTTTCCGTGCGCAACATCCGTCGCGATGCGCTGGCCCAGTTGAAGGACCTGCAGAAGGAAAAGGAAATCAGCGAGGACGAAGAGCGCCGCGCCGGCGACGACGTGCAGAAGCTGACCGACAAGTTCATCGGTGAGATCGAGAAGGCACTGGAAGCCAAAGAAGCGGACCTCATGGCTGTCTGAGGCCGGGCTGACGTCATGGAAAAGACCCGGAAGGATGTGTGCGTGCCACGCCACGTGGCCATTATCATGGACGGTAACAATCGCTGGGCGAAGAAGCGTCTTCTGCCCGGCGTCGCCGGCCACAAGGCCGGTGTCGATGCCGTCAGGGCGGTGATCGAGGTCTGCGCCGAGGCAGGGGTCGAGGTCCTCACCCTGTTCGCGTTCTCCAGCGAGAACTGGCAGCGTCCGGCGGACGAAGTCAGCGCGCTGATGGAACTGTTTCTCGTGGCCCTGCGCCGCGAGGTGCGCAAGCTCGACGAGAACGGCATCCGCCTGCGCATCATCGGCGATCGCACGCGTTTCCATCCGGAGTTGCAGGCGGCCATGCGCGAAGCGGAAGCCGCCACTGCCAGCAATACCCGTTTCCTCCTCCAGGTCGCCGCCAACTACGGCGGCCAGTGGGACATCGTCCAGGCCGCACAGCGCCTGGCGCGCGAGGTCCAGGGCGGGCACCTGGCGGCGGACGATATCTCCGCCGAGCTGCTCCAGGGTTGCCTGGTGACCGGCGACCAGCCGCTGCCCGACCTGTGCATCCGCACCGGCGGCGAGCATCGCATCAGCAATTTCCTTCTCTGGCAGCTGGCCTACGCCGAGCTGTATTTCTCCGACCTGTTCTGGCCCGACTTCAAGCACGCGGCGATGCGGGCTGCCCTGGCGGATTTCTCCAAGCGCCAGCGCCGCTTCGGCAAGACCAGCGAGCAAGTCGAGGCCGAGGCCCGTCCGTCATGCTGAAACAACGGATCATCACGGCGCTGGTGCTCCTGCCCATCGCGCTGGGTGGTTTTTTCCTTCTCGAAGGGGCGTTCTTCGCCCTGTTCATCGGCGCGGTGGTGAGCCTGGGGGCCTGGGAATGGGCACGCCTGGCCGGCTATGAACAGCAGTTCGGCCGCGTTGCCTACGCGGCGACGGTCGCCGTACTGATGGTCGCTCTCTACCATCTGCCGCAGCTTGCCGGAGCCGTGCTGCTGCTGGCGTTGGTCTGGTGGACGCTGGCCACTGTGCTGGTGCTCACCTACCCGGAAAGCGTCGGCTACTGGGGCGGACGCTGGCGCCGCCTGGGCATGGGCCTGCTGATCCTGTTGCCGGCCTGGCAGGGGCTGGTCCTGCTCAAGCAGTGGCCGCTGGCCAATGGCCTGATCATCGCCGTGATGGTGCTGGTCTGGGGCGCGGATATCGGCGCCTACTTCTCCGGCAAGGCCTTCGGCAAGCGCAAGCTGGCGCCGCGGGTCAGCCCCGGCAAGAGCTGGGAAGGCGTTTACGGCGGCCTGGCGGCCAGCCTGGCGATCACCCTGGCGGTCGGCCTCTACCGCGGCTGGTCCCTCGGCGCGCTGCTCCTGGCCCTGCTCGGCGCGGCGCTGGTGGTGTTCGTCTCGATCGTCGGCGACCTCACCGAAAGCATGTTCAAGCGCCAGTCCGGAATCAAGGACAGCAGCAACCTGCTGCCCGGCCACGGTGGCGTGCTGGATCGCATCGACAGCCTGACGGCAGCCATCCCGGTATTCGCGGCCCTGCTCTGGGCCGCCGGCTGGGGTGCGCCATGAGTCGACCGCAGCGGATCAGCGTGCTCGGCGCGACCGGCTCGATCGGCCTGAGCACCCTGGACGTCGTCCAGCGTCATCCCGATCGTTACGAAGCCTTCGCCCTGACCGGCTTCAGCCGCCTGGCCGAACTCGAGGCGCTGTGCCTCAGGCACCGCCCCGTCTATGCGGTGGTGCCGGAGCAGGCCGCGGCGATCGCCTTGCAGGGCTCGCTCGCCGCGGCGGGTATCCGCACCCGGGTGCTGTTCGGCGAGCAGGCGTTGTGCGAAGTGGCCAGCGCGCCCGAAGTGGACATGGTAATGGCGGCCATCGTCGGCGCCGCCGGGCTGCCGTCGACCCTGGCGGCCGTCGAGGCCGGCAAGCGCGTACTGCTGGCCAACAAGGAAGCGCTGGTGATGTCCGGCGCGCTGTTCATGCAGGCGGTCAAGCGCAGCGGCGCGGTGCTCCTGCCGATCGACAGCGAGCACAACGCGATCTTCCAGTCGCTGCCGCGCAATTATGCCGATGGCCTGGAGCGGGTCGGCGTGCGCCGGATCCTCTTGACCGCCTCCGGCGGCCCGTTCCGCGAGACGCCGCTGGAGCAACTCGCTTCGGTGACGCCGGAGCAGGCTTGTGCGCACCCGAACTGGTCGATGGGGCGGAAGATTTCCGTCGATTCCGCCAGCATGATGAACAAGGGGCTCGAACTGATCGAGGCGTGCTGGCTGTTCGACGCCCAGCCGAGCCAGGTCGAGGTGGTGATCCACCCGCAGAGCGTGATCCACTCGATGGTGGACTACGTCGACGGCTCGGTGATCGCCCAGCTCGGCAATCCGGACATGCGCACGCCGATTTCCTATGCCATGGCCTGGCCGGAGCGAATCGATTCCGGCGTTTCGCCGCTGGACATGTTCGCCGTCGGTCGCCTGGATTTCCAGCGCCCCGACGAGCAGCGCTTCCCCTGCCTGCGCCTGGCGAGCCAGGCCGCGGAAACCGGCGGCAGCGCCCCGGCCATGCTGAATGCCGCGAACGAGGTGGCCGTGGCCGCATTTCTCGAGCGGCGCATCCGCTTCAGCGACATCGCGGTTATCATCGAGGACGTGCTGAACCGCGAGGCGGTGACCGCAGTCGAATCGCTCGATCAGGTCCTGGCCGCCGATCGCCGCGCCCGTTCGGTCGCCGGGCAATGGTTGACCCGACACGCCGGCTAGTCTTCGGACGGCCTGGAGGTAGGAGATGAGTGCGCTTTACATGATCGTCGGTACCCTGGTGGCCCTGGGCGTGCTGGTGACGTTCCACGAATTCGGCCACTTCTGGGTCGCGCGACGCTGCGGGGTGAAGGTCCTGCGCTTCTCCGTCGGCTTCGGCACGCCGCTGGTGCGCTGGCACGACCGGCACGGCACCGAGTTCGTGGTGGCGGCCATTCCGCTGGGCGGCTACGTCAAGATGCTCGACGAGCGCGAGGCGGAAGTACCGGCCCATCTGCTCGAACAGTCCTTCAATCGCAAGACGGTCCGTCAGCGGATCGCCATCGTCGCGGCTGGTCCCATCGCCAATTTCCTACTGGCGATTCTGTTCTTCTGGGTCGTCGCCCTGCTCGGTAGCCAGCAGGTGCGCCCGGTCATCGGTTCCGTGGCGCCGGAGAGCCTGGCCGCCCAGGCCGGCCTGGAGGCCGGGCAGGAACTGCTGGCGGTGGACGGCGAGCCCGTCACCGGCTGGAGCGGGGTCAACCTGCAGCTGGTTCGCCGTCTCGGCGAGAGCGGTACGCTGGAAGTGCGGGTGCAGGAAAAGGGCTCGAATGTTGATTCCACCCACCAGGTGCGTCTGGATGGCTGGCTGAAGGGCGAGGACAATCCCGATCCCATCGCCTCGCTGGGCATCCGGCCCTGGCGGCCGGCCTTGCCGCCGGTGCTGGCCGAACTCGACCCCAAGGGGCCGGCGCAGGCCGCCGGGCTGAAGCTCGGCGACCGCTTGCAGAGCATCGATGGCATCGCCGTCGACGACTGGCAGCAGGTGGTGGAAAGCGTCCGTGCCCGTCCCGGGCAGCGCGTCCAGCTCAAGGTACTGCGCGACGGCGAAGTGCTGGATGTTGCCCTGGAGCTGGCGGTGCGCGGCGAGGGCAAGGCCCGGAGCGGCTACATGGGGGCGGGGGTCGCCGGTACCGAATGGCCGGCGGAAATGCTCCGCGAAGTGAGCTACGGACCGCTGGAGGCGGTGGGTCAGGCGCTTTCCCGAACCTGGACCATGAGCCTGCTAACGCTCGACTCCATAAAGAAAATGTTGCTCGGCGAGCTCTCGGTAAAAAACTTGAGCGGGCCGATAACCATTGCTAAAGTGGCGGGCGCTTCAGCCCAGTCTGGCGTGGGGGATTTTCTCAATTTCCTGGCCTATCTGAGCATTAGCTTGGGGGTTCTCAACCTGCTGCCGATCCCTGTCCTCGATGGCGGGCATCTGCTGTTCTATCTGGTTGAGTGGGTGCGCGGGCGCCCATTATCCGAACGGGTACAGGCTTGGGGGATGCAGATCGGCATCAGTCTGGTCGTTGGCGTGATGTTGCTCGCTCTGGTCAACGATCTGAGTCGTCTGTAGTCATGTTGAATTCGAATCTGCCGCCCTTTGCGGCAGATTCTCTATTTGTCAGTTGGAAAAAAAGGACTCCATGAAACGCTTTCTGCTACCCGCGCTGCTGTCAGCGCTGATGATCGCCGAGGTTCACGCCGAGTCCTTCACTGTTTCCGATATCCGGGTCAATGGCCTGCAGCGCGTGTCCGCCGGTAGCGTGTTCGCCGCCCTGCCGCTGAACGTCGGCGAGACCATCGACGACCAGGCCCTGGTCCAGGCCACCCGCTCCCTGTTCAAGACCGGTTTCTTCCAGGACATCCAGCTCGGCCGCGATGGCAACGTGCTGGTAGTCACTGTAGTCGAGCGCCCGTCGATCTCCAGCATCGAGATCGAGGGCAACAAGGCGATTTCCAAGGAAGACCTGCTCAAGGGCCTGAAACAGTCCGGCCTGGCCGAGGGCGAGATCTTCCAGCGCGCCACCCTCGAAGGCGTGCGCAACGAGCTGCAACGCCAGTACGTGGCCCAGGGCCGCTACTCGGCCGAGATCAACGCGGAAGTGATCCCGCAGCCGCGCAACCGCGTCGCGCTGAAGATCAACATCAACGAAGGCACGGTCGCTGCGATTTCCCACATCAACGTGGTGGGCAACACCGTCTTCTCCGAAGAAGACCTGACCGACCTGTTCGAACTGAAGACCACCAACTGGCTGTCGTTCTTCAAGAACGACGACAAGTACGCCCGCGAAAAGCTCTCCGGCGACCTTGAGCGCCTGCGCTCCTATTACCTGGACCGCGGCTACATCAACATGGATATCGCCTCCACCCAGGTATCCATCACCCCGGACAAGAAGCACGTCTACATCACCGTCAACATCAACGAGGGTGAGAAGTACACCATCCGCGACGTGAAGCTGACCGGCGACCTGAAGGTGCCGGAAGAGGAAGTGAAGCGCCTGCTGCTGGTACAGAAGGGCCAGGTGTTCTCGCGCAAGGTGATGACCACCACCTCCGACCTGATCACCCGTCGCCTGGGCAACGAGGGCTACACCTTCGCCAACGTCAACGGCGTGCCGGAAGCCCATGACGACGACAAGACCGTCTCGGTGACCTTCGTCGTCGACCCGGGCAAGCGCGCCTACGTCAACCGCATCAACTTCCGCGGCAACACCAAGACCGAAGACGAAGTGCTGCGCCGCGAAATGCGCCAGATGGAGGGCGGCTGGGCCTCCACCTACCTGATCGACCAGTCCAAGGCCCGTCTGGAGCGCCTCGGCTACTTCAAGGAAGTCAACGTCGAGACCCCGGCGGTTCCCGGCACCGACGACCAGGTCGACGTCAACTACAGCGTCGAAGAGCAACCGTCCGGCTCGATCACCGCCAGCGTCGGCTTCGCCCAGAGCGCCGGCCTGATCCTCGGTGGCTCGATCAGCCAGAACAACTTCCTGGGTACCGGCAACAAGGTCAGCATCGGCCTGACCCGCAGCGAATACCAGACCCGCTACAACTTCGGCTTCGTCGACCCCTACTGGACCGTCGACGGCGTCAGCCTCGGCTACAACGCCTTCTACCGGAAGACCGACTACGACGAACTCGACGTCGACGTCGCCAGCTACTCGGTGAACAGCCTGGGCGCCGGCATGAGCATCGGCTACCCGATCAGCGAGACCTCGCGCCTGACCTATGGGCTGAGCGTGCAGCGCGACCAGATCGACACCGGCCGCTACACCGTGGACGAGATCTACGACTTCCTCGACAAGGAAGGCGACAACTTCACCAACTTCAAGGCTTCCATCGGCTGGTCCGAATCGACCCTGAACAAGGGCGTGCTGGCCACCCGTGGTCACTCGCAGAGCCTGACCCTGGAAACCACCCTGCCGGGCAGCGACCTGTCGTTCTACAAGATCGACTACCGCGGGCAGGTCTTTGCCCCGCTGACCGACAACTACACCATGCGCTTCCACACCGAGCTGGGCTATGGCGACGGCTACGGATCCACCGAGCGCCTGCCGTTCTACGAGAACTACTACGCCGGCGGCTTCAACTCGGTGCGAGGCTTCAAGGACAGCACGCTGGGGCCTCGTAGTACTCCCTCTAGGGCTTACAAGGATGGGAAGATCATTCCTGGGCCTGATGAACGTGGTCGCTACACCGACCCGGACCAGGATCCCGAAGCCTTCGGTGGTAACATCCTGATCACCGGCGGCGCCGAGCTGCTGTTCCCGCTGCCGTTCGTCAAGGACCAGCGCCAGTTGCGTACCGTGCTGTTCTGGGACGTGGGTAGCACCTTCGATACCGACTGCCCGACCAATACCACCACCAACTGCGACGGCATCAAGACCGACAACCTCGCCAGTTCCGTGGGCGTCGGCCTGACCTGGATCACCGCGCTGGGCCCGCTGAGCTTCAGCCTGGCGACGCCGATCAAGAAGCCGGACAACGCGGAAACCCAGGTCTTCCAGTTCTCCCTGGGCCAGACCTTCTGATTTGTACGTAGTACCGAGTAACGAAACCATGCTTTGTGCAGGAGTGCATCGTGCGTAAGTTCACCCAGTTCGTCCTGATCACCGCAGCCATCATGGCGGCTCCTTCGGCGTTCGCTGAAATGAAGATCGCGGTGCTCAACTACCAGATGGCGCTGCTCGAGTCCGATGCCGCCAAGCAATACGCCGTGGATGCCGAGAAGAAGTTCGGCCCCCAGCTGAACAAGCTGAAGAACCTCGAACGCGACGCCAAGGCGCTGCAGGACAAGCTGGTTTCCAACGGCAGCAAGATGTCCCAGGGCGACCGCGAGAAGGCCGAGCTGGACTTCAAGCAGAAGGCCCGTGACTTCCAGTTCCAGTCCAAGGAACTGAACGAGTCGAAGGCCGCCGCCGACCGCGACATGCTGAAGAAGCTCAAGCCGAAGCTGGACCAGGCCGTCGAGGAAACCATCAAGAAAGGCGGCTACGACATGGTCATCGAGCGTGGCGCCGTGGTCGACGTCAAGCCGCAATACGACATCACCCGCCAGGTGATCGAGCGGATGAACCAGCTGCGTTGATGATGAGTACCTTGTCCTACACCCTGGGCCAGCTGGCCGCGCATGTCGGCGCGGAACTCCGTGGCGACGCGGACCTGCCGATCCAGGGCCTGGCGACCTTGCAGGAGGCCGGACCGGCTCAGCTGAGCTTCCTGGCCAACCCGCAGTATCGCAAGTACCTGCCCGAAAGCCGTGCCGGCGCCGTCCTGCTGACGGCTGCCGACGCCGACGGGTTCTCCGGTACCGCGCTGGTGGTGGCCAATCCCTACCTGGCCTATGCCAGCCTGTCGCACCTGTTCGATCGCAAACCGAAGGCGGCCGCCGGTATCCATCCCACCGCCATCGTCGCGGCGGACGCCGAGGTCGATCCGAGCGCCAGCGTCGGCGCCTATGCGGTGATCGAGAGTGGCGCCCGCATCGGCGCTGGCGTCAGCATCGGCGCGCACTGCGTAATCGGCGCCCGTAGCGTGATCGGCGAAGGCGGCTGGCTGGCGCCGCGGGTCACGCTCTACCACGACGTCACCATCGGCGCGCGGGTGAGTATCCAGTCGGGCGCGGTGATCGGCGGCGAAGGCTTCGGTTTCGCCAACGAGAAGGGCGTCTGGCAGAAGATCGCCCAGATCGGCGGGGTGACCATCGGCGACGACGTCGAGATCGGCGCGAACACCACCATCGACCGTGGAGCACTGTCCGATACGCTGATCGGCAACGGTGTGAAGCTGGACAACCAGATCATGATCGCGCACAACGTGCAGATCGGCGATCATACCGCCATGGCCGCTTGCGTCGGCATTTCCGGCAGCGCCAAGATCGGCAGGCATTGCATGCTCGCCGGCGGCGTTGGCCTGGTCGGCCATATCGAGATCTGCGACAACGTTTTCGTGACCGGCATGACCATGGTGACCCGCTCGATCACCGAGCCGGGATCGTATTCCTCCGGTACCGCCATGCAACCGGCGGCCGAATGGAAAAAAAGCGCCGCGCGCATTCGTCAACTGGACGACATGGCGCGTCGACTTCAGCAGCTGGAAAAACGCCTGGCTGCCGTGACCTCAAGCGGTGACGCTTCATCTGATGCGTAATTGACGTTTTTTGCGTCACCCTTTTCTGAACAGGCTCCCCCTAACATGATGGACATCAACGAGATTCGCGAATACCTGCCTCATCGCTATCCTTTCCTGCTGGTGGATCGGGTGGTAGAGCTGGACATCGAGGGCAAGCGCATTCGCGCCTACAAGAATGTCAGTATCAATGAGCCGTTCTTCAACGGACATTTCCCCGAGCACCCGATCATGCCGGGCGTGCTGATCATCGAGGCGATGGCCCAGGCGGCCGGTATCCTCGGTTTCAAGATGCTCGACGTGAAGCCCGCCGACGGCACCCTTTACTACTTCGTCGGTTCGGACAAGCTGCGCTTCCGCCAGCCGGTCCTGCCGGGCGACCAACTGCAACTGCACGCCAAGTTCATCAGCGTGAAGCGCAGCATCTGGAAATTCGACTGCCACGCTACCGTCGACGACAAGCCGGTATGCTCGGCTGAAATCATCTGTGCGGAACGCAAACTATGAGTTTGATCGATCCTCGCGCCATCATCGATCCGAGCGCCAGGCTGGCGGCTGACGTCCAGGTGGGCCCGTGGTCCATCGTCGGGGCGGAAGTGGAGATCGGTGAAGGGACGGTGATCGGTCCGCACGTGGTGCTCAAGGGCCCCACGAAGATCGGCAAGCACAACCGCATCTACCAGTTTTCCAGCGTCGGCGAGGACACTCCCGACCTGAAATACAAGGGCGAGCCGACGCGCCTGGTGATCGGTGACCACAACGTGATCCGCGAAGGCGTGACCATCCATCGCGGAACCGTCCAGGATCGCGCGGAAACCACCATTGGCGACCACAACCTGATCATGGCCTATGCGCACATCGGCCATGACAGCGTGATCGGCAACCATTGCATCCTGGTGAACAACACGGCGCTGGCCGGGCATGTCCACGTGGACGACTGGGCGATCCTGTCCGGCTACACCCTGGTGCACCAGTACTGCCGGATCGGCGCGCACAGCTTTTCCGGCATGGGCAGCGCCATCGGCAAGGACGTCCCGGCCTACGTGACGGTCTTCGGCAACCCGGCCGAAGCCCGCAGCATGAACTTCGAAGGCATGCGTCGGCGCGGCTTCAGCAGCGAGGCCATCCATGCCCTGCGGCGTGCCTACAAGGTGGTCTATCGCCAGGGACATACCGTCGAGGAAGCCCTGGCCGAGCTGGCCGAAAGCGCTGCCCAGTTCCCCGAGGTCGCGGTGTTCCGTGATTCCATCCAGAGCGCAACCCGCGGCATCACCCGCTGAGCCATGGCTGACGGATTGCGCGTAGCCCTGGTCGCCGGCGAGGCCTCCGGCGATATCCTCGGGTCCGGACTGATGCAGGCGCTGCGGGCGCGGCACCCGGATATCGAGTTCATCGGCGTCGGTGGGCCGCGCATGGAGGCCGAAGGGCTGTCCAGCTATTTCCCCATGGAGCGCCTGTCGGTGATGGGTCTGGTCGAAGTACTGGGCCGGCTGCCGGAGTTGTTGCGACGGCGCAAGCGCCTGATCCGCACGCTCATCGAGGCCCGGCCGGATGTGATGATCGGCATCGACGCTCCCGACTTCACCCTCGGCGTCGAACACAAGCTGCGCCAGGCTGGCCTGCGCACCGTGCATTACGTCAGCCCTTCGGTGTGGGCCTGGCGGCAGAAGCGGGTGCTGAAGATTCGCGAGGCCTGCGACCTGATGCTGGCATTGTTCCCCTTCGAAGCACGTTTCTACGAAGAGCATGGGGTGCCCGTGCGTTTCGTCGGCCACCCCCTGGCCAACACCATTCCCCTGCAGGCGGATCGCGCTGCGGCCCGCGCGCGGCTCGGATTGCCGGCGGACGGACAGGTGGTGGCGCTGATGCCGGGCAGTCGCGGCGGCGAGGTCGGCAAGCTCGGCGCCTTGTTCCTCGACACCGCCCAGCGCCTGCTCGTCGAACGGCCGGGCCTGCGTTTCGTGCTGCCCTGCGCCAGCGCTGCACGGCGCGAACAGATCGAGCAGATGCTCCAGGGCCGCGAGCCTCTGCCGCTGACGCTGCTCGACGGCGCTTCCCATGAAGCGTTGGCCGCCTGCGATGCGGTGCTGATCGCCTCCGGTACCGCGACCCTCGAGGCGCTGCTCTACAAGCGGCCCATGGTGGTGGCTTATCGGGTCGCCGGGCTGACGTACCGGATTCTCAAGCGCCTGGTGAAAAGCCCTTACATCTCCCTGCCGAACCTGTTGGCCGGACGCCTGTTGGTGCCGGAACTGATCCAGGACGCCGCCACCCCGCAAGCGCTGGCCGCAACCCTCTCGCCGCTGCTGGACGACGGCTCGCAGCAGGTGGAATTCTTCGATGCCATCCATCGGGCCTTGCGCCAGGATGCTTCGGCACAGGCGGCGGAAGCCGTCCTGCAACTGGTGGAGCGCCGCTGATGCAACTGGGCCTGGATTTCAATCTGGTGGAGGATCTGGTCGCGGGCGTCGACGAGGTCGGTCGCGGTCCGTTGTGCGGTCCGGTGGTCACCGCCGCGGTGATTCTCGACCCGAGCCGCCCGATCCTCGGCCTGAACGACTCGAAGAAGCTCAGCGAAGCCCGCCGCGAGGCGCTGTTCGAAGAGATCCGCGAGAAGGCCCTGGCCTGGTGCATCGCCCGCGCCGAGGTCGAGGAGATCGACCGGCTGAACATTCTGCATGCCACCATGCTCGCCATGCAACGCGCGGTCGAAGGCCTCAGCGTGACTCCGCGGCTGGCCCTGATCGACGGCAATCGCTGTCCGAAACTGGCGGTGCCCAGCGCGCCGGTGGTCAAGGGCGACAGCCAGGTACCGGCGATCGCCGCGGCGTCGATCCTGGCCAAGGTCAGTCGCGACCGGGAAATGGTCGAGCTGGACCGGGTCTATCCGGGCTATGGCATGGCCGGGCACAAGGGCTATCCGACCGCTGTCCATCTCGAGGCGCTTTCCCGTCTCGGCCCGACGCCGATCCATCGACGCTCGTTTGCTCCGGTTCGCGAATTGCTGGATGTCCCTGTTCAATAATTGAGCGGATGTCGCGTGACTGACCGTATCCGTCGCCTGGTGACAAGCGGTGAGCGGCGTCAATAGCGGAAAGTCCTGCCCCTTCCTGCCAGGTACCATTCACAGCGAAATTTCCTTCGGCTCGCACGTCATTCCGTGTGTGTCCGAAACACGCGGCCTTCTACCCGGGAGGTCGGCTGACAACAATCCGCCATAAGCGGAACAGGGGAGTTATCCATGCAAGAATTCGCCACTCAGGTCGTCGACCTGCTCAACGGCCTTATCTGGGGCAAGATCCTCATCTGGCTGCTGGTCGGTTGCGGCCTGTACTTCACTGTGCGCCTGGGATTGATCCAGTTCCGCCACTTCGGCCATACCTTCAGCGTGCTCAAGGGCAGCCGCCAGTCGGACGACTCGGGAATCTCCTCGTTCCAGGCGCTCTGCACCTCTCTGGCGGCGCGGGTCGGTACCGGCAACGTCGCCGGCGTGGCGGTAGCGATCACGCTCGGCGGTCCCGGCGCAGTGTTCTGGATGTGGGCGATCGCCCTGGTGGGGATGGCGACCGGCTTCGTCGAGGCGACCCTGGCCCAGTTGTTCAAGATTCGCGACGACAAGGGCCAGTTCCGTGGCGGCCCGGCCTACTACATGGAGAAGGGCCTGGGCGCGCGCTGGATGGGCATCCTGTTCTCGATCTTCCTGATCATCGCCTTCGGTTTCGTCTTCAACTCGGTGCAGGCCAATACCATCACCGGTGCCATGCAGGGCGCCTTCGGCGTGCCGACCTGGATCAGCGGCATCGCCGTGGTGATCCTCACCGCGTTGATCATCTTCGGCGGCCTGCGCTCCATCGCGCGCTTCTCCGAGCTGGCGGTACCCTTCATGGCGGTGGCCTACCTGCTGCTGGCGGTGGGCATCATCCTGTTCAATCTCAGCGAACTGCCGGGCGTCCTGGAGATGGTGGTGAAGAGTGCCTTCGGCTGGCACGAGGCCGCCGCCGGCGGCATCGGCGCGGCGATCCTCAACGGCTTCAAGCGCGGCTTGTTCTCCAACGAAGCAGGCATGGGCTCGGCGCCCAACGCCGCCGCCTCGGCCACGCCCTATCCGCCGCACCCGGCGTCCCAGGGCTACGTGCAGATGGCCGGCGTGTTCATCGATACCCTGCTGATCTGCACCGCTTCCGCCGCCATCATCCTGCTGGCCGGACCGCAGGAAGGCGAGGGCATCATGCTGGTGCAGAATGCCCTGACCAGCCAGGTCGGCGACTGGGGCCGCTACTTCCTGGCGGTGATCATCCTGTTCTTCGCCTTCACCTCGATCGTCGCCAACTACTTCTATGCCGAGAACTGCCTGGTATTCCTCGAGCACAACCACCTGGCGGGCCTGTTGATCTTCCGCCTGATCGTGCTGGCGATGGTGATGTTCGGCGCGCTGGCTTCGCTGCCGTTCGTCTGGAACCTCGCCGACGTGTCGATGGGCCTGATGGCGATCACCAACCTGATCGCCATCCTGCTGCTGTCCAACCTCGCGATCAAGCTGGCCAAGGACTACAACGCCCAGCGCAAGGCCGGCAAGCTGCCGACCTTCGACGCCAGCCAGTTCCCCGAAGTCCAGCAGAAGCTCGAACCGGGTATCTGGGACGACCGCCGCGCCTGAGCGCGGGGCGGGCGACGTTTCTCGGCGCAGCCGAGGCGCATCGTCCGCTCTTGAACCTGTAGCTTTGCCACCGGGCCCGGTACAATCCGGGCCTTGTCGTTTTTGCGTTATTTCTGCTCCGGGGCCTTCATGACCGTATCCTTCGTTCACCTGCGTCTGCATACCGAATTCTCCCTGGTCGACGGCCTGGTCCGGGTCAAGCCCCTGGCCAAGGCGGTGGCGGGGCTGGGCATGCCGGCGGTGGCGGTCACCGACCAGAGCAACATGTGCTCGCTGGTGAAGTTCTACAAGACCGCCATGGGCGCCGGCATCAAGCCGATCTGCGGGGCCGACATCTGGCTCGCCAGCCGCGAGGAAGATGGCCCGCTCAGCCGCCTGAGCCTGCTGGCGATGAACGCGAAGGGCTATCGCAACCTCACCGAGCTGATTTCCCGCGGCTGGAGCGAAGGCCAGCGCAATGGCGAGATCATCATCGAGCGCGACTGGGTCAAGGAGGCGGCGGAAGGCCTGATCGCGCTGTCCGCGGCCAAGGAAGGCGAGATCGGCCACGCGCTGCTCGACGGCGAGGAGGCCAAGGCCGAGGCGCTGTTGCGCGAGTGGATGGAGGTGTTCCCCGAGCGCTTCTACGTCGAAGTGCAACGTACCAGCCGGGTCAACGACGAGGAGCACCTCCACGCGGCGGTGGCTCTGGCGTCACGCTGTAACGCGCCGCTGGTGGCGACCAACGACGTGCGCTTCATCAAGCAGGAAGACTTCGAGGCCCACGAGACCCGCGTCTGCATCGGCGAGGGGCGGACCCTCGACGATCCGCGGCGGCCGCGTACCTATTCGGACCAGCAATACCTGAAGTCGCCGGCGGAAATGGCCGAGCTGTTCAGCGACCTGCCGGAAGCGTTGGAAAACACCGTCGAGATCGCCAAGCGCTGCAACATCGAGGTGCAGCTGGGCAAGTACTTCCTGCCGGACTTCCCCACGCCCAATGGCATGGGCATCGACGACTACCTGCGGCACGCCTCCTTCGAAGGTCTCGAGGAGCGCCTGGAGGTGCTGTTGCCGAAGGACACCCCGGACTACGAGGCTAAGCGCCAGGTCTATGTCGACCGTCTGAACTTCGAACTCGATATCATCATCCAGATGGGTTTCCCCGGTTACTTCCTCATCGTGATGGACTTCATCAAGTGGGCGAAGAACAACGGCGTGCCGGTAGGCCCCGGGCGGGGCTCGGGCGCCGGCTCGCTGGTGGCCTACGTGCTGAAGATCACCGACCTCGATCCGCTGGCCTACGACCTGCTGTTCGAACGTTTCCTCAACCCGGAACGGATCTCCATGCCCGACTTCGACGTCGACTTCTGCATGGAGGGCCGCGACCGGGTGATCGACTACGTGGCCGACGCCTACGGGCGCAACGCGGTGAGCCAGATCATCACCTTCGGCACGATGGCGGCGAAGGCGGTGGTACGCGACGTGGCGCGGGTCCAGGGCAAGTCCTACGGTCTCGCCGACCGGCTGTCGAAGATGATTCCGTTCGAAGTCGGCATGACCCTGGATAAGGCCTACGAGCAGGAAGAAATGCTCCGCGACTTCCTCAAGAGCGACGAGGAAGCCGCCGAGATCTGGGAGATGGCCCTCAAGCTGGAAGGCATCACCCGCGGTACCGGCAAGCACGCTGGTGGCGTGGTGATCGCGCCGACCAAGCTGACCGACTTCTCGCCGATCGCCTGCGACGAGGAAGGCGGCGGCCTGGTGACCCAGTTCGACAAGGACGACGTGGAGGCGGCCGGCCTGGTGAAGTTCGACTTCCTCGGCCTGCGGACCCTGACCATCATCAAGTGGGCGATGGAGATCATCAACCGCGAGCAGGCCAAGAAGGGCCTGGAGCCGGTGAACATCGACTTCATCCCGCTGGACGACAAGCCGACCTATTCGCTGCTGCAGAAGGCCGAGACCACTGCGGTGTTCCAGCTCGAATCGCGCGGCATGAAGGAGCTGATCAAGAAGCTCAAGCCGGACTGCCTGGAAGACCTCATCGCACTGGTGGCGCTGTTCCGCCCGGGTCCTCTGCAGTCGGGCATGGTGGACGACTTCATCAACCGCAAGCACGGTCGCGCCGAGCTGTCCTATCCGCACCCCGATTACCAGTACGCCGGCCTGGAGCCGGTGCTCAAACCCACCTACGGCATCATCCTGTACCAGGAACAGGTGATGCAGATCGCCCAGGTCATGGCCGGCTATACCCTCGGTGGCGCGGACATGCTGCGCCGGGCGATGGGCAAGAAGAAGCCCGAGGAAATGGCCAAGCAGCGCGGCGGTTTCATCGAGGGTTGCAAGAACAACGGCATCGATGCCGATCTCGCGGGCAACATCTTCGACCTGGTGGAAAAATTCGCCGGCTACGGCTTCAACAAGTCACACTCGGCAGCCTACGGCCTGGTCTCCTACCAGACCGCTTGGCTGAAGACCCACTTCCCGGCGCCGTTCATGGCCGCGGTACTCACCGCGGATATGCAGAACACCGACAAGGTGGTGACGCTGATCGAAGAATGCCGGCACATGAAGCTGCGCATCGTGGCGCCGGACGTGAACAACTCCGAGTTCCGCTTCACCGTCGACGACGATGGCCGGATCGTCTATGGCCTGGGTGCGATCAAGGGCGTCGGCGAGGGGCCGGTGGAGGCGATCACCGAATGCCGCGCCGAAGGCGGGCCGTTCAACACCCTGTTCGATTTCTGCGACCGCGTCGACCTCAAGCGCATCAACAAGCGCACCCTGGAAGCGCTGATCCGCGCCGGTGCGCTGGATCGCCTGGGGCCGCACTACCACGATGAGCTAAAGGCCTACCAGGCTACCGTCGACCTCAACCGCGCCGTGCTGCTGGCGGCGATGGAGGAAGCGATCCAGGCCGCGGAGCAGACCGCGCGCAGTCACGACAGCGGGCACATGGACCTGTTCGGCGGAGTCTTCGCCGAGCCGGAGGCGGATGTCTACGCCAACCACCGCAAGGTCAAGGAGCTGACCCTCAAGGAACGCCTGAAGGGCGAGAAGGACACCCTCGGCCTGTACCTGACCGGCCATCCGATCGACGAGTACGAAGGCGAGGTGCGGCGCTTCGCCCGCCAGCGCATCGTCGAGCTGAAGCCGGCGCGCGATACCCAGACGGTGGCCGGGCTGATCGTCAACCTGCGGGTGATGAAGAACAAGAAGGGCGACAAGATGGGCTTCGTCACCCTCGACGACCGCTCCGGACGGATCGAGGCCTCGCTGTTCTCCGAAGCCTTCGCCGCGGCCCAGTCGCTGCTGCAGACCGACGCGCTGGTGGTGGTCGAGGGCGAGGTCAGCCAGGACGACTTCTCCGGCGGACTGCGCCTGCGCGCCAAGCGCGTGATGAGCCTGGAGGAAGCGCGTACCGGCCTGGCGGAGAGCCTGCGGATGAAGCTGCACGCCGACCTGTTGAAGGGCGACCGCCTGCGCTGGCTGGGCGAGCTGTTCAACCGCCATCGCGGTTCCTGCCCGATCACCCTGGACTACACCAGCGCCGACGCCAAGGCCCTGCTGCAGTTCGGCGAGAGCTGGCGGGTGGATCCGGCGGACGATCTGATCCAGGCATTGCGTGACCAGTTCGGGCGCGACAACGTCTTCCTCAATTATCGTTAATCGCGATGGGCGATAACGCCGTTGTTCCGCGCTCTGCGGCGGGAAAACGCGGATCGCCCTTGCTCCCGGCTCGACCCCTGGCGCCCGATCCCGTAAGGTAGGGCGCCAAACGGAAACGGCCCACTAGAATCTGCGCACGACGGAAGCCTATGAACCCGAACTTTCTTGATTTCGAACAGCCGATCGCCGACCTGCAAGCCAAGATCGAAGAGCTGCGCCTGGTGGGCAACGACAATGCGCTGAACATCAGCGACGAAATCTCGCGTCTGCAGGACAAGAGCAAGGCGCTCACCGAAAACATCTTCGGCAATCTGTCCAGTTGGCAGATCGCCCAGCTCGCGCGCCATCCCAAGCGTCCCTATACCCTCGACTACATCGGCTACCTGTTCAGCGATTTCGAGGAACTGCACGGCGACCGGCATTTCGCCGACGACCCGGCGATCGTCGGCGGCGTTGCCCGCCTCGACGGTTCCCCGGTGATGGTCATCGGCCACCAGAAAGGCCGCGAAGTCCGTGAGAAGGTCCGGCGCAACTTCGGCATGCCGCGTCCGGAAGGCTATCGCAAGGCCTGCCGCCTGATGGAAATGGCCGAACGCTTCAAGATGCCGATCCTGACCTTCATCGACACGCCCGGCGCCTACCCGGGCATCGATGCCGAGGAACGCGGCCAGAGCGAGGCGATCGCCTGGAACCTGCGGGTGATGGCGCGACTGAAGACGCCGATCATCGCCACCGTGATCGGCGAGGGCGGTTCCGGCGGCGCGCTGGCCATCGGTGTCTGCGACCAGTTGAACATGCTGCAATACTCCACCTATTCGGTGATCTCGCCGGAAGGCTGCGCCTCCATCCTCTGGAAGACCGCCGAGAAGGCGCCGGAAGCCGCCGAGGCCATGGGTATCACCGCCGAGCGCCTGAAAGGCCTGGGCATCGTCGACAAGGTCATCGACGAACCGCTGGGCGGCGCCCATCGCGATCCGGCGAGCATGGCCGAATCGATCCGTGGCGAACTGCTGGCGCAACTGAAGATGCTCCAGGGCCTGGAAATGGGTGAGTTGCTGGAGCGTCGTTACGACCGCCTGATGAGCTACGGCGCGCCGTAAACCATCCGGCGCACTGGTACGATCGACAAGCCCGGCATTCGCCGGGCTTGTCGCATGAGGAGCGCAAGCATGCCGGCAGTGCCGCTCGAATCCCGTCTGTTACAGGCCCTGGCGCCCTGGCGCGAAGCGGGGGGCTGGTGCGTGGCGTTTTCCGGCGGGCTGGATTCGACGGTGTTGCTGCATCTGCTCGCCCAGTTGGCCCGGAGCGAAGCCTTGCCGGCGCTGTCGGCGCTGCATGTCCACCATGGCTTGCAGGCTGCGGCGGACGGTTGGCCGGCGCACTGCCAGGCGGTCTGCCGGTCGCTGGGTATCCCGCTGCGGGTCGAGCGGGTACAGGTCGCCGTTGGCGGCAGCATCGAGCAGGCGGCGCGCGACGCCCGCTATCGCGCATTCCAGGCGAACCTGGGCGAGGGACAGGTGCTGCTCACCGCGCAGCACCTCGACGACCAGGCCGAGACCTTGCTGTTCCGCCTGTTGCGTGGAGCGGGCCTGCGCGGCCTGGCGGCGATGCCGGCGAGCCGGCCGCTGGGCGGCGGCCGCCTGTGCCGACCCTTGCTCGGGGTTTCCCGCGCCGAACTGGAAGCCTATGCGCAGACGCACCGGCTGGACTGGGTGGAGGATCCTTCCAACCAGGATCCGCGCTTCTCGCGCAACTACCTGCGCCGGGAGATCATGCCGCGTCTCGCCTCCCACTGGCCGCAGGCCGTCGCCGGCATGGCGCGCTGCGCGGCGCATCTGCGCGAGGCCGAAGACCTGCTGGCTGAACTGGCCGCCATCGACCTCCGGGCCTGCCGCCAACCCTCGGAACTGGATTGGCCGGACTGGCTGGATCTGCCCCGGATCGCCCTGGAGCCTCTGCGCCACCTCAGCGCTGCGCGCCAGCGCAACCTGCTGCGGGCCTGGCTGGGACAGCTGACGCGGTTGCCGGACAGCGACCACTGGGCCGGCTGGGAGTCGTTGCGCGATGCCGGCGACGATGCCGACCCGATCTGGCGCCTGGAGAGCGGCGAGCTGCGTCGCGGCGCGGGGCGGATCTGGTGGTTGCCGGCGGACTGGCGGGCGGCGGCGGGACCGTTCGTCTGGGAGCGTCCCGCTCATCCCTTGCTTCTTCCCGGCAATGGTCGGCTGGCGTTGCTCGGCGAGGTTCCGGCGGGGCCGTTGCGCGTCGACTACCGGCGGGGTGGGGAGGTGCTGGCCCTGGCCGGGCGCGGTCGCCGCGACCTCAAGCGATTGCTCAACGAAGCGGGCGTACCGAGCTTCCTGCGCGGTCGTTTGCCGCTGCTCTTCCGAGCCGACGAACTGCTCGCGGTGGCCAACATTCCTGGCCTGGACAGTCCCCGCGAGGGGGGCTGGCGACTGTCCTGGAGCCCGCCGACGAACGACCCGGGTTTGAGCTAGTAAGCCGTTTCCAGTAGACTACGCTCCCGTCTTGTACTGCTCCCGCCGATTCCCTCCGGAATCAGCAGGAGTTTGCTTTGCCCACGGATTTGTCCGTGGCGGGAGCTGGCCTCCCTTCTCCGAATCCCCGGCGGTTGATCCCGCCTAAACGCTGACTTCTAGGGTTTTTCATGACGCGCTACATCTTCGTCACGGGTGGTGTTGTTTCTTCATTGGGGAAAGGCATCGCTTCGGCTTCTCTGGCTGCGATCTTGGAAGCGCGTGGCCTGAAGATCACGATGCTCAAGCTGGACCCTTACATCAACGTGGACCCGGGCACCATGAGCCCGTTCCAGCACGGTGAGGTCTTCGTGACCCAGGACGGCGCCGAGACCGACCTGGACCTGGGCCATTACGAGCGCTTCGTTCGTACCACCATGACCCAGAACAACAACTTCACCACCGGCCGCGTCTACATGGACGTGTTGCGCAAGGAACGCCGCGGCGACTACCTGGGCGCCACCGTGCAGGTGATCCCGCACATCACCGACGAGATCAAGCGGCGCATCATCAAGGGCGCCGGCGATGCCGACGTCGCCCTGGTGGAGATCGGTGGCACCGTCGGCGACATCGAGTCGCAGCCGTTCCTCGAGGCGATCCGCCAGCTGCGCGTCGAGATCGGCGCCAAGCGCGCGATGCTGATGCACCTGACCCTGGTCCCGTACATCGCCACCGCCGGCGAGACCAAGACCAAGCCGACCCAGCACTCGGTCAAGGAGCTGCGCTCCATCGGCCTGCAACCGGACGTGCTGGTCTGCCGTTCCGACCACCCGATCGACGTCTCCTCGCGGCGCAAGATCGCGCTCTTCACCAACGTCGAGGAGCGCGCGGTGATCGCCCTGGAAGACGTCGACACCATCTACCGCATCCCGTCGGTGCTGCATGCCCAGGGCCTGGACGACATCGTCGTCGAGCGCTTCGGCCTGGAGTGCGGGCAGGCCGACCTGTCCGAATGGGACCGCGTGGTCGATGCCAAGCTCAACCCCGAGCGTGAAGTCACCATCGCCATGGTCGGCAAGTACATGGAACTGCTGGACGCGTACAAGTCGCTGATCGAGGCGATGACCCACGCCGGCATCCAGAGCCGCACCAAGGTCAACCTGCGCTACATCGACTCCGAAGACATCGAGCAGCAGGGCACCAGCCTGCTGGAAGGCGTCGACGCCATCCTGGTCCCGGGCGGCTTCGGCCTGCGCGGCGTGGAAGGCAAGATCAGCACCGTGCAGTACGCCCGCGAGAACAAGATCCCCTACCTGGGCATCTGCCTGGGCATGCAGGTCGCGGTCATCGAATACGCCCGCAACGTGCTCGGCTGGAGCGACGCCAACTCCACCGAGTTCGACAAGTCCAGCGGCCATCCGGTGGTCGGCCTGATCACCGAATGGCAGGACGCGACCGGCGCCACCGAGATCCGCACCGAAGCTTCCGACCTGGGCGGCACCATGCGCCTGGGCGCCCAGGAGTGCCAGCTGCAGACCGGCACCCTGGTGCACGACTGCTATGCCAAGGACGTGATCGTCGAGCGCCATCGCCATCGCTACGAAGTGAACAACAACCTGCTGCCGCAACTGGAACAGGCCGGCCTGAAGATTTCCGGCCGCTCCGGCGACGGCGCCCTGGTGGAAGTGGTCGAGGCCCCGGAGCATCCGTGGTTCGTTGCCTGCCAGTTCCACCCGGAATTCACCTCCACACCGCGTGATGGCCACCCGCTGTTCAGCGGTTTCGTCAACGCCGCGCTGAAATATTCCGGGAAGGCCTGAGCATGGCACAGAAGATCGTTCGCGTCGGCGATATCCAGATCGGCAACGACCTGCCGTTCGTGCTGTTCGGCGGCATGAACGTGCTGGAGTCGCGCGACCTGGCCATGCAGGTCTGCGAAGAATACGTACGGGTTACCGAGAAACTCGGTATCCCCTATGTGTTCAAGGCCAGCTTCGACAAGGCCAACCGTTCCTCGATCCACTCGTTCCGTGGCCCGGGCCTGGAAGAGGGAATGAAGATCTTCGAAGAGATCAAGAAGACCTTCAAGGTGCCGGTCATCACCGATGTCCACGAGCCGTTCCAGGCCCAGCCGGTGGCCGAGGTCTGCGACATCATCCAGCTGCCGGCCTTCCTCTCGCGGCAGACCGACCTGGTGGTGGCGATGGCCAGGACCAACGCGGTGATCAATATCAAGAAGGCCCAGTTCCTCGCGCCCCAGGAGATGAAGCACATCCTGACCAAGTGCGAGGAAGCCGGTAACGACCGCCTGATCCTCTGCGAGCGCGGCTCCTCCTTCGGATACAACAACCTGGTGGTCGACATGCTCGGCTTCGGCATCATGAAGCAGTTCGAGTACCCGGTATTCTTCGACGTCACCCACGCCCTGCAGATGCCCGGCGGTCGCGCGGACTCCGCCGGCGGCCGGCGCGCCCAGGTCACCGACCTGGCCAAGGCCGGGCTCAGCCAGAAGCTCGCCGGGCTGTTCCTCGAGGCCCATCCGGACCCCGAGCACGCCAAGTGCGACGGTCCGTGCGCGCTGCGCCTGAACAAACTCGAAGCCTTCCTGTCCCAGCTCAAGCAACTGGACGAGCTGATCAAGAGCTTTCCTGCAATCGAGACTGCCTAGTCTCCTCAGACCGCCCCGTTCATTCACTTCGGAGTGTTAACAAGAATGGCAAAGATCGTCGACATCAAGGGCCGTGAGGTCCTGGACTCCCGCGGCAACCCTACCGTTGAAGCGGACGTGATCCTGGACAACGGCATCGTCGGCAGCGCCTGCGCGCCTTCCGGTGCTTCCACCGGTTCCCGCGAGGCCCTCGAGCTGCGCGATGGCGACAAGAGCCGTTACCTGGGCAAGGGCGTGCTGAAAGCCGTGGCCAACATCAACGGCCCGATCCGCGACCTGCTGCTGGGCAAGGACGCGGCCGACCAGAAAGCCCTCGACCACGCGATGATCGAGCTGGACGGCACCGAGAACAAGGCCAAGCTGGGCGCCAACGCGATCCTCGCGGTGTCCCTGGCTGCCGCCAAGGCCGCCGCACAGGCCAAGGGCGTACCGCTGTACGCGCACATCGCCGACCTCAACGGCACCCCCGGCCAGTACTCCATGCCGGTGCCGATGATGAACATCATCAACGGCGGCGAGCATGCGGACAACAACGTCGATATCCAGGAATTCATGGTCCAGCCGGTCGGCGCGAAGAACTTCGCCGAGGCGCTGCGCATGGGCGCCGAGATCTTCCATCACCTCAAGGCCGTGCTGAAGGCCCGTGGCCTGAACACCGCCGTCGGTGACGAAGGCGGCTTCGCGCCGAACCTGTCGTCCAACGAAGACGCCCTGGCCGCCATCGCCGAGGCCGTCGAGAAGGCCGGCTACAAGCTGGGTGACGACGTGACCCTGGCCCTGGACTGCGCCTCCAGCGAATTCTTCAAGGACGGCAAGTACGACCTGGAAGGCGAAGGCAAGGTATTCGACGCCGCCGGTTTCGCCGATTACCTGGCCGGCCTGACCCAGCGCTACCCGATCATCTCCATCGAGGACGGCATGGACGAGTCCGACTGGGCCGGCTGGAAAGGCCTGACCGACAAGATCGGCGCCAAGGTCCAACTGGTCGGCGACGACCTGTTCGTGACCAACACCAAGATCCTCAAGGAAGGCATCGAGAAGGGCATCGGCAATTCGATCCTGATCAAGTTCAACCAGATCGGTTCGCTCACCGAGACCCTGGAGGCCATCCAGATGGCCAAGGCCGCCGGCTATACCGCGGTGATCTCGCACCGCTCCGGCGAAACCGAGGACTCGACCATCGCCGACCTGGCCGTGGGTACCGCCGCCGGTCAGATCAAGACCGGTTCGCTGTGCCGCTCCGACCGCGTGTCCAAGTACAACCAGCTGCTGCGCATCGAAGAGCAGCTGGGCGCCAAGGCGCCGTACCGTGGTCGCGCGGAATTCCGCGGCTGAGCCTAGTCTGGTACGGTGAAGGGGTGGCAAGAGCCACCCCTTTTCTTCTCAAGGAGTTCGAGGCTTGAGGTTACGTAGCCCCTACTGGCTGTTCGTGGTGCTGATCCTGGCGCTGGCGGGCCTGCAATATCGCCTGTGGGTCGGCGATGGCAGCCTGGCGCAGGTACGCGACCTGCAGAAGCAGATCGCCGACCAGCATGGCGAGAACGAGCGCCTGCTGGAGCGCAACCGGATTCTTGAAGCCGAAGTCGCCGAGTTGAAGAAAGGCACCGAGACCGTCGAGGAGCGTGCGCGGCACGAGCTTGGCATGGTCAAGGACGGCGAAACCCTCTACCAGCTCGCCAAGTGAGCTGACGACCCTTCTCCCGATGACGACTTCCGACCTTCCCGCCTTCTGGACGGTGATCCCCGCCGCCGGCGTGGGTTCGCGCATGCGCGCCGACCGCCCGAAGCAATATCTCGATCTTGCCGGCCGTACCGTGATCGAGCGCACCCTCGATTGTTTCCTCGAGCACCCGATGCTCAGGGGCCTGGTGGTCTGCCTGGCCGAAGACGATCCCTACTGGCCCGGGCTGGACTGCGCCGCCAGCCGGCATGTGCAGCGCGCCGCCGGGGGCGTCGAACGCGCCGACTCAGTGTTGAGCGGCTTGCTGCGCCTGCTGGAGCTGGGGGCACAGGCCGACGATTGGGTGCTGGTGCATGACGCTGCGCGACCGAACCTGACCCGCGGCGACCTCGACCGCCTGCTCGAAGAACTCGCCGAAGATCCGGTCGGCGGGCTGCTGGCGGTGCCGGCGAGGGACACCCTCAAGCGTGCCGACCGCGACGGCCGGGTCAGCGAAACCATCGACCGCTCGGTGGTCTGGCTGGCCTATACGCCACAGATGTTCCGCCTCGGCGCCCTGCACCGGGCACTGGCCGATGCGCTGGTGGCCGGCGTGGCGATCACCGACGAGGCTTCGGCGATGGAGTGGGCCGGCTATGCGCCGAAACTGGTGGAAGGGCGCGCCGACAACCTGAAGATCACCACCCCGGAAGACCTACTGCGCCTGCAGCGCAGTTTTCCGCACTGATCCCTGGCACAAGAAAGCCGACCCGAGGGTCGGCTTTCTTGTCGTTGCAGACTCGCTCGTTCAGCTTTCCAGCGGCACCTCTATGAGGAAGCGGAACAGCGCGCCGTGCTGCTCCACCGCCAGGCATTTGTAGCCCTGGCGCTGGGTGTCTTCGGGAATCCCGTGGACCGACTGCGAGCAGTCGGTGACCACTTCCAGGCGTTCGCCCGGCTGCATGGTCGCCAGGGTTTCCAGGGTGGCGATGGCGTTGTACGGGCAATGTTCGCCGCGCAGGTCAAGCGACAGGGTCGGTTTGTCGGGCTGGCTCATGGTTCGGTTTCCGCGGTCGGGTGAATCGGGAGGCGTTCAGTTGCACCAGCAACAGGCACAGGGCCAGGCCGGCGAAGGTCAACAGCAGGCCGTTGCCGGGCCCGAAGCTTTCCAGCAGGTCGAGCTTGGGATAGGGCAGGGCGAGGCGGGTACCCAACTGGTCCCAAAAGATTGCCACCAGGGTTCCGCCGATGACGTTGCCGATGCCGACCACCCAGAAGTGCAGCTGGCCCTCCATCGAGCGGTACATCCAGCCGGTCTCGCAACCGCCGGCGAGGACGATGCCGATGCCGAAGAGAATGCCGCCGATGATCGCATTCGGGCCCATCCAGAAGATCTTCGGCGCGACGCCCAGGCGGATCACGGCGAAGGTACCGATGCAGGCGGCCGCCATGCCGAGCAGGATGCCGAAGGCGGCGCGGGTCCGGCCTGTGGTCCAGAGGTCCCGTGCGGCGCTGGTGAAGCAGATCTGCGCGCGCTCGATCAGGCCGCCGAACAGCAGGCCGAACAGGCAGGCCATGCCCAGCACCAGCGATACCTCGAAGCGCCAGGCGGCGAACAGCGCGGCGAGCGCCAGCACCGCCAGGCCCAGGCGGGCCTGCAGGCGTGCGCGTCGGGCCAGGCTTTCGGCGCTGGGCAGGGCGCTGGCCGTGGCGCCGACTTTCAGCGGCGTGCGCAGGAACGGCAGCAGGCTGATCTTCACGCCGATCCAGGCGCCGCCGACGGTGGCGAACATGAAGGCCCAGGCGTGCAGGGAAAACATCGGGATACCGGTGAAGAACGCCGCCAGGTTGCAGCCCATCGCCAGGCGTGCGCCGAAGCCGGCGACGATACCGCCGACCAGGCCCTGCAGCAGGCGACGTTTGCTGGTCGGCCAGCGCAGGCTGACGTTGCCGGCCCAGAGGGCGCAGCACAGGGCGCCGAGGAACATGCCGATGATCATCACTCCGTCGATCCGGTCCAGCGGCGTGCCTTGAAGGCCGATCAGCCTGAAGTAGCTCCAGTCCTGTGGCTGGTAGCCGAACCAGGACAGCACGTGGCCGCCCCAGCGGGTGAATTCGCCGGTCACCGCCCAGAAGGTGCCGGTGAGCGCGAAGTAGTAGGCGGAGGCGACGCCGAGGGCGACCAGCGCCGGCAGCGGCGACCAGAACCTCACCAGGTAGCGTTGGCGAAACGCATTGAGGGCAGACATGCGACTTCCTTGAATCGATAGCGGGTGGAGCGGGAAACTGCCAAGTCTATCGCAGCGGCGAAACGCCTTACTGCTTCAGCGCAGGTTTTTCTCCCCGGCGAGTCCCGGATGGGATTGCGCCAGGCCTTCCTTGAGATAGTCCACCAGTTGCCGGACTTTCGGCGACAGGTGCCGCTGCTGCGGGTACAGCGCCCATACCGCGGTATTCGGCGGCTGGTGGCCTTCCAGCAGGGAGACCAGGCGGCCGCTGCGCAGATGCTCGATCACATAGTAGTCAGGCAACTGGCACAGGCCGAAGCCGCGTAGGGCGGCGTCGAGCACCGCCTGGCCGCTGTTGCAGCGCCAGTTGCCCTGGACCCGGTGCTGGGTTTCCCGGCCGTCCTCGAGGAAGCTCCACAGGTCGCTGCTGCCGATCAGGCAGTTGAACTGGCCGAGTTCCGTCGGCGACTGCGGAGTACCGTGGCGGCGCAGGTATTCCGGGGTGGTGCAGAGGTACATGACGCGTGGCGCCAACCGTGTGGCGACCAATCGCGAATCGCTCAGGCGGCCGAGGCGGATGGCCAGGTCGAAGCCCTCGTGGAGCAGGTCCAGTTGGCGGTTGGACAGCTCGATGTCGACCCGCAGTTGCGGATAGTCGGCCATGAAGGCATTCACCAGCGGCACGATGAAACGTTCGCCGTAGGCCACGGCGCAGGTCATGCGCAGCAGGCCCTTGGGCTCCGCGGAGAGGTCGCTGACCGCGCGCAGGGCTTCGTCGCGGGCGTCCTGCAGGCGCTGGCAATGTTGCAGGAAGGTCTGTCCGGCTTCGCTCAGCGACACTCGCCGGGTGCTGCGGTAGAGCAGGCGGGTCTGCAGGCGCTCCTCCAGGCGGGCGACCTGGCGGCTGATGTGCGACGAGGAAACGCCCATGCGTTCGGCTGCCGCGGTGAACTGCCCGGTTTCGGCGACAGCGACGAATTCGTCGAGTCCTTCCCAGCGATTCATCTGGATTGTCCCTGTATGGCAATAATGTTTTGATTATTGCCTGATTATTCCTTGAAACGCGGTTTTCTACACTTTCCGTTTCAGTGGGTCGCTTAGCGGCCCGCCGGCTTCTATCGTTCAGGAGTTCCCAGATGATCAAGTCCCGTGCCGCCGTCGCCTTCGCCCCCAACAAGCCGTTGGAAATCGTCGAGGTGGATGTGGCGCCGCCGCAGAAGGGCGAGGTACTGGTGCGCATCGTCGCCACCGGCGTCTGCCATACCGATGCGTACACCCTGTCCGGCCAGGATTCCGAGGGGGTGTTCCCGTGCATTCTGGGCCACGAAGGTGGCGGCATCGTCGAAGCGGTGGGCGAGGGCGTGACCTCCCTGCAGGTGGGCGATCATGTCATCCCGCTGTACACCGCCGAGTGCGGCAAGTGCAAATTCTGCCTGTCCGGCAAGACCAACCTCTGCCAGGCCGTGCGCGCCACCCAGGGCAAGGGCCTGATGCCCGACGGCACCAGCCGTTTCTCCTACAAGGGCGAGCCGGTCTTCCACTACATGGGCTGCTCGACCTTCTCCGAATACACCGTGCTGCCGGAAATCTCCCTGGCGAAGATTCCCAAGGACGCGCCGCTGGATAAGGTCTGCCTGCTTGGTTGCGGCGTCACCACCGGGATCGGCGCCGTGCTGAATACCGCCAAGGTGGAAGAGGGCGCTACCGTTGCCATCTTCGGCCTGGGCGGTATCGGCCTGGCGGCGATCATCGGGGCGAAGATGGCCAAGGCCGCGCGCATCATCGCGGTCGACATCAACCCGGGCAAGTTCGACATCGCCAGGGAGCTGGGCGCCACCGACTTCATCAATCCGAAGGACTACGACAAGCCGATCCAGGACGTCATCGTCGAACTGACCGATGGCGGCGTCGACTACTCCTTCGAGTGCGTCGGCAACGTGCAGTTGATGCGCGCCGCGCTGGAATGCTGCCACAAGGGCTGGGGCGAGTCGGTGATCATCGGTGTCGCCGGCGCCGGCCAGGAAATCAGCACCCGGCCGTTCCAACTGGTCACCGGCCGCGTCTGGCGCGGTTCGGCGTTCGGCGGGGTGCGCGGGCGCAGCGAGTTGCCGAGCTATGTCGAGAAGGCGCAGAAGGGCGAGATCCCGCTGGATACCTTCATCACCCACACCATGGGGCTGGAGGACATCAACGAGGCCTTCGAGCTGATGCACGAAGGCAAGAGCATCCGCACCGTCATTCATTACTGACAAGCCGTCGCGGCGGGCGCTGCGGCTCGCCACGACTGTTTCACGGAGGTCACGTGAAGGATTCCCTCGAACTGATCGGCAGCCAGAAGACCTTCGGCGGCTGGCACCAGCGTTACCGTCATTTTTCCCGGACCCTGAACTGCGAGATGGTCTTCGCCATCTACCTGCCGCCCCAGGCCGAGCCGGAGGCGGCGCTGCCGGCCCTGTACTGGCTGTCCGGGCTGACCTGTACCGACGAGAACTTCATGCAGAAGGCCGGCGCCCAGCGGGTCGCCGCCGAACTGGGATTGGTACTGGTGGCGCCGGATACCAGCCCGCGCGGCAGCGGTGTCCCCGGCGATCCCGACGGCGCCTGGGACTTCGGCCTGGGCGCAGGCTTCTACCTGAACGCCACGCAGGAGCCCTGGTCCGCGCACTACCGCATGCACGACTACGTGGTGCACGAGTTGCCGGCGCTGATCGAGGCGCATTTCCCGGTGTCCCGGCGGCGCGGCATCAGCGGGCACTCGATGGGCGGGCATGGCGCGCTGGTCTGCGCGCTGCGCAACCCGGGGCACTACCTGTCGCTGTCGGCCTTTGCGCCGATCTGCCATCCGAGCGATTGCCCCTGGGGCCAGAAGGCGTTCTCTCGCTACCTGGGCGAGGACCCGGCGGCCTGGCGCGAGTGGGATGCCTGTGCGTTGCTCGAGGGTGCGTCCGAACGCTTGCCGATCCTGGTCGACCAGGGCGAGCGCGACGACTTCCTCGCCGTCCAGCTCAAGCCGGAAGCGCTACGCAATGCGGCGGACAAGGCCGGCCACCCGCTGGAGCTGCGTCTGCAACCAGGCTACGACCACAGCTACTACTTCATCGCCAGTTTCATCGAGGATCACCTGCGCCACCATGCCCAGGTTCTCAACGGTTGATCCGCGATACCTGAAGCCTGCCCCGATCCGGGGTAGAATCACGCCCTGATTCCAACCAGGGCGTTTTTTCATGCGAATTGGCCATGGCTACGACGTGCATCGCTTCGGCGAGGGCGACTTCATCACCCTCGGCGGCGTGCGCATTCCCCACAAACATGGGCTGGTCGCCCACTCCGACGGCGACGTGCTGCTGCACGCCTTGTCCGATGCGCTGCTCGGCGCGGCGGCGCTGGGCGACATCGGCAAGCACTTCCCGGACACCGACCCGCGGTTCAAGGGCGCCGACAGTCGCGCGCTGCTGCGACACGTGGTCGCCATCGTCGCCGAGAAGGGCTGGAAGGTCGGCAACGTCGACGCCACCATCGTCGCCCAGGCACCGAAGATGGCGCCGCACATCGAAACCATGCGCGGGTCGATCGCCGAGGACCTCGGCGTCGCGGTCGACCAGGTCAACGTCAAGGCCACCACTACCGAGCGGCTAGGTTTCACCGGACGCGAAGAGGGCATTGCTGTACATGCGGTCGCTTTGCTGATGGCCCGATGAGCGTTCTCGGCGAACTCGACTTGCTCGGGCCGCGCGCCCATGGGGCAGCCTGCGGCGAGGCGGTGCTCAAGGCCGTGGCCGAGGACTTCCAGGTCGACGAGGTGCTGGACATTCCCCTCAGCGGTGAAGGCGAGCACCTCTGGTTGTGGGTGGAAAAGCGCGGATTGAACACCGAGGAGGCGGCCCGTCGCCTCGGCCGCGCCGCCGGCGTGCAGCAGAAGAACGTCAGCTACGCCGGGTTGAAGGACCGCCAGGCCCTGACCCGGCAATGGTTCAGCCTGCACCTGCCGGGCAAGGCCGATCCCGACCTGGGCGCAGCCGAGGGCGCGGACCTGCGGATTCTTCGCCGCACCCGTCATTCGCGCAAGTTGCAGCGAGGCGCGCATGCCGCCAACGGCTTCACCCTGCGTCTGACCGGGCTGCGGGCGGAGCGTGCCCTTCTCGACGCGCGCTTGGAACGTATCGCCGCGGACGGCGTGCCCAACTATTTCGGCCTGCAACGCTTCGGCCACGGCGGCGGCAACCTGGTCGACGCGCGCAGTTGCGCGGAACAGGACCTGCTGCCGGCGAACCGCAACCTGCGTTCGCGCTTCCTTTCCGCCGGGCGCAGCTACCTGTTCAACCGCCTGCTCGCCGAGCGGGTCGCGGAGGGTAGCTGGAACCGGGCAGCGGTTGGCGACCTGCTGGCCTTCACCGACAGCCGCAGCTTTTTCCTCGCTGGCGAGGAAGAATGCCGCGATGCCCGTCTGGCCGCCCTCGACCTGCACCCCACCGGACCGCTCTGGGGCGAGGGCGATCCGCCGAGCGGCGCCGGCGTCCTCGACCGCGAGCTGGCCCTGGCCGGGAGCGAGCCGGCGCTCTGCCGCTGGCTGGCGAAGGCGGGCATGGCGCACGAACGGCGCATCCTGCGGCTCCCCATCCAGGGGCTGGCGTGGCATTATCCCGAACCTGATGTTCTGCAACTGGAATTCGTCCTGCCGGCCGGTTGTTTCGCCACCGTAGTGGTGCGTGAAATCCTCGACCTGGTACCGACAGGGCAGACGGAAAACCCATGCGCATACTGATTGCCAACGACGACGGGGTGACCGCACCCGGTATCGCCGCGCTTTACGACGCGCTGGCGGATCATGCCGATTGCGTAGTGATCGCCCCCGACCAGGACAAGAGCGGCGCCAGCAGTTCCCTGACGCTGGACCGCCCGCTGCACCCGCAGCGCCTGGACAACGGATTCATCAGCCTCAACGGCACGCCGACCGACTGCGTGCACCTGGGCCTGAACGGCTTGCTGGAGGAATTGCCGGACATGGTGGTCTCGGGTATCAACCTGGGCGCCAACCTCGGCGATGACGTCCTCTATTCCGGTACCGTGGCGGCGGCCATCGAAGGGCGCTTCCTGAAGGGGCCGGCCTTCGCCTTCTCGCTGGTCTCGCGGTTGACGGACAACCTGCCCACCGCCATGCACTTCGCCCGCCTGCTGGTCTCCGCCCACGAGCGCCTGGCCGTGCCGCCGCGTACCGTGCTCAACGTCAATATCCCGAACCTGCCGCTGGATCGCGTACGCGGTATCCAGCTGACCCGCCTCGGGCACCGCGCCCGTGCCGCCGCACCGGTGAAGGTGGTCAATCCGCGCGGCAAGGAAGGCTACTGGATCGCCGCGGCCGGCGATGCCGAGGATGGCGGGCCGGGGACGGATTTCCACGCGGTCATGCAAGGCTACGTGTCGATCACTCCGTTGCAGCTGGACCGTACCTTCCACGAAGCCTTCGGCGGCCTCGACGAGTGGCTGGGAGGACTGACGTGATGTCCGAAGATCTGCATCGCCGGGGTATCGGCATGACCTCCCAGCGTACCCGAGAGCGCCTGATCCAGCGCCTGTACGAAGAAGGTCTGTCCAACGCCCACGTGCTCGAGGTGATCCGCCGCACGCCGCGTCATCTGTTCGTCGACGAGGCGCTCTCGCATCGCGCCTACGAAGACACTGCCCTGCCGATCGGCCACAACCAGACCATTTCCCAGCCGTTCATGGTGGCGCGGATGACCGAGTTGCTGCTGGCGGCCGGCCCGCTGGACAAGGTCATGGAGATCGGTACCGGGTCCGGCTACCAGACCGCGGTGCTGGCCCAACTGGTCGAGCGGGTCTTCTCCGTCGAGCGGATCCAGGCGTTGCAGGACAAGGCCAAGGAGCGTCTTGCGGAGCTAAACCTGCGTAATGTTGTCTTTCGTTGGGGCGATGGCTGGGAGGGCTGGTCGGCGTTGGCTCCCTACAATGGAATCATCGTCACCGCGGCGGCCACGGAAGTCCCGCAGTCGTTGCTGGACCAGTTGGCGCCGGGGGGCCGTCTGGTGATCCCGGTCGGTGGCGGCGAGGTCCAGCAACTGATGCTGATCGTCCGCACCGAGGACGGGTTCAGCCGCCAGGTACTCGACTCGGTACGTTTCGTCCCGCTGCTCAACGGCCCGATCGCCTGAGCCGGCGGCCGGCGTCGCCGGCCCGATTGAACGAAAGCGAAGAAGATGGATAAGGGGGAAGGATTGAGGCTAGCAGCGACCCTGCGGCAATGGACTCGGCTCTACGGTGGCTGCCACCTGTTGCTCGGGGCCGTCGTCTGTTCCCTTCTCGCCGCCTGTTCGTCGTCGCCTCCCGGCGGGGTCAAGGTCGTCGATCGCAACGGTTCCGCGCCTGCCGCTGCGCGGCGTACGCCGGTCACCAGCGGGCAGTACATCGTGCGCCGCGGCGACACCCTGTATTCCATTGCCTTCCGCTTCGGCTGGGACTGGAAAGCCCTGGCCGCGCGCAATGGCATCGCGCCGCCCTATACCATCCAGGTCGGTCAAGCTATCCAATTTGGTGGGCGGGCACCGGCGCAACCGTCCGTCGCGAAAAACACGCCGGTCGTCGCTCCGCCCGTGGCGACCAAGCCTGCCCCGGTTCCACCCGCTGTTAGTACGTCGGTACCTGCCAAGCCCGCACCGGCTCCGGCCTCGACCACGACCCCACCCAGCAGCGGCGCGACTCCCGTCGTTGCGGGGCCTGCGGTGGGCGGTTGGGCATGGCCTGCGAGCGGTAGTCTGATCGGCCGTTTTGCCTCAAACGGAAGTTTGAATAAAGGGATTGATATAGCCGGTCAATTGGGCCAGCCTGTCCTGGCTGCGTCTGGTGGGACCGTTGTATACGCCGGTAGTGGTTTGCGGGGCTACGGCGAGTTGGTCATCATCAAACACAACGAGACCTACGTGAGTGCCTACGGTCACAACCGCAGGCTGCTGGTGCGGGAAGGGCAACAGGTCAAGGTAGGGCAATCGATTGCCGAGATGGGCTCCACAGGAACCGATCGGGTGAAGCTGCACTTCGAGATTCGCCGCCAGGGTAAGCCTGTCGATCCACTGCAATATTTGCCACGTCGCTGACCGGGAGTTCGCCCGCCCACATCATGTAGGTGAGCGGGTCCGGGCGTGTCCAGCGGGAAAGGAATCGCCCGGGCTTGAGTCGAACTCATGCAAGGGATAACGACATGGCACTCAAAAAAGAAGGGCCGGAGTTTGACCACGATGATGAAGTGCTCCTCCTGGAGCCCGGCATCATGCTGGACGAGTCGTCTGCCGACGAGCAGCCTTCTCCCCGGGCAACTCCAAAAGCCACCACTTCCTTCTCTTCCAAACAACACAAGCACATCGACTACACGCGCGCGTTGGACGCAACGCAGCTGTATCTCAACGAAATCGGTTTCTCGCCCCTGTTGACGCCCGAAGAGGAAGTCCACTTCGCTCGTCTGGCGCAGAAGGGCGATCCCGCTGGTCGGAAGCGGATGATCGAGAGCAACCTGCGGTTGGTGGTGAAGATCGCCCGGCGCTATGTCAATCGCGGACTGTCCCTGCTCGACCTGATCGAGGAAGGCAACCTAGGCCTGATCCGCGCCGTGGAGAAGTTCGATCCGGAGCGCGGATTCCGGTTCTCGACCTACGCCACCTGGTGGATCCGCCAGACCATCGAACGGGCCATCATGAACCAGACCCGGACCATTCGCTTGCCGATCCATGTGGTCAAGGAGCTCAACGTCTACCTGCGTGCGGCGCGGGAACTGACCCACAAGCTCGACCACGAACCTTCACCCGAAGAAATCGCCAACCTGCTGGAGAAGCCGGTCGCCGAGGTCAAGCGCATGCTCGGCCTGAACGAACGGGTGACTTCGGTAGACGTCTCTCTTGGTCCGGACTCGGACAAGACCCTGCTGGATACGCTCACCGACGATCGCCCCACCGATCCGTGCGAGCTGCTGCAGGATGACGATCTCAGCGAAAGCATCGACCAGTGGCTGACGGAACTCACCGACAAGCAGCGTGAGGTGGTGATTCGCCGCTTCGGCTTGCGCGGGCACGAAAGCAGCACGCTGGAAGAGGTCGGTCAGGAAATCGGCCTGACCCGCGAGCGGGTTCGTCAGATCCAGGTCGAGGCGCTGAAGCGCCTGCGGGAGATCCTGGAGAAGAACGGCCTGTCGAGTGACGCGCTGTTCCAGTGACGGAAAACCTTAGACCCACTGAAGACCCGGCGTTCGCCGGGTTTTTTGTGTCTGCTCTTGTAAGCATTAACTTACACGGCGTGTGAGCCTAAGTAGATAAATGTCCGGGAGGTTTGCCAAAAACGCTCGGTGAATTTAAGTAACTTATTGAAAATAAAGGAATATATTTTTATAAAATGACTGCCGAAGAAGCTTCGCTGGGTTTTCTGGCAGGTTGCGGGAGCACAGGGAATCGCTAATATCACTCCTGCGTACAGGGAACACGCAACCCCGAAGGATCGGGGAAGGGACGTCGCCAGGGAGGCGATTCATCAGGACGATGACGAGGGACTGAAGAGTGGGCGGGGTAATACCCCGCCCCTTTTTTTGCCTGCCGTTTTACTCGTCGCCAAAGAAAAGGCCCGCTGTTTGCGGGCCTTGGCGTATCAGCGCTCCAGATGCTGGAGCTTGCCGGCGACGCCGTCCCATTCCTCAGCGTCGGGCAGGGCATCCTTCTTCTCGGTGATGTTCGGCCAGACTTCCGCCAGCTCGCTGTTCAGCTCGATGAATTCCTGCATGTTCTCCGGCACTTCGTCTTCGGAGAAAATCGCCTGGGCCGGACATTCGGGCTCGCACAGGGCGCAGTCGATGCACTCGTCCGGATGGATGACCAGGAAGTTGGGTCCTTCGTAGAAGCAGTCTACCGGGCAGACTTCCACGCAGTCGGTGTATTTGCACTTGATGCAGTTGTCGGTGACGACGAAGGTCATTTTCTAGTTCTCTCCTCAGGCGGGCGGCTAAGCGCGCGCGATTCTAGCAGCTTGTGCGGTAGTCCGTCAGACCCGCATCTTCCATGCATATAACAGATCGAGAGCTTGCCGCGGGCTGATATCGTCGGGATTGATCCTCGACAATTCATCGATCACCGGGTGCGGCAGGCTGGCGAACAGGTCGCTCTGCATCGGCGAGGCGGGCTTGCCGCTCTGCTGGCTCGGCATCTCGTGCGGCAGGCTGGTGGTTTCCAGGCGCTTGAGGTGTTCGCGGGCGCGCTGGATTACCGGAGTCGGCACGCCGGCCAACTGGGCCACCGCGAGGCCGTAGCTCTGGCTCGCCGGTCCCGGCAGTACATGGTGCAGGAACACGATGCGTTCATTGTGCTCGGTCGCGTTCAGGTGCACGTTGGCTACCGCGGGCTGGCTTTCCGGCAGTACGGTCAGCTCGAAGTAGTGGGTGGCGAACAGGGTGAAGGCGCGAGTCCGGGCCAGGTCCTCGGCCGCTGCCCAGGCCAGCGACAGGCCGTCGAAGGTGCTGGTGCCGCGGCCGACCTCATCCATCAGCACCAGGCTCTTGTCAGTGGCGTTGTGCAGGATGTTGGCGGTTTCGCTCATCTCCACCATGAAGGTCGAGCGGCCGCCGGCAAGGTCGTCGGACGAGCCGATGCGGGTGAAGATGCGGTCCACCAGGGACAGCTCGCAGCGCGCAGCCGGAACGAAGCTGCCGATATGCGCAAGCAGCACGATCAGCGCGGTTTGCCGCATGTAGGTGGATTTACCGCCCATGTTCGGACCGGTGATCACCAGCATCCGGGTGTCGGCATCCAGCGCCAGGTCGTTGGCCACGAACGGCGTCTCCAGCACCTGCTCGACCACCGGATGGCGGCCCTGCTCGATGTGCAGGCAGGTGTGTTCGACGAACCGCGGGCGATTCAGGTCGAGGTTCAGCGCGCGTTCGGCGAGGTTCGCCAGCACGTCCAGCTCCGCCAGCGCCGAGGCGCTGTCCTGGAGCGGAGCGAGGTGGCCGATCAGACGTTCCAGCAGCTCTTCGTAGAGTGCCTTCTCGCGGGCCAGGGCGCGGCTCTGGGCCGACAGCGCCTTGTCCTCGAAGGCCTTCAGTTCCGGCGTGATGAAGCGCTCGGCGCCTTTCAGGGTCTGCCGGCGGATGTAGTCGGCCGGCGCCTGTTCGGCCTGCACCCGTGGCAGCTCGATGAAGTAGCCATGGATGCGGTTGTAGCCGACCTTCAGGTTGGGCAGGCCGGTGCGGGCCTTCTCGCGCGCTTCCAGGTCCATCAGGAATTGCCCGGCGTTTTCGCTCAGCGCCTGCAGCTCGTCCAGCTCGGCGTCATAGCCGGTCTTGATCACGCCACCGTCGCGGATCACCGCCGGCGGGTTGTCGATGATCGCCTTGGCCAGCAGTTCGGCGAGTTCGGGATAGGTGCCGATGGTGGTGGCCAGCGCCTGCAGGTGCGGCGCTTCCAGTTCGGTCATGGCGTTCTGCAGGTCCGGCAACGCCGCCAGCGCGTCGCGCAGGCGCGCCAGGTCGCGAGGGCGGGCGTTGCGCAGGCCGATGCGGGCGAGGATACGTTCGAGGTCGCCGATTTCCTTGAGCTGCGGTTGCAGGTTCTCGAAGCGATAGCGTTCCAGCAGGCAGGCGATGGACTCCTGGCGGGCTTCCAGCACCGCGCGGTCACGCAGCGGACGGTTCAGCCAGCGGCTCATCAGGCGGCTGGCCATGGCGGTCTGGCAGCGGTCGACCACCGATTGCAGGGTGTTCTCGCGGCCACCGCTGAGGTTGATATCCAGCTCCAGGTTGCGGCGGCTGGCGCCGTCGAGGATCACCGTGTCATCGAGGCGGTCGTGGCGCAGGCTGCGCAGGTGCGGCAGGGCGGTACGCTGGGTTTCCTTGGCGTAGGCGAGCAGGCAGCCGGCGGCGCCGATGGCCAGGGTCAGGTTCTGGCAGCCGAAGCCTTTCAGGTCCTGGGTGCCGAATTGCTGGCAGAGGCTCTTGTGCGCCGAGTCGCGATCGAAGTCCCACGGCGCGCGGCGACGTACGCCGCGGCGCTTCTCCGCCGGCAGGCCCTGTGGCCAGTCGTCGGGAATCAGCAGCTCGGCCGGGTTGAGGCGCTCCAGTTCGGCCAGCAGGGTTTCCCAGCCTTTTATCTCCTGGACGCTGAAGCGGCCGCTGGTGATGTCCAGCACGGCGAGGCCGAACAGGCGCTCGTCGCCGAGGATTGCCGCCAGCAGGTTGTCGCGGCGTTCGTCGAGCAGCGCCTCGTCGCTCACCGTGCCGGGGGTGATGATCCGCACCACCTGGCGCTCCACCGGCCCCTTGCTGGTGGCCGGGTCGCCGATCTGCTCGCAGATCGCCACCGACTCGCCGAGCTTGACCAGCTTGGCCAGGTAGCCCTCCGCCGAATGGAAGGGAATGCCTGCCATCGGGATCGCCTTGCCGCCGGACTGGCCGCGCGCGGTCAGGGTGATGTCGAGCAGCTTGGCGGCCTTCTTCGCGTCCTCGTAGAACAGCTCGTAGAAGTCGCCCATGCGATAGAACATCAATTGGTCGGGGTGCTGATGCTTCAGTTTGAAGTACTGCTGCATCATTGGCGTGTGCTGAGAGAGGTCGGTCATACGGGCCTTCGGAAGCGGGCTTTGGACGGTGCAAAAGAGGGCAATGTTAACCCGATTCACCGGCCTGTGTCGGGTCCGTTCGGAACCGGCGCGGACCCTCAGGTCCGCGCCTGTGCGGGCTGCTTTCAGCGTGCCGCGGTATAGCTGGCGCCGAGCTTCTGCCGACCGTCGGGCAGGTTGATCTGCGCCGGGTCGAGACGCCAGACCCGCGCCGCGGCGATGTCACCGAGGAGCAGGCTGTAGGTCGGGTCGAACGAAGTGCTGGAGAAGATCAGGTAGTCCTCGTTCACCGGCGCGGCATCGGAATTGTCGCCCTGGCAGTGGTTGAGCGGCAGGATCGCCGGGGTGCCGGGCGGGCTGTTGGGTACGACCATGGCCAACTGGTCGTTGCCGGCCGGCTGGGTACGCGAGAGGAAGTAGGCGGTGTAGTCGCGTACCACCGGGTAATAGTCGCGGCCCCCCGCGGCCGGGGTGGCGAGGGGGCTGACCTGGCCGTTCTCCAGGTTCCTGCGCACCACCCGCAGGCTGTCGCCGGCTCCTGTCGCGTAGACCACGTACTTGCCTGAGGGGGTGAGGAACGGCATCGACTCCTCGGTGCTCCAGCCGTCGCTGGTCACGGCTTTCCAGGCGCTCACGCCGACGCTGCCATCGCCATTGAAGACCAGGGTGGCGAGGCGGATGTCGCCCTCGTGCTTGAGCACGACCTGGCGGCCATCGAAGGAGAACTTCGGGTCCTCGTTGCGACCGCCGATGGCCGCGGTCAGGTTGCTCGGCGCCTGGGTACCGCCGATGGCCCAGGCGAACACGTGCCAGGCGCCATTCTGGCGGCCCATGAAGGTCAGGTAGCGGCCGTCCGGGGAGAAATGCGCATTCATCGGGTCCTCGATGTTCCAGCCGGGCTGGTTGAGCTGGCGGGTGCTCTTGCTCTTGAAATCGTGCAGGTAGAGGTTCGAGGAGCCGTCCCCGTACTCCATATAGCTGTGGTAGACCAGGCGCCCGCCGAGCGCGGGCAGGCTGCTGGCGGGTTGCAGGGCCAGGTTGGCGGTGCAGGCCGCATGGGCGGGGAGGCTGGCTACGGGGGAGAGGAGCAGGGCGAGGGAGAGCAGAGAGACCTTGAGTGGCGCGATGTTCATGGGGTGCCTTTCCTTGGACGGTGATGGAACACGCATGTTCGCGCATTCGCTGCCTTCGCGCGGTTGCGCTTGTCCGAAAGCTGCTTCTGAATGGAAAAGCCGATGGTGTAGGGTAGTCCCTTTCCGTTTCTACCCTGGAGAACAGTGATGACCCTGATGGAGTCCGACCTGACCGCACTGGCCGCCCGCCTCGGCGAAAGCCTTCGTTACCTGGGCGAGCAGGTCAGCACGGCGGAATCCTGCACCGGTGGCGGCATCGCCGAGGCGATCACCCGCATCCCGGGGAGTTCGGGCTGGTTCGAGGCTGGCTACGTGACCTACTCGAACCGCCAGAAGACCCTCCAGCTGGAGGTGCCCGAGTCGCTGTTCCCGGCAGTCGGCGCGGTCAGCCGGGAAGTGGTCGAGGCCATGGTGCGCGGCGCCCAGCGGCACAGCGGGGCGCGTTTCGCGGTGGCGGTGAGCGGTGTCGCCGGGCCCGACGGCGGCTCGCCGGAAAAGCCGGTAGGCACGGTCTGGCTGGCCTGGGCCGACGGCGAGCGGCTGGTCAGTGAGCGCTGCCAGTTCAACGGCGACCGCGACGCCGTGCGCCGGCAGACGGTGGCGACCGCGCTGACCGGCCTGCTGCGCATGAGCAACGGCGAGAACCCGGGCTAGCCGCGCCTGCGGGCAACCGTTCGGAACATTCTTCCCGTCGGGGGTAGGCGAGCGACTTGCCCTGTGGAATAATACTGTCTACTTATACAGTTGT